>CAYVKB010000004.1:0-24514 GCA_964451985.1 uncultured Fimbriimonadales bacterium | reverse complement strand
TATGGTATATCGCCGTGGTTTTACTTTGATTGAGCTGCTGGTTGTGATTGCGATCATCGCCATTTTGGCGGCGATCCTGTTCCCTGTGTTTGCGCAGGCGCGTGAACAAGCGCGCAAGACCCAGTGTTTGTCGAACGGGCGTCAGCTTGGCACTGCGATTATGATGTACGCCCAGGACTACGACGAGGCGATTGTCGGCTGGTTCAAGATAGGTGAGTATACCGGTCAGCCCCTGTGGGAGCGGTTCTGGATTGGGATGCTGAACCCGTATGTGAAGAGCGAGGTGAACCGCCCCCCTGCAGGTCAGCGCTGGGTGGCAGGCGCCACGCCGAAGGGGCTGTATGCGTGTCCGTCGTGGAGCCAGAGCAACTATCTCAAGGGCGCGAACATGCCTGACTGCTATCCGGGCTCGCTGGATCCGTATATGCCTCCCACGGAAATCTTCTCTCACTACGGGATGGTGTTCCAGATGGCGCAGCGTGGTGGTGCCGGCACACAGCAGAACCCGTTCTATCACTTCGCAGGCAGCTTGGTATACCCTGCGGCAAGCGGCGGTCTAACTCGCTACCTCGCCGAAATCCGCCGTCCGGGGGAGACGATCCTGCTGGGTGACGGCATTACGATGCTGGATCGCGGTCCGACTTACGTGGTGATCTCGCTTGGCTGCGAGTCGCAGTTCATCCACCAGGAAGGCAGCAACTTTGTGTTCCTGGATGGTCACTCCAAATACATCGCCCGCAACTCCGAGCGATACCTGATGAGCACCACCGAAAATAACCAGACCGTGTGGTTCATGCGCTACTACACCTTCTCGATGGAGTAAGTTATGCAAACGACGATGCGTAAACTGTTCTTGGGCATGGCGTCGCTGCTGAGCCTATTTATAATTCTGGGTCTCAGCGCGTGTAGTGGCAGTTCGGAGGAAGAGAAGCAAGCCGGCGGCTATTACGAAGGTCCCATGCAGCCGAAGAGCGAGCGCGTCGGCTCGCCCGCCCAGCAACAGGGCGGTCAGTAATCATCTACGCCCCTGTGCACCCGCGCAGGGGCGTTTTCCTGAGCAAGCGATGAACAAGCGCAATCTGAGCATTCTCTTGGTTTTGGGAGCAGCGCTGGTAGCGGTTGCGCTGTTTATGCGCTACCGTGCTGAACAGCCGCCCCCTCCCTCCGCGCCGGGCTATTACGAGGGACCCATGCTTCCCAAAAGCCAGCGTATGGGACCGCCTGGCGGCGCAGGTGGTGGAGCCGCGCCTGCAGCCCCCACGACCTCAGGGGAATAGCTTCCGCAGCCATAACGAGTCGGCGCGGTTCAAATCGACGAAAGCCGCGCCGATATACCACCGCCCACCATCCAAGGGGCGACAGTGGCGCACCTGTGCGGTTGCCTGGAGCGGTTGGTCTGCGCCCACCAACGCCGACTCGATTTCAAACGTCTGCCCAATCTCCAACGCCTGCGGCGTATGCAGCCCCAAGCCACTCACGCTGATATTGACCACCTTCACGAGCAGGCTTGACTCGCCGTAACGTATCTGTGCCTGCAGATTCACTGAATAACGCTTGCGTTCGCGTCGCTCATACAGCATCGCCGCCGAAATGGGTGTGAAAGTCAATACACTACCGTTAATATCCGTAATCTGTATTGACAGTCGGCGTGGCGTGCCCCCAATCGTCAACATCGCCTGAGCTGTCATATTAACCCGCAGGCACTCCAAACACTCATCTATGCGTGCCACAAAACGCATCGTCGTCTTGTCGACGCCTATCAATAACCCGCTTAGCGTCTGGTTTGTGTTCGGTATTTGAATTTGGAGCGTACTCATCGTCCCGCCTCCATATCGAGATATTCCACGGGTGTGCCCGCGTCCTCTAATTTTTCCGACTTCTCTGCCTATAATTGCGCTGGAACCTTCTAAGGATGGTGAAACCCTATGCAGAACTGGTTTTCGCGAATGAGCTGGACGGCAAAGCAAACAGTGATTGCGGGTGTCTCCGTTGTAGGGCTGCTGATGGTAAGCATCCTTGCGCTCAGCACGCTCAAGACTGTACAAATTGAGGGACCTTTGTATGATGAGATCCGTTTAGCACAAGACCTACGCGCCGATATTCTCCCGCCGCCGCACTACTTAGTGGAGGCGATGTTGTATGTGGACGAGGCGTGCTTTGCAGTGCTGGAAAATAACCCGCAAGCCGCTCAAGAGGCTCTGCGTGAATATGCACGCGCTAAGAGCGACTATCAGGAACGCCACAAAGTATGGCAAGAGACGCTCAAAGACCCAGAGCTGCGCCGAACGCTGCTTTCAGAGGCGCACCAGCCAGCACAACAGTTTTTCCGATTGGTGGACACTCAGTTGAAACCTGCTGTCGCCCGCGGGGATAAGCGAGCGATTGAGCAGTTGCACTCGCGAATCATGGCTGTGTTCAGCGACCACCGTGCTGCGATTGTGAAGACTGTGGAACTCTCGGAGCAGTGGGCGCAGCGCAAGGAACAGGAGGCGCAAGCAATTATTCAAGGTCGCACGCGCCTGCTGTGGAGCGTAGTGGTTTTGGTAGTGGGCTTGGTGGGTATTGGCAGCTTCATCCTGCGTCGCTCTGCCACGCGCGTGGCGGAGACTTTGAATCAATTCCGCACGGCAATCCATCACCTCCAGCAAGGAGATCTGCTGTATCGTGTGCCTGTATCAGGTAACGATGAGTTCGCCTCACTGCTGCGCAGCTACAACGACGCCGTCGATAAGCTTGCGCAAGCCGTCACCGAGACACGCCAGACCGCCAAGTTGGTGCTGGGCAGCGTGCAAGAAGTCGTGCAAGGGCTGAACACTGTGGCGCAAGGTGCAAACGATGTGGGGATGACTGTGCAAGACTCCGCCGAAGGCGCGAATCACTTGGCGCATGAGATACAGCGCATCACAGAGAGTATACAGCAGGTACAGCTTGCTGCGAGCGAGGTGGCGCAAGGCGCGGAACACACGGCTCAGTCCGCCAGTGCAGGCGTGGAGCGCGTGAACTTGATTACTCGACGTATTCAAGATGCCTTCACCGAGTTGCACCAGGCACAGCAAGCCTCTGAACACGCGACCCAAATCACCCAAGAGGGACGCTCCGCGCTTCAGCGCTCCGAACAGGTGATGCGCGAAATCGAATCGCAGACCCGACGCACCGCCCAAGAGATTCAGCAACTTGCTGAGATGTCTGCCTCTGTGTCCAAGATTGTCAGCAAGATCGAAGACATCGCGCGGCAGATTAACCTGCTCTCACTGAACGCGGCGATTGAGGCGGCACGCGCGGGCGAGGCGGGGCGCGGATTTGCCGTCGTCGCCGACGAGGTGCGCCGACTCGCCGAACGCTCCGCTCACTCCAGTCAAGATATCCAGCAGATTCTGGAGCAGGTGGTCGAGAAAACACAGGAGACAGTCCTCTCGATGGAGGAGAACCTAAAAGTGGTGCAGGAGGGCAGTGAAGTGTCGCAACAGGTTGCAGCGGGACTACAGTCTATCCTACAAGCTGTGGACGCCATCGCTGAGCAGGTGCGCCACTCTGCCGAGCTGATGCAAGAAGTGCAGCTCTCCTCCGAAGCGACACTGGGCGAGATGGAGCAAATCGCCGCGATTGCCGAGCAATCCAGTGCTGCCAGCGAGCAGATGCTCGCCAGCGCGGAGACCACCACGCAGGCGTTGCAACAGATGGCTGCCCTCGCCGAGCAAGCCGCTGCCAACGCCGAACAGAGCAACCAAATTGTGCAGCAGCAGGTGGAAGCCCTGCAAAAGCTGAACCAGAACACTAACGAAACGTCTGCTACCGTCGAGAAACTCATGTTTTCTATCGGGCGGTTCCGCGTCTCCAACGAGGAGTCGCTTGAAGAGAAAATCCAGACTTTCAAGCGAGCGCATCTAAAGTGGGTCGAGCGCGTGGAGCGCATGGTGCATCACGGCGAAATGATCCCGCGCGACCAGCTCGTCTCGCACAAGAAGTGTGCACTGGGCACATGGTACTACTCGATTGGACAGCAGCAGTACGGTCACCTGCCAGAGTTTCAGGCAATCGAACCTCCCCATGAGCGACTGCACCAAATCGCAGCTCAGGCAGTGGAAGCTATGGAGAAGAACGACAAAGCCCGCGCCGAACAGTGCTTGAACGAGATTCGGCAGGTGAGCCAGGATATTGTCAGCTGGCTCGATCGGCTTTACACGCGAGCCACAACCAGCGAGTTGAAGCAGGCGGCGTAGTGCTAATACTCATCGCGAGTTCAAGCGGCATCTATCGTCGCAAGGGACGCCGATGCATACACCCAACCGTAGCGTCGGCGTCCCCGCCCACGACTCCAACCATCGTAGCGTCGGCATCCCCGCCGACGAAACCCCAAACCCGTAGCGTCGGCGCCCCGCCGACGAACCCAACCCCAACCGTAGCGTCGGCGTCCCGCCGACGAAACCAACCCCATCTGTAGCGTCGGCGTCCCGCCGACGAAACCAACCCCAACCGTAGCGTCGGCGCGGACGCCGACGCTACGGTTGAGTGATTATTCCTCAATTATTCGATGATACCGCCCCATCCAGTAGGGCAACAGGAACGCGCTGCCGTCGTCCTCGCCCCTACCCAGCGGGTCGCCTCCATCCAGTCGATAGGGGTTACCATTCCAGCGCATAACCTCGCGCTCACTATACGGCACAATCTGCACGGATTGCCAATCGCCGAAGCGGCTCTTGCTGGTGTCCAGCGTGATGTCTAATCGGTGACTGTTGCGGCACTGCCAGTTGCGCAGGTCCCAGGGCCATTCCTGCAGGGTTTGCACCGATGCCTCCACATCGCACGGCTTGCCTGAAAGCGCGCCGTAGATAAAGTTGAACAACGGGCTGCGCTCTGGACGCTCAATCTGCCAGCTGCGCTCCAGACTCATCAGCCAGATGCGCCGATATTCAGGGTTCGCCTCGTAGAGCAGGAACGGATAGTAGCACAGAAACGCCAGCTGGTCGTCTGAATGATTGACCGAGTATGGAGGCAGCATCTTCTGTGTGACGGAGTTGATCAGATAGTGGTGTTTGCGAATTAACTCTTCGTAGGCTTGTTGGTACTTCGCATCACCTGTGATGTGGTAGGCGACTTTCAGGTGCGAGAGCATTGAAAGCGAGTTCAGTCCGCGCTCCTCTTCCCAGATGGGGTCGTCGTTAACCGCTTCGGGGTTGAAAATCGCCCAGCGAGTGGGTTTACCGTCTTTGTCGATGAGCCGCCAGTTGTTCTGCATCAGGTGGTCAGTTACGCGCCTCACGATGCCTCGAATGCGCTCTTTTTCGGCGTCGTCGGCGCACAAATCGTAATACACCGCCCAGATGAAGTAGTGTCCGTCCAGCTCGTCGGAGCTGGTGTCACCTTTCCAGATGTAGTTTGGGTCGGTGGGCGATTCGTGCCACTCGCCGCGCGACTGATAGTAGCCCGTTTCATCCTTGCGAATGATGCTGCGAGCAGGAAAGCCGGGGATGCCCGTGAGCCGTTCGAGTTCCAGCAGGGCGTTAAACGATTTGCGGGCGCGTTCGCGGGCGGCAGCGTCGCGCGTGGCGGCGTATTGGAACACTTGCGCGGCGCAGTAAATCGCTGTCCATAGCCCATCGTTGTCGCTTGCCTCGATTTTCCAGCTGTTGGGGTCGTTGGGGTCGCTCCACTCGCCCCCAGTGACGAAGCCGTTGCGATTGTGGCGCAGGGCGATGATGCGCTCGTAGTGCGCCGCTTTCTCCTGCAGAGTCATGCGCACCGATTCGATGCACGCCACGCCCCCGTCGGTCGCCAGCCACGCGCGGTTCTGGCGGTCGATGGCGATGGCGTAGACTTGATTGCCGGGCAGCCACCGCTTGCCCCAGAAGTAGCTCCATTTACCGTCGCGTAGTCGGCATGCGCCTTCGGGCGTACCCGCCCACAGGTCGCCGTTCGGAGCGAACACCATGCAACGGATGAAGCCCTGCGGCGGAATAAGTTCGGTGGTGGGTGCAGCAGGCGCGGTGGGCGATCCGTCGTACAACTCGCGTGAGAGGAACCAGCCCTCGCCGTCGCCGAGAATCAAACCCGAACGTGCACCAATCCACAAGTGTCCGATGGGATCGCTGACGGCGCATAGCCATGCATCGTCAAAGTACCGTCCGCGATTGTCGGCGACCTCCAGCATCTGCCACTGTCCCCCGTCGAGGCGATAGCATCGCCGTTCCAGCTCGCCCTCCGCAAAGGCGAATATACGCCCCCGTGTGTCCTGATGGAACCAACGGAACTGGCGGTTGGTGGGTGCGGGATGCGTCTCGCGGATTGCGCCATTCTCGTAGCGCAGCAGGGCGTTGGGAGTAAGCAGCCACAGTCCGCCCGCCTGCGCCACCTGCATACCCAGTAGCTCGGCATCGGCGGTGTGCAGTGTGTGCGTCTCGCCATTTACCATTATCTGGAACAGCATCCGCCCACCGATTCCGAACACGCCCCCTGCACCGTCGGGTATCAGGGCGTGTGCAGGCTGGCTGCTTGCCATGCGCCAGCGGTCGGGCTGGCTCAGGCTCGCCGTCGCGACGCCCTGTTCGGCGCCCGCGTAGAGCGTCTCGCCAGAAATAGCAATCGCCAGCACAGGCGTGTTCGGCAAACCGTATTGCGCTGTATAGGACACGCTTCGGTCTTGTAAATAGGGCTGAAGTTTGTAAGTCATCGGTTGCATCATCATCATTCCTACCGTCAGAGTGAGTTCCATCAGCATGCTCCTGCTCCTTCCAGCACAGCGCAAGTGGGGCCGTGCCTGCTGCCAAGAGAAGCTTCTATCCGATGTGGCGTCTTCCTGCTACCTAATAGCACAGGCGGGCTTTGCTTGCCTCGTGTTCGGCTGCAGTGGTATAATTTGGTTGTCTCCGCGCGCCCGTAGCTCAATGGACAGAGCAGCGGCCTTCTAAGCCGTTGGTTGTGGGTTCGAGTCCCGCCGGGCGCGCCAGCGAAGTGAACAGGTAGCCCTGCGCGGCAGTGACGCCGTGTTGTACGTCGTTTTGCCCAGCTCCGCAGTCCAGAGCGTTGCGTCTGTGCGTGCCCGATGGCATACACCAAGCCACGCCCATCTGATATGGCTCAGAATGCCAAGCAATCTTGACATTTTCTATATCGCCTTGGGGTATATTATATGCATAGCCGATGCGAGCGGAACTGACCTCATCCGATCGGATGCGGAACGCCCTAAAGGGGCATATCGACCACGAAGGGGTTCAGACCCTACTGGAGGCGGCGGCGGCGTGCGACGAAGCGCAGCAGTGCCTCGCCGATGAAGACTACGAATCCGCCCTGCAAATCGCCCTGCCGTTAGTCCTGTTGCAGACACCTGTCGTGGCGAACCGCGCGAAAGAGACCGCCATCGCCGCGCTGGACGAGCTGATGGAGCAAGCCCTGAACGCGGGGCAGCCCCTGCGCGCGTTGCAATACATTGATCAATGGTTGAGCCTCGAGCCGAAGAGCTTCTTCCCGCTGTTGCGCCGCGCTGAGATACTTCAACATGAAATGGGCGACCTGCACGAGGCGTGGACAGCCTACTTGCAAGTGCTGCGCCACTACCCCAACAGTATCGAGGCGTTTTTAGGGCTGGCGCAACTTGCCCTCAGTGAAGGCAACCCCGAACGCGCCTACCCGTATATCCTGCGGGCGTGGCAGTCTCTGGCGCAGTCCGAGTGGGGTTACACCCCCAGCGCACGCACGATGCAGTCTGTTTTTGAGGACCTCTACGATATTACGGCAGGCATGCTGCACTGGCTTGGCTCCGCCGACGAAGCGCGCGCGATTACCGAGAAAGCCATCGCGCTGCTGGGCGAAACCGAAGTCCTCAAGGAGCGCATGCAGATTATTGAGGAGTTGGGCGATTAGCAAGCGTCTAATGACAATCAAAGACCAAGTAGACTTGGAGGGGGCGTGTCGTGGGCACGCCCCCAGCATTCTAAACGCTTTTATTGGATGGGCTTACCGCAACCGTATTGGTTTGAAGAACCACCAGCCCGCCAAATCGCGTTGGTCGGCGTAGTGGGGCGAGTTGGGGTCTTCGCTTTGACCTGGGGGTAGCACGGTCTCACCGAAGAACTGCTCGCCGAGCTGGATGATTTGGATGTAAGAGCCTCGGTCGGTGTAGGGTGCGCCGGGCATCGACTCGCCCCAGCCCATGCGCGGCGCACTGTGGCGCCACAGGTTCATCCCGCCGCCGTAGCGTCGCTTGAGCTGCGTAATCGCGTCCGCCAGCGCGATGGTAAGCACCTCCTCGGGCTTTTTGCCGTTGAAGTAATCGTACAGGCGCGGTACGGGGGCTTTCCTGCCTAGCAGCGCGTAAGCGATGTAGCTCGGCTGAATGGCGAGGCGGAACAGGTCGGGGCTGAAGAAGTTGCCCAAATCGTCGGCGAACACGCGGTTGCGCGTGGCATCCAGCCAAGCGTCCCAGAGGGCTTTCGCCGCGCTGCCCTCGCGCTCGTGGCAATCCCAAGCTTCCAGGAGCCGGATTGCCGCACGCAGTTCGTCGTTGAAGGCGCGTTCGTTGCGTTTCACCACGCGCAGCATAATCGGCAATAGTTTGCCTGCGTCCTCGTCGTATTCGCCGATGTCGCGGATGTACGCCTTCACATCGTCAATCGTTAGGCGCGGTTTGCTGCGAATCAGGTCGTTCAGGCGGTACACGCGGAAAATCATGCCCCACACAGGCGTGTCGGCGTTCTCCCACCAGACGGCGGGCTTGTTGTTCCAATTCGCGATGAATCCCTGCTTCGGATTCACCACACGGGGCATCTCTGAAAACGGCATAATGCCCTGCCAGTCGTATTCGCCCGTGCCGAGCACGGGCAGACGGGGGTCGACTCCCTCCGCACGAATGGGTGGGCGTCCGCAATAGAAATATGCAATATCGCCTGTGCGCGTGGCGCAGAAGGCATTAAACGACGCGGGAATATGCGACGCCGCGCGTTCGAAGTCTTCCACCGTGCGTGCCGTCAGGAACCCGTAGTACGCCTTGAACGCCTCCAGCTCGTTGTCCCAGTAGCTGAGGCGGATACTCACAGCGACGGCGTTGCGTGGGTCGTTCGCCACTACCGGTCCATACACGCTGCGGTACACGGTCAGCTGCACGGGGTCGCCGCCTTTCACGCGAATCGTTTCGGTGCGCTTCTCTAAATTGCGCCAGGTGCCCTTGTACCAGTAGCGTTCGGGGTTCTGGGGATCGAGCTTCAGGATGAAAGCGTCCACGAAGTCGGCGATCCCAGAGGTAAAAGTCCACGCGAGGTTCTCGTTCGTGCCGATGAGTACGCCGGGCGTGCCGGGGAAGGTCATGCCACGCGCGTTGATGCCTGCACCGTTCAGGTGCACCTCTGCAGCGATGTGGGGCAGGCTAAAGCCCATCTGCGGCGCTCCGACCAGAGTCGCCATGCCTGTGGCGGACTTCTGCGGTCCCAGCGCGATGGCGTAGCTACCGAACTGGGTGTATAGCCCATGCGCACGAGCGAATTCCACCTGCGCTTCGCCTGTGGCAATCCGCAGCGCAGGCAGCAATACATTCAAGCCGATGTCGGGCAGCAGCTCCAGATGCTTACGCAGTTGCTCAAGCGTCTGGCGCGGGTCGCGGCGGTGCGCCTTGCGCTTGTCGTCTTCGGGGGGCACAGTGGTGGGCGAGGTGGGGTCTTGAATCCAGAGCAGGTCGTTCACCCATGCGGCAACGGCGTCCTTGTTGCGAGCTTTAAGCAGCTGATAGAAGGCGTAGTTGCGCAAATCGCCTGCCGACATTACCCCGCCGAACCGACGGAGCATCATCACGGCAATCGCCACAGTATCGCTGGGTCGCCAGGGGCGCGCTTCAATTCCGTTCTCGGCGTACTGCTTGGGTAGTTTGCCCGTACGTTGGGCTTCCTGCATCCATGCGTTCACACCGCCCGCAAAAGCATCTAACGCCTCCTGCAAATCGCGTGGCAAGCGGTCGATTTGCGCCTGCAGCTCGGCATCCGTATAGCCTTCAGTGCGGGCAGCGCGGTCTTGCTCTAAGGCACGGCTACCCATCACTTCCGCCATCTCGCCGCGCGCCTGACGGCGATACAGTTCCATCTGCCATAAGCGGTCCTGCGCAATCGCGTAGCCGTTGCCGTACAGCAAGCCGTACTGTGTGGTCGCCTGCACGGTGGGCACGCCGTAGTTGTCGCGCGTGATGCGTACTGTGTCGCCGCGCACATTCAACTCCACGGCGGGCAACTGCGCCCCGGCTGACCCGCACAAAAAGAGTGCGGAGAGAAACAGTCCGAATCGTATCGTCATAGAAAACCTCCTTGTGGATATGCGACTTCGCACAGGGAAGTTTTTCGACTCGTTGTTCGAGAGTCCTGCTGAGTTCTCAGCGTTGTGAAGATTTGCATATTGACCTTTATGTGAGTGTTACGTCCGATTTCAAGAACCGCTGCAGGGTTGGTATAATTTCTGTGTGAACGTTCGTGCATTTGTGGAGCGTCGCAAGGAGCGTTGGCAGCGGTTTGAGCAGTTGCTGGACGCGCTGCGTTGGAGTGGGGGCGGGGGTTTAGACCGCGCCGCGCTGGAAGAGCTGGGGCGGCTCTATCGGCAAACGGCGGCAGATTTGGCGTATGCGCGTCAGCAAGGCGCGGATGCCAGCGTGGTGGAGTACCTAAATAGTTTGCTGGGACGGGCACACGGCGTGCTGTATCGGGCTCGGCGCGGCAGCGTGAAAAGCGCGCTTCGGCTCTTCTGGTACTCGTTCCCCGCCGCCGTGCGCCGACGCCATCGCTATGTGTGGCTCGCTATCGTTTTCACGCTGTTGGGCGCACTCATCCCGTTTCTGATGATTGTCGCGAACCCTGCACTGGGACCGACACTCGTCGACCCGCAGTGGCGTCCTGTCTTCGAACATTGGAAATCAGGGCAGCAGCGCCAACCAGGTGAGACGGGCATGGCATCGATTATGAGCAGTTTTTACTTCGTGAACAACTCGCGCGTGGCGATGCTGGCGTTCGGGCTGGGGGTGTTCTGGGCGATGCCAACGGTCTATCTGCTAATTACCAACGGATACCTGATTGGAACTTTGGCAGGCGAGATGTACCACGCGGGCAAGTTGGGCTTTCTGCTGGTATCCATCTATCCGCACGGTGTGCCGGAGCTGGGCGCAGTGTTTCTGTGCGGTGGGGCAGGGCTGATGCTGGGACGCGCGATGATTGCACCAGGTGACCTCACTCGCTCGGAAGCCGTGGGTCAGGTCGCCCCCGATGCCTTCTGGATTCTGGCAGGCTCCGTCGTGCTGATTTTCCTCGCCGCGTTCACTGAGGCGTTCTTCTCCTTCTACGCTTTTCCCAACTGGGCAAAGTTCCTGTGGGGCACAATTGCCCTGACTATACTGCTTGCCTACATTCTGGGCGTGCGGGAGCGGTAGTCAATATCTGTCGCAAAGAAAGATGTAAATCTGGTAAAATAATTCTGCTTTTCCTCAAATTTGCGAGGTTTGGCACGAAAGTTGCTGCGGTTAAAAATGGGAGGATCAACTGTGAGATTAACTATTCTGGGTAGTTCTCAAGGGAGATTGCGGCAGTATGCGCTGCCGCTGTTGGCGATTGCGGCGCTGCTAAGTAGTGCATCCGCACAGGTGAACCTGCTTACCAATCCGGACTTTGAGTTAGGCAATCACGGCTTCTCCAGCGACTACGAGCATAATAACAACGCCGACCGCTCCAGCCCTGACTCTGTACTCCGCTCTGGACAGTACATTTTGACCTCGAACCCAGCGAATCATCACCCAGAGGCACATAGCTTCGGCGACTTTACGACTGGCGAAGGTATGATGTTGATGACCAAAGGCGCGACCACGTCAAACCTGGTCGTATGGCGTCAGAGCGTTGCAGTGGAGGCAGGACAAACCTACGCTTTCACAGGCTGGGTAGCCGTGTGGACAAGTGAGTCGTTCCCGATACTGCAGTTCCTCGCGAATGATTTGGAGTTTGGCGTCTTTGGGTTCCCCGAGCCGCCGCGTCCTGGTGTGTGGTACAACTGGTACTACGAATGGCAAAACGACTCGCACTCTGTTGCGACCCTCTCGATTGTGAATCTAAACACCAGCGCAGTTGGGAATGGTTCTGCTATTGACGCACTGGCGCTTTACGTCGTGCCTGAGCCGGGCAGCATGGCGCTGATGGTGGCGGGACTAAGCGGTTTGATGTTGCGCCGCCGCTTCATGAACCGCGTATAAGCTTGCGTTCTACGCGCATGCGTTGCCGCTGGCGGTTCCCACGGAGCCGCCAGCTTACCACCCCTAAAATCAGCCCCGTTGTCAACACGCCGCCGACGGACATCGGAAAGATAGGCTGACGCGCCACATCCTGGGCAATCACTACAGGGGCTTTTTTGTAGGGCTTCCCGTCACGGTACACCACCAGCCAGCCCGCCGTATCGCCTGCCTGCACAGGAGCGCTAAGTGGCTGTGTCTGCGCCTCCCATCGATAGCGTGCCCGCTGCGCTTTCGGCACGAGCCACACCAACGGCTCCGCCAACCGTACCGACACTTGCTCCAGCACGCCGTTCTCGATAGGTACGCTTCCCACCACTTCGCCCGCAGGCAACTCGATGCGCTCCCAGTCGTTGTAGCCGTGTTCCATCAGCGCAATCGTGTCCGCCTCACGCTGGGGGCTGTTCAGTACGACCGTGATTTGTCGACGCCCGTCGCGAAGTGCCGAGCCTGCAAAGCAGAATCCTGCAGGGTTCGTGTAGCCCGTCTTCACGCCCTCCGCATCGGCGTACTGCTTCAGAAACATCGCCTTGTTCACCATCCACAAATCGTCCTGATTCACCGAACGCTCCACGATGTAGTAGGGCGTTTTTACAATCTGGCGGAAGGTCTCATTTTCCATCGCGTAGCGCGTGATGAGTGCGATGTCGTAGGCTGTGGAAAGATGTCTGGGGTCGTGCAGCCCGTGCGGGTTCACGAAGTGTGTGTTCTTTGCGCCCAGTTCGTGGGCTTTCGCGTTCATGAGTTTTGCGAACGTCTCCACCGAGCCAGCGACATGCTCGGCTAAGGCGACAGCAGCATCATTGGCGGAGCGGAGCATCAACGCGTAGAGCAAATCACGCACCTTCACCTGCTCACCCACGCGCAGGTTCATCGAGCTGGGCTTGGTGTTCACCGCGCGCTGGGAGGCTTTCACCACGTCTTCCAAATCGCACCGCTCCAACACGAGAATCGCGGTCATCACCTTCGTCAGGCTGGCAGGAGGTAGCTTTTTGTAGGCATTTTTGGCGTGCAATACTTGCCCTGTTTCAGCATCCATCAGGATCGCTGCACGCGCTTGCAGTTTCGGCGCGTCCGCCCAGCCCAGTGCAAGGCACAATAGCACCAGAACCCACGCGAGAAGCCTTCGATGCATACTCCTTATTATGACATTCTGGGCGATAATCCTGCTACAGGACGACGCCTCTAAAGATTTCGCACACCTGCCAATAATACGGGATGATGTTGACGCCTATGATTGGGATGGAGCCGACACTCGGACAGGAACTACCGCCTGCAACGGGCGAGCTCGGCGTCCGCCCGGATGATTCGGGGGAATTTGAGGCGGTCTTAGAAGACCTACTGGACTCGGAGACGGAACAGGGTGAGTTCGCGTTTTTAATTTTCCCTCCGGCTCTAACTTCCGCACCTATGCCACAGGGGAGCAGGGAATATCTCTTCTCACCCGTGGTGGGAGAAGGGTTGAAGGGTACGGCATCTCCGCTTTGGTTCTACGGTGTTCATGACATCCCTGATTTTTCTGCTCCCACACCTCTTTCTCTCCACTCCGTGAACGGAGAGGAGACCACATCCTTCTCGCACGTGCCCATCCCCCCCTCTTTATTGACGGAGAGCACGCTGGGGGGTGAGTTTGAGATATCGGACGCTGAAGTACAAGTACAAGCGAACGGAGACTTGGACAGTGAGGTCGTATTGCTCGTTGAGAGTAGGCAACAGGTTGAACTTTTCACGCCTCTGCAGGGGGACGAAAACCCAGCGGTTCTTGGGGGTGATTTCGAGCAAAGCGTGTTGGAGGCGTTGAGTCTGGCTTCTGATGCACTGCCTCCTTCCAACGGCGATAAGGGTGTCTCCCCTGTTTCGTCCGCCCGTCAGGGTGAGACGCCCTCCTCGCTGTTGCTCACAGACCGCGAAACCGCTGTACTTGCTGCTCGTGGGATGGAACGCACTTCTGAGTCGCATCGCGCCGTGCAAGGGCAAGACGACTCGCGCGACCATACGCCGCATGTAAGCGCACTGCATCACGCGCCCACGACCTACAGCACCGCGCACACGGAGCCTTCCTATGCGGTTCAATCCGCCCAGCCTGACTGGGGCGCCGTGGAGCAGGTGGCGCGGCATATCGAGCGGATGGTGTACAACCGCGAACACGACAGTATTACGGTGCGTCTTGACCCGCCTGAGCTGGGCGTGATTGAACTGCGCATTCAGGCATCGGGCGGCGAGGTGCAGGCGTGGGTCAGCGCGGAGCGTGACCTGACCCGCCAGCTGCTTCAGCAAACCCAGCAGCAACTGCGCGAGCAACTCGAATCGCGCGGGTTGCAACTGACTCATTTCGATGTTGGGGGTCAAAGCAACCCCCACTTTGCGCAGGCGCGCCCGTTCCGCACGCCTGCAACCACTATCAACACTACAACACACCCCTCAACGGCTACGGACAGCCTCAGTTACTACGATGGACGATGGAGCGTCTGGGTGTGAACGAACTCAGATGAGGAGGTTGTTCGATGACTATCGGAGCGATACAGTCTAACACGGGCGCTCCCGCCTACGGCGGCTCGCGCACCACGATGGATACCTACCAGTTCCTGCGACTGCTGATTGTGGAACTCACTTCGCAGAACCCGATGGACCCTGTGAAAGACCGCGACTTTCTGGCGCAGATGGCGCAGTTGAACACCGCACAGCAGATGGAGCGCATGGGCGGGATGTTCACCACCTTTCAGGCGGCAGGGTTGATTGGGCGAGAAGTGGAGGCTGCCCTGCCCAGCGGGATGCGAGTCGCGGGCAAGGTGGAAGGTGTACAGATGAGCGCAGGACGAGTATTTCTAACCATTAATGGCGAGGCGGTGCCGATGGAATCGCTGCGCGCTATTCGTTGAGGAGGTGAAAAATCTATGTGGCAGGCTATGCTTTCGGGAGTCGCCAGTTTGAAGGCGCATCAGACGAAGATGAATGTGATTGGAAACAACATCGCCAATATCAACACGACGGGCTTCAAAGGCAGCCGTGTGCATTTTCAGGATTTGATGGCGCAAACTTTTCGCGCGGCGAGTCGCCCCAGCGAGGTCTTGGGCGGTGTGAACCCGATACAAGTCGGGCTGGGCGTGAAGGTTGGTGCTATCGATATCCACACGCTACAGGGCGCACTGGAGATGACAGGTCGTACAACCGACCTTGCGATTCAGGGCAACGGCTTTTTTATGCTGACCAACGGGCGCGATGTGAACTACACACGCGATGGCGCATTCGGGCTGGACTCTTCGGGCTTTCTGGTGCATCGCGGCACAGGTTGGAAGGTGCTGGGCTGGATGGCGAACGCAGGGGGCATTATTGACACAAACCAGCCCATTAACTCGAGCTCGGTATTGCAGTTCCCCGTCGGCTCGCAGGCGGCGGTGCGTCAAACCAGCGTGGTGCAGTACACAGGCAACCTAAACGCGAACGCGCCTGCAACGCAGACCTATGCCGCGACGGTGCGAGTGTATGACGCGCTCGGCGGCGCACACGACATCACCATCACCTTCACCAACCGCCAAGTACCTCCGCATGGCACGCCCCCAACAGGCGCGGTCAGCTCTTGGGAGTGGTCGGCGGTGGAAGGCACCACACCTGTCGGCGACTTTACTACGGGTACCAATTCACGCCTCTACTTTGACAGTCAAGGGCAACTTATCGGCTCCACCACGCAGCAAATTACCATTACGCCCACCAACGGCGCACAGCCCTTCACAGTGGAGTTAGACCTAAGCCAAATTACCTCGCTGGCGGCGGAGTCGATTGTACAGCCCGTGTATCAGGACGGCTTCCCTCCCGGCACGCTGCAAGAGTTCACGATTGGCATCGACGGCACGATTCAGGGCGTGTTCTCCAACGGACTGTCGCGCCCGATGGGGCGAATCGCGATGAGCCTGTTCTCGAACCCCGCGGGATTGTTCCGGCTGGGGAACAACATGTGGCGACTGACCGACAACTCCGGCTTACCTCAGGTGGGCGCACCCACCACAGGCGGCTTGGGCGAGATTAACGCGGGCTACCTGGAGCAATCTAACGTGGACTTGGGAAGCGAGTTCGCCGATATGATTGTGACCCAGCGCGGATTCCAAGCGAACACACGAATTGTGTCCGTTGTGGACGAACTATTAGCGGATGTGGTGAATATGAAGCGTTAGTTTCTGTTCATGCCTCGTGAGGGATTTGACAGAACGGCGTTAAGAAACTTCAACTGCCTTCCGATAATCTCTCACGAGGTACATAGATATTCTATGGAGGTTAACGATGCAGAAGCCGAAACGCACTGGCAAAAAGCCGATTCAAGACCGTCCCGTGCCAATTAGTACCGCGAGCTTTCTGGTAGGGGTGGAGACGCATACAATTCGCTATTGGGAGCGTGAGTTTGCCGAGTTTTTGAACCCTGTGCGCACCCAAGGTGGGCAGCGACGCTATCGGCGCGAGGACATCGAGGTATTAAGAGAAATCAAACGCCTGCTCAAAGAGGAACTCTACACAATTGCGGGGGCAAAACGCGCGCTGAGCCAGAAGTTCAGTCAACCTGAACCTGCACCCGCTGCTGAAGGCGGCAACGGCGTGCATGCGCAACCGAAGCTCAAGAAACGCACCGTCCGCAAGTAAGCGATGCGCCATTAGAAAGGGGGAGCCGATGAACACCATCGTCGCAAAGCAAACAGTACCGATATTCGCAGAGGGCTATGACGCCGACCTGCAACCTGCGTTCGTGCTGCTCCAACAAGACCGCAGCGGTGAAGCCTACGAAGCATTCCAGAATTACTTGGCGCAGCACCCGAACGACGAAAACGCTTATGAGGGGGCGATTGTCGCCCTACTGCAGCAAATCCGCTGGGATGAAGCGGAGCAACTCACCTATCAAGCGCGCGCCGCTTGCCCGAACTCGGTCATACTCACCGCACGGCAAACCTGGAACTGGATTTACCTCACACGCGAATCGGAAGCCTATCCCTTGGTCGTCCAACTGCTGGAGCGGGGCTACCAACACCCTGACTGGCTGCGCGAGGTAGTGCTACCCTTGCGGAATGTGCTGATTTGCCATGCAAGCGACCCGCGCCTTGTCTCCGCCAAGAAACAGAAACGCCGTGAAGACCGCGCCACGCTGCTAAAGGGTATCCAAACCCTCGAACACTGGCTGGAACGGTATCAGTTCCCGATTCCTGATGAGCCGGTGGGCGTCAAAATCACCCTCAGCATGATTGCTCGCAACGAGGCGCAGTATCTCGAAGAATGTCTGAAGAGCGTGCAGGGCGTAGTGGACGAGATTGTGCTGGTAGATACGGGTTCGGACGACGGCACCCCCAAAATCGCCGAGCGGTACGGGGCGAAGGTAATCCATGCCGAATGGCAACACGATTTCGCGGCAGCGCGTAATATCGCTTTGCAGCATGCTACGGGCGACTGGATCTTAGTCATGGACGCCGACGAACGCCTCGCGCCCGAATCCAAGCAGGCAATTCTGAACGCCGCACGCCATCCACAGTTTGCAGGCTACTATCTGGAGATCCTGAACGAGATTCGCGACGGTGACTATTTTGTGCATCGCATCGTGCGCATGTTTCGGCGTCTGCCCGGATTGCGCTGGGACGGCGTGATTCACGAGCAAATTACGCCGAGCATCGTGGAGCGCAAGGGGCGCATCGCGACTGTAACGGCGCAGATTCGGCACTTAGGCTACCGCGGCGAGGTGATGACCAGCCGCGATAAGATTCGGCGCAATATCGAGCTCATCCAGCGTCAGTTGGAGCGCGAACCCGACGACCTATTCCACAAGTTCAATCTGGCGAACACTTACTACAGCGCGGACGATTACGAGCAAGCGGCGAGCTGGGCGGAGCAGGTGTGCCCCTACCTGCGCGGCGACGAGGATTACGCGGGGCAAATCTGGGCAATCTGGGTCGCCTCGCTGTTGAACTTGCAGCGCTACGAGGAAGCGTTGCAGGTGGGAGCCGACGCCCTCGCTCGCGGCATCAACAGCCCGATGCTTCACCACACGCTGGCGAATGTCTATTACCGACTGGGCTATTATCAGAAGTCGCTGGAATCGCTGGAGGCGGCGCGCGAGACGGCGATGCGTATCGGCTTACTCGCACCCGACGGCGAGACTCTGCTGGTAGGCAGCAGCTACACGGGTGATATTGGCGTGGTCACCTACAAGTGGCGGTTCGCCTACGCACGTGCCCTGCGCGCACTGGAACGCTTGAGTGAAGCGAGCGCGCTGTACCAACGCCTGATGCACGAACGCCCCAACGACCCTATTATCTTATTGGACTATGGACAACTGCTGTTAGAGCAAGGCGAACGCGACGCCGCCGAGCAAATATTTCTGCAACTGGCAAACCACGAATCGCACTATCTACTGGCGCAGCAGCTGCTGGCGAAGCTTTGGTGGGAAGTGGGTGATTATGAGCGCGCCCTACCCTATGTACGCACAGTTGCACTTGCTATGCCCCACGAACATGTATGGCAGGAGCGGTGGCTACACGCTGCCCAGGAGTCGGGCGACTGGCAAAGCCTCGTGGAGGCGTATACGCACTACGAGATGCACGGCTACCCAATTAACGCCGAGATGTATATTAACTGGGGGCGTGCCCTGTGGCAACTGAAGGACTATGAGAACGCCCTACGCTGCTTCGCTGCAGCGATTGACTTGAACCCGCAGGATGCAAACGCTTTCCTAAACGCGGGCGACGCGCTGTATCAGCTGGGTGCATATTCTGAAGCCGCCGATGCCTATTCCGCCGGCATCGAGCGCGACCCGTACAATGCGCAAGCATGGTTCACGCTAGGCAACTGCTACTTCCGCATGGGCGTGTACGATGCCGCCAAAATCGCCTACGAGCAGTCGCTGAGTATCGACCCCAAGCACCAGCAATCGCAGCACAATCTGGAACTCACGCGCGAGCGCATACGGTTCACGGCAGCGTAGTGCTACGCCCCACGCGTAAACAGAAACGCAATCACGCCCAACGCCAGCGCAATCACCACGACACTGGCGACGGTCTCCTGTCGACTGAGCTGGAACGACCGCCAGTTCAGCGCGAGCGTGACCGCCGCCATCGGCACAAGTGCAGGCAAGCGTGGGGCAAGCCCCAACATCGGCAATACCCACAGCACCAATCCCAGATACACCCACAACGCTACGAAAAGCCCAATCATCGTGGCGCGCACACGCATGCCGAACCGTATCAGGCACGCTGCATACAACGCCAGAAAGATGAAATCGCCCACGCCGATAATCGCAATCGGGGTTAGTTTCGCCGCCACCTCGGGCGCGTTCGGTGCTGCCATCACCGCCACTGATGCCCGCTCCGCCACCTCGGGGGCTTGCTCCATCACCCGTTTTACGAAGCCACCCGGCGTCAGCACGGTCAGCATGTCCACCATCGCAGCGAACGGGATCACAGGCGCAAGTAGGTTCTTCTCGCGAATGAGTTTAGATAGCGTCGCGCCCAGTCCCACCGCCGCCAGCATCAGCAGGTACCCGTGCATCGCTCGGTAGAAGCCGAACACGAACTCCGACGGGCGGTTTTGAGGCATCCAGCCGAGTAGAGTGGGCAATAGGTTCCAGCCCAGCCACGCCGCTAAGCCACCTATCAGCATCGCGGGTGCGAGCCACCTAACTCGTTCCGCCTCACGCGCCCAAGCAAACACCAGCCCCAGCAGCGTTGCCATCAGCAGCAGCGTACTCAGCAGCACGCCGCCCATCAACAGCCAACCGGGCGGCAGTGTAATTAGCGGTGCGCCCAGCTGCAGTGCGAAATACGCTGCGCTCCAGCCCAACCACGCGCCGTGTAAGCCACCCTGCGTCCGCGCCTCCACTTGCACAGCGTAGAGTGTACCCTGCAGAGATATGTCCCGCGACGGCACATTCAAAATTGACAATATTGCACTCAAGTCAGGTATAATAGCTCTGCTCAAAAAATGGGAACCTATGCGTGCCACAGGAAGTATTAATCCCTGTAGCAATAGAGCGCAGGAGCCAATAATAATCTTTGGAGGACACCGATTATGGGCAAGGTTGTAGGGATTGACTTAGGGACGACGAACTCAGTGATTGCCGTGCTGGAAGGCGGCGAACCCGTCGTGATTCCGACGGCGGAGGGGGGACGCCTGTGCCCCTCGGTCGTGGGCTTTACGAAAACTGGTGAGCGACTGGTGGGCGCGCCCGCCAAGCGACAGGCAGTGGTAAACCCCGAGAACACGATTTTCTCTATCAAACGATTCATCGGGCGACGCTACGACGAGGTGGAGGAGGAGCGTAAGCGCGTGCCGTACAAGGTGGTCGCCGACAGCAAGGGCGACGCTGCTGTGCATATCCCCGCTCTCGATAAAACCCTGCGCCCCGAAGAGATTTCGGCGATGGTGCTTCAGAAACTGAAAGCCGACGCCGAAGCCTACTTGGGCGAGAAGGTCGACGCCGCAGTGATTACCGTGCCTGCCTACTTCAACGACGCGCAACGCACCGCGACCAAAAACGCAGGCGAAATCGCAGGGCTAAAGGTGCTGCGCATCATCAACGAGCCAACCGCCGCCGCACTCGCCTACGGACTGGATAAGAAATCCAACGAGACGATTCTGGTATTCGATCTGGGCGGGGGCACGTTCGATGTGTCGATTTTGGAAGTGGGCGACGGCGTGTTCGAAGTCAAATCCACTTCGGGCGACACGCACCTCGGCGGCGACGACTTCGACCAGCGCATCGTGGACTACCTCGCCGATGAGTTCAAAAAGGAACACGGCATCGACCTGCGGCAAGACCGACAGGCATTGCAACGCCTCAAAGAAGCTGCTGAACGCGCCAAGATCGAACTGTCCAGCGTGACCACCACCACGATTAACCTGCCGTTCATCACGGCGGATGCAAGCGGTCCCAAGCACCTCGATATGACGCTCACCCGCGCGAAGTTCGAAGACCTTTGCGCGGACCTGTTTGAGCGGCTGAAGGGTCCCATCTTCCGTGCGCTGGAGGATGCGGGCTTGAAGGCGAGCGACATCGACGAGGTGGTGCTGGTAGGCGGCTCCACGCGCATCCCCAAAGTGCAGGAGATGGTGCAGCACATCGCTGGCAAGGAACCGCACAAGGGCGTGAACCCCGACGAGGTGGTCGCGGTCGGCGCGGCGATTCAGGCGGGCGTACTGGCAGGCGAGGTCAAGGACATCGTGCTGCTGGACGTCACCCCGCTCTCACTTGGAATTGAGACCAAAGGCGGCATCTTCACGGTGCTGATTCCGCGCAACACTACGATTCCGACGCGCAAGAGCGAGATTTTCACCACCGCCGCCGATGGACAGACCAGCGTGGAGGTGCGAGTCTATCAAGGCGAGCGTCCGATGGCGCGTGACAATAAACTGTTGGGTGTGTTCCACTTGGATGGCATCCCGCCTGCCCCCGCGGGCGTGCCCCAAATCGAGGTGAGTTTCGATATCGACGCGAACGGCATCATGCAGGTCGCTGCGAAGGACCTCGGCACAGGGCGACAGCAAAGCATCCGCATCAGCGGTTCCACGAACCTCAGCCGAGAAGAGGTGGAGCGCATGGTGCGCGAAGCCGAAGCGAACGCCGAGCGCGACCGCCAACTGCGCGAGCAAGCCGAGCAACTCAACCGCGCCGAGCGACTCGCCATCGAGACCGAGCGACTACTCAAAGAGCAGGGTGAGCAAATCAGTGCGAGCGACCGCGAACGCGCCGAGAGCCTGATTCGCGACATCCGGGAGGCTATCCAGCAACAGAATGCAGAACGCGCCATCAGCCTGATGGGCGAACTGGAGAGCCTAACTTACCGAATCACCGAGCAACTCTACCAGCAGCGCACCGCAGGCTACGCCACCGACACAGGTGCAACTGCAGGCGCGACGACCAGTACCCAAACCGGCGACGATGTCATCGACGCCGAGTACCGCGAAGAGAAGTAAGCGTAGCACGGAGATTCCTGTCCGTGCGCTGGTACGATGGCGGGAACGCCGTCCTACCAGAATCGTAGCGTCGGCGTCCCGCCGACGGCTGTAGAAGCGGTTTCCAACTGCGTCTACAGGACGTTGGGCGAGATGCTCAAGCCACGCCTGCGCACGGACATTACTCTCCGTACCCTATGCTTGGACGGGACTGTCCAAGCCACAAATAGAGTGGAGTGATACATTATGCGCGATTATAAGGACTACTACCAGATTCTGGGAGTCTCGCGGAACGCCGATGAGAAGGAGATCAAAGCGGCGTACCGCAAACTCGCGCGCAAGTATCACCCCGATGTAAACCCCGGTAACAAAACCGCCGAAGAGAAGTTCAAGGAAATCAACGAAGCCTATCAGGTGCTGTCTGACCCTGAAAAGCGTGCGGCTTATGACCGCTACGGTGAGCAGTGGCAAGCCTACCAGCGCATGCGCGAGCAATACGGGGAGAACTTTCAGCCAGGCGGTTTTGAATCGCCGTTTGGGTTCGGCGATTTTCAGGAGTTCATTGAAAACCTGCTGCGTGGCGGGGGCGTTGGGGGCGACTTGCGCATGCAGCGCGCCCCGCGCGACATCGAGCAATCGTTGGAAATCAGTATCGAGGACGCCATTCGCGGTGCAACGCGCACGATTCAACTGAGCATGGAAGAGCCGTGCGACACCTGCAACGGCACAGGCATCGCCCCAAACCGTCAGCAGACCTGCCGCGCCTGCGGAGGCACTGGGCGTCGTCGGTTCGGTGTGTTCGGGCTTGAAATGCACTGCGACGAGTGCAACGGCACGGGCATCGTGGGCGCGCCATGTCCCACCTGTCGAGGGCGTGGAACCGTAATGCGCACTCGCACGCTTACAGTGAATATCCCCGCAGGCGTGGCAGAGGGGCAGCGACTACGGCTTGCTGGCGAAGGCGCAGCGGGCGCAAACGGCAAGCGCGGCGATTTATACCTGCGCATCAAGCTCAAGCCCGACCCACGCTTCGAACGCAAAGACGACGATTTGTATACCGAAGTGGACATCGACTACCTGACGGCGATTCTGGGCGGTGAGGTAGAAGTGCCCACCCCACATGGCATCGTGAAAATGAAAGTGCCGCCCGGCACGCAAAGCGGCACCCGTTTCAGGCTGGCGGGCAAGGGGCTGCCGCTGGGCAAGGGCAAAATCAGCGACCTGTATGCCCGTGTCCGAATCACTGTGCCCAAACGACTCTCGCCGCGCGAACGCGAACTGCTCGAACAACTGCTTCGCCTGAGCAACCCCCAGGAGGTGAAGGTATGAGGCATAACAAGAACCGCCCATCGGAAGAGCCGGTCTATCTGATTAGCATCGCGGCGCGAATGTGCGGGCTACACCCCCAAACCCTGCGCCTGTACGAGCGGCTGGGGCTGATTCAACCGCACCGCGTGGGCAACAGCAAGCGGCTCTACTCGGAAGCCGACATCGCCCGCCTGCGCCGTATCCAGCGACTTACGCAGCAGCTCGGCGTGAACCTCGCCGGCGTGGAAATCATCCTGCGCCTGCTGGAGCGCATCGAGCAAATGAACAGCGAAATGGCGGAAGTGGTGGCGCAAACCAATATGCGCATCCTGCAACTGATTCACGAGCACAACCTGCCCATCGACCCGCAGATGCTGCTGATTCGCTTCGAACGCTACGACGATGACCTCGACTGAGTTCGTCTCCGACAGCCCCACCGCCACCGAAGCCTTCGCCGCGCACTGGGCGCAAAGTCTACTGCCCGACACCGTGATTCTGCTCAAAGGCAACCTCGGGGCGGGTAAAACCACCTTCATTCGCGGGGTGGCGCGTGGGCTGGGCATCACAGAACCTATCCGTAGCCCTACCTTTACGCTGATTCACGAATATACCATCCAGCAGCCGCCCCACCTGAAGGGGCTACCCTTCCTTCACCTGGATTTATATCGTATCGAGACACCCGAACAACTCAGCACGCTGGGATTGGACGAGATTTTTGAACGCGGTGGGATTGTCGCCATCGAGTGGGCAGAGCGGCTGCAACTCGGAGGTGCGGAGTTAACCCGGGCACGGGTGTATCAGGTCATGCTGGAAGCAAATAGCGAGACCGATCGAGTGATACGCATTTGCCCGTGAGCAATGCCCGAACTCTTCGAGTATAGTCTCCCACTCTGGTCATTCCAAGCGAAGTGGGGGAATCTCGCAGATTTCCAGAGGCGGTTTTCTTAAACCCAGCGGGCGTAGAGTCTCCTCCACGCCTGCTCGGTTTACACCACTCTTAGCAACCTGCACCGAAGTTGAACAGCACAATCAGCAGGTCGGCGTCATCCACGA
>CAYVKB010000003.1:43349-69573 GCA_964451985.1 uncultured Fimbriimonadales bacterium | reverse complement strand
CGGCGGGACGCCGACGCTACGAGTGAGGCTTCGTCGGCGGGATGCCGACGCTACGAGTGAGGCTTCGTCGGCGGGACGCCGACGCTACGAGTGAGGCTTCGTCGGCGGGATGCCGACGCTACGAGTGAGGCTTCGTCGGCGGGACGCCGACGCTACGAGTGAGGCTTCGTCGGCGGGATGCCGACGCTACGAGTGAGGCTTCGTCGGCGGGACGCCGACGCTACGAGTGAGGCTTCGTCGGCGGGATGCCGACGCTACGAGTGAGGCTTCGTCGGCGGGACGCCGACGCTACGAGTGAGGCTTCGTCGGCGGGATGCCGACGCTACGCACATCCACTCGTAGCGTCAGCGTCCTCGCTGACGATACATTACACCGTTTCCGCTATTGATATGACTCCATAATCGCCCACAGAACAAGACGCAGCCCTCCGCACTGCTCTTGGACGGTCGATAAGCATAGCGCGATCTCTGTTGCCTCGTGATTTGTCCGTTGACAGCTTAGGCGCGCACCAGAGTAGGTTGCAGCGCACATCCGCCATCTATGCGGTATAATTCAAATAGAATGAATCGCCGTTGGATAGGCGCGACGCTGCTCAGTGCGGTGGGGCTGCTAGGGATGGGCGCGGGCGCGCTACTCTGGATGGTCAGCCGCGATGCGCCGTTCCCCAGTGGGGCGCAGTTAGCCGGCTATTCTCTGGCGGGCGTACGACCCAGCAAGCTGCCCGACTATCTACAGAACCTGCGCGTTGTGCTTGCCGAACAGCCCGTCGTAGTGCAACAAGTCCCCTATCGCCGCACACGGCTCAAAGACTGGGGTGTGGAGCTGGATATCATCGGCACTCAACAGGCAATCCTGAATGCATGGGCGGAGGTGCCACTTTGGGAGCGTATTTTCAGTAAGCCGCGCGTGCAGGTGCAACCTCAGTGGTTAGGAACGCCCGATAGATTTCAGGCGCAGCTTAGCCAATTTCGCTCACTGGAACACCCCCCTCGAGACGCCCGCGTGCGGTTCATCAACGGCATGGTGCAAATAACGCCCAGTCGCGACGGAACTACGCTGGACGCTGACGCGAGCTACCGGAACCTTGTGAACGCCTTGCGGGAGCTGCCTAACGCACGCACCGAGTTTGAAGTGGCGTTCTTCACCACGCGCCCACGCATTACCACTGAACAGGCGAATGCGATTACGGGCGTCGTCGCTAGCTACACCACACGCTTTCCAGGTTATCAGGTGCAACGCAACTATAACATTCGGCTGGCAGCCAGCGCGCTGGATGGGCGGGTTCTGCTGCCGGGCGAGCGGTTGTCATACAATCGGGCAGTGGGCAAGCGCACACTGAAGCAAGGTTTCCGTCTCGCGCCCGTGATTATTCACGGCGAGAAGCAATTGGGCATCGGCGGGGGCATCTGTCAGGTTTCCTCTACCCTGTTCAACGCTGCGCTCCTAAGCGACCTCAAAATCGTGCGACGAGCGAATCACTCGATTCCGGTGGACTATGTACCGCTGGGACGCGACGCCACCGTGACCGATACAGGCATCGACTTCGTGATAGAGAATCCCTTCAACGAACCAATCGCCATCAGCACTGAGTTGGGGCGTTCTTCGCTCACGATACGTATATTGGGGCGAACGCAGTTGGGGCGTCGCGTAGTGTTGAAGACCGAGCGTACGCCGTTGCCCGCGCCACCCGAACAGCGCGTGCCCGACCCAAACCTACCTGAAGGCAAAACGCGCGTGCTGAAAAAAGGATCGGCGGGCTTCCGCGTGATTCTGTGGCGCGAAGTGTACGAGAACGGGCAGCTCGTTAAGCGCGAGCGGGTGGCGAACAGCGTCTATCGCGCCATGCCGCGCGTGGTAGCGGTGGGAGAGAAACCATCGCCAGCACCCGCGCGTGAAGGTATCACATCGCCGTCAGGCGAGGGTGGAAATTCCTCACTCCGCTCGGAATGACAGGTATCGTCCGCAAAAAGATCAGGTTATTCCGAGTGAAGTTGAGGAATCTCCCCCAATCGCAGGTATAACTCTCCCCGATGCAAGGCACTCTACTTCGCCTCTGGGAGCAGCACAGCGAAGCGATTCTTGGGAGCGCACTGCAAATCGCGCTGATTATTACGCTCGTTGTCATCGCACGATGGACAGGTGGGCGCGTGATTTTGCTCATCACTCGCGCTCTGACGCGCAAAATCGAACTCTCTGAACGCAGGCAAGCGCAGATTAGAACCGTTAGCACCATTCTCAACAGCGTGTTAGGCTACGTGCTACTGTTTGTGGGATTGCTGAGCATTCTGGGCGCGCTAGGCGTCAATCTGGGACCCGTGCTGGCGACGGCAGGCATAACTGGCTTAGCCATCAGCTTAGGCGCGCAGCAAATCGTACGCGATGTGTTGAACGGCTTTTTTATTTTGGTTGAAGACCAGTTCGCTGTAGGGGAGGAGGTGACTATCGAGGGCGTACATGGCGTGATTGAGACGATGGGTATGCGCATCACCCGCCTTCGTGATGACCAAGGCAGATTGATTACTTTCTCCAACAGTAGTATCAGTCGCGTGATTAACCACAGTCGCGGGCGAGCAATGCTCAGTCTGGATGTGGGCATCGCCGCTGAATACGGCTTGGCACAGGCGCGCCAGTGGCTTCAGGAGACCGTTTGCGCCTTTAACCACCCTGCGCTGATAGGCGAGCTGGAGGTTCACGGACCGCGCACACTGGATACGGTGCGTTATGTGTTTCAATTGCGGGGACAAGCTGCGCCGATGCAAGTCGACGCTCTCACCGATGCCCTGCGTGAACACCTGCTGCTACAGGCAAAAGCCGATGGGACACCGCTGAGCTAATGGTTATGTCCGCACACAATCGTGACTTGCACGGGCTGCTCATTCGCTTCGCGCGGCACAGCGCGGGAACGCCCGATAAAGTAGTTGCAATACGCCGTTTTCGCCGTGTTGAGGTCGCTCTGGGTGATTTGCAACGGTACGTTCGAGACGAAGTTCGGATACATCATATCTTCAGGGTTCGCGCTGTGCCCCCCGATACCGATGGCATGCCCGAACTCGTGCGCTGATACACTGCGAATGTCTATCGGGCTGCCCCCCTGTATACCAATCTCCACCTTTGCACTTATCAGCCTGCCGCTACTGGGGTAGTAGGTGTAGGTCGTAAGACCGTTGCGCGTATCAGGCTTGAAGGCGACCCGAATCTGTGCGTCGTTGGGGCTATTCACCTCACGGTAGCGAACCACCGAACCCGTTGCTGCTACCCACTGGTCAAAACCTTCTAACGCAAGTTGACGGTAGTAGTCCGAGTAGTTCGCATCGCGCTCGAAGTAGACCGTCACGGGGAATCGTTCCCAATACAACAACCGTTCCAACTGGGGTACATAGTTCGGCACGAAAGTGTTCGCAGAGCAGATACGCTGCTCACCGATTTGCGTTCCACCCCCGCCGCACCCTGCGAATAGCAGAGCAGCAAAGACAGCCACTACGCCAAGTATTGCTCGCATAATTTCACCCCTGAAACGAGTCGCGCATCCGTATGGTATAATTTACCCCGATACGGAGGTCTTAGCAAATGAAAACAGGCATCCACCCGAAATATGTAGTAGCGAGGGTACACTGCGCGTGCGGCAACAGCTTTGAGACGCTCTCGACTAAAGAGGAGATTCGCGTCGAGATATGCGCGGCGTGCCACCCCGTGTTCACGGGCGAGGGCAGCAGGCGCGTGGTGGACACCGAAGGGCGCGTGGAGCGCTTCAAGCGCAAGTACCAGAACTACGGCAAATGAACCCACAAAAACCGGCGTATTGGCGCTACGGGGGGCAGGCGGTCATCGAAGGCGTGATGATGCGCAGCCCCCGCTATTTTGCCATCGCTTGTCGCAAGCCTGACGGCGGGATGGTAGTGCATTCGGAAGCCGTTGAAAAAACGATTCTGGGCAAGCTGCAGTTTCTGAACCGCCCGCTGCTACGCGGAATTTTTATGCTCATCGACGCGCTCGCTTTGGGCATTAAGTCGCTTCACTTCTCCAGTCAGGTACAGATTCAGAACGACCCTGAAATTAAGCCCGTGTCCAAGCCCGTGCAGGATATTGCGATTGGTGCATCGGCGTTGGGGGGCTTCGCCATCGGGATTTTTCTGTTCTTTGTATTACCCACGCTACTGACCGACTGGCTGGCGCGGGAGGGCTGGGGCAGTGTCGCTCGGAATATGATCGACGGTGGGCTGCGCATCACGATTTTCCTGCTCTATGTGGGGCTGATTGGGCTGATGCCCGAAATCCGGCGCGTGTTCCAGTATCACGGTGCGGAGCATAAAGCGATTAACGCGCTGGAAGAGGAGGGCGAAGTGTCGGTGGACTCTGCCCGGCGTCAGACTCGCCTACACCCGCGCTGCGGCACAAGCTTTGTGTTGCTGGTGTTGATTATTAGCATCTTCGTATTCGCGTTTCTGGGGCGTCCGCCCGCTTATATCCGCATTCCAATGCATATCGCCCTGCTGCCCGTGATTGCAAGCATCACATACGAGATTATTCGCCTCGCGGGGATGTACAAGGGTGGCTTTCTGGCGCGTGTGCTACTGGCGCCGGGCTTGTGGACTCAGTATCTGACCACGCGCGAGCCGACCGACGACCAGATTGAGGTGGCAGTGGCTGCGCTGCAGAAAGTGCGCGAGCTGGAAGAGGGCGTCGCTTCGGAAGCGGAGAGGCTGCAAGAATCACAACCCGCGCCTGCAGCAGGGACTTGAGCCAACTCTTGAAGAACTCTAATCGGGCGCGAGCTGTGAACCGGTCGCTCAACCGCCCGCTACGCCTTCCTGCAGTCCGCCATTGCGCTGATGATCGAACCACAGGGCGTGAGCGTATCACGGATCCTGTCCTGTGCCTGCGGTGTTGTGGGTAAATTTTACCCGCTAGGTGGGTAAAATTTACCCACAATGTTACTCGCTGGATTACCAATCGCATCGAACGGATGTATCAGGTTATGCCCGCCGTTTTTCTACAAGGAGCGCGGCAGGTAGGCAAAACCACGCTCGCACGGCAACTCGTAGAACGCGGTTTGTACGACGCCTACTACACACTGGACGACCCCACCATTTTCTCAGGGCGAGCTGACAGGCGTGCGCGAAACATGGCTTGCGCGAGCGTTCGCAGGCGATTTCCGCATGGAACACTACGAGGTAGCACCTAATGAAGTGTGGCAGCGCGTTCAGTCTGGTGGCTATCCAGAAGCTATCGCGCTGGAGGAGCCGACGCAGCGAGGCGAGTGGCTACGCGCCTACGTGAACACGCTGCTCACGCGTGATGTACGCTTGTTGAGTGACATCGAGCGCATCGCCGATCTTGCACGCCTGGTGCAGCTGCTGGCAAGCCTCTCATGCTAAATATCGCCGCGCGTAATGTTGAACGACACGGGACTTGCGCTCGCCCTGCTGCGCAGAGGAGCGGCTTCGTTGGACGACGAACCCGCATTGCGCGGGCGCATGCTGGAGACTTTTGTCGGCATGGAGCTGCTCAAACAGATTGAGTATACCGACAAGCCTGTCCGCTTGTATCACCTGCGCTCCAGCAAGGGCGAGGAGATTGACTTTGTACTGGAGGATGAGCAGCAGCGACTGTTGGGTGTAGAGGTGAAATCGAGCGCGACGGTCGGCGCAGGCGACTTCAAGCGGCTGGAGCGGTTCGCCGAATTGTTAGGTCACCGCTGGGCGGGCAGCGTGGTGCTGTATCTGGGCGAGACCGCCTTGCCGTTCAGCGCGAGGCAGTGGGCGCTGCCGGTCGCCAGCTTATGGCGCACCGAAGGATGAGTGATAGCCTCACCCTAACGCTGCCATCTCGGGGTGCTTGCTGAAGAACCGCTTCAGTGCGGGCCACACATCCTCTTTGGCGGTGATTTTCACCACTACCACGCGCGGATCGCCCTGAAAAGCGTCCGTGAGCGCCTGACCGAGCGGAGCCAACCCACCAGAACCTCCCCAGAGGTCATTCGCTATCTCGCCGTAGCCGATAAGGTTAGAGTAGTCCACGAGTTTGCGCATATACTCCACCACCTCGTGGTCGCCCCAGTTGTAGCCGTCGGAGAACATGAAGGGGTAGATGTTCCACTCGCGCGGGTTAAAGCGCTTCTCAATGATTTCCAGTGCGAGTTTGTAGGCAGCCGACAAGCGCGTACCGCCCGAATCGCCCGCCGAGAAGAAGGTATGCTCGTCGACTTCCTTCGCCTCCGTGTGACAGGTGATAAACACGATTTCTGTGGCGGTGTATTTGGTACGCAAAAAGCGCGTCATCCAATAGTAGAAGCTGCGGGCGATGTACGCTTCAAACTCGCCCATACTACCCGATACATCGCGCATGGCGATCACCACGGCGTTGCGCTGCTTTTCGGGCACTATTTCCCAGCTCTTGAAGCGCTTGTCTTCCTCGCGAATCTCCCAGCTGGGCTGCCCCTCGGCGGCGTTGCGCTTCCATGCGTTAATCAGTGTGCGCTTACGGTCAATATTCGACTGCGGTCCGCGTCGGGCGATGGTGTCGAAGCGCACCTGATCGGCTAAGATGTCTTTGGTGCCTTTGTCGCGCAGGTTGGGTAGGTGCAGGTCTTCAAACACCATCTGCACCAGTTCGTCGATAGTGAATTCTGCCTCGTAGAAGTCAACACCGGGTTCCGTACCTGCCTGTTTGCCCGCGCCCTGCCCGGACTGCCCAGAGCGTCCGATTACATCACCGGGTTGGCTGCCGCCGGGTCCCTGTCCAACGCCTTTTTTGCCGTGCGGGTCGTAGCGAATGTGAGGCAGCTCCAGTCCGCGAATGGGCACTTTGATAATCTTGCCGTCCTCGGCGGTAATGATGTCCTGCTGCCCGATAATCTCACCTAGATTCTGCTTGATGACTTCCTTGACCTTCTCGTTATGGCGCAGCCGATCTTTTTCGGCTCGGCGGTGCAAATCCCACGAGTCGGTTGATAGCCAGTAGCCCTGTTTGCCGTTTTCCACTGCGTTCAACCCCCGTGTTAAGATACCATGAATATCGGCAAAAGTTCCGCTTTTGGTCAGCCGCGCGGAACCATGCACAGGCAAAGCAGGTATAATCAAACGGCAGAAGGTGAATATTCTGACTTTCCATGCCGATAATTTGAAGAACAGGTATAATCAAACGGCAGAAGGTGAATATTCTGACTTTCCATGCCGATAATTTGAAGAATAGGAGTGTACAGATGGCACGAAAGTTGCTGTGCTATCATCAGGACAGACCCATACGGGAGGGAAGTCTATGAGAGGGCTTATCTGTATTTTGAGTTTGGCGCTGCTTGCGTCGGTGTGGGCACAGCGCGTGGAAGGCGCGTACCGCCTGCAACCCGAAGATGTGATTCGTATCCAAGTTGTTGGGGAGCCTGAGTTGTCTGCACAGCAGGCGACCGTCTCGCGAGATGGCAAGGTCTCTGTACCGATTGTTGGCGAAGTGCAAGCGGGCGGTCTGACGACCAGCGAACTGGAACAGTTGATTAGCCGTCGTTATCGCGAGATGGACATCTTGCGCGAGCCGCGCGTCTCCGTCACGATTTTGCAATTCCACCGCCCGCGCGTGTCGATTCTGGGCCTTGTGCAGCGTCCGGGTACTTATGAATTCAAAGAAGGCGATCGCGTGCTGGACGCGCTCTCACTGGGCGGGAGCATCGTTCCGGAACGCGCTCGCTTGGAGGAAGCGTGGATGCAGCGTGTGGATGGTTCTAAAATCGAGTTAAATCTCTATCGTCTCCTTTATGAAGGCGATCTGAGCCAAAACATTCTGCTTGCGGACGGCGACACCATCTACATTCCCGAAGAGACTCAAAACCGCTACTTTGTGGGCGGACAGGTAAAGCGTCCGGGGCAGTACGTGTGGCGTCCGGGGCTCACCGTGTTGGACGCCCTCTCACAAGCCGCGTGGGAGACCGAACGCGCCCGCCTGAGCCAGACCTTTGTGGTGCGTAAGAAACCCGACGGGGCAGAAGAGCGGATTCGCGTGGACTTGGTACGCTTACTGAACAAGGGCGATATGTCGCAAAATATCGTACTGCAACCTGGGGATGTCGTTTATGTATCGGAAACGAACACCCCCAACTACGACCAAGTGTACCGTATCTTGTCGGTCTTCTGGATCCTGCGTCAGCTGGATATGGGACGCTCACTGTGGCGACCCTAATGAGGGAGGTCTTTTGAGATGAATCTATGGCAAGCAATCAAGCTGCTGAAGAGGCGTTGGTGGATTATCGGTTTGATTACAGGTATTGTGACGGGCGCGGTGTTTGCCTACTTCTACTCGCAGCCGCGCGAGTGGGAAGGTTTTGCGGTGATTGCCGAGTACCGCTCGTTGCAGGCGAACCGCACCGTGATTTACCCCGACCCTTACTCACTGCAAGTCGACCTAATCACACGCCTGCAGAACATAGCGAACGTGGTAGGCAGCTATGGCGTACTGCTTAGCACATGGCGCGAACTTAAAGACAGTGGGCAGTGGGAGCCAGCCGAGCTTATCAAGCAGAGTGTGGCCCCCGCAGAACAGGACTTCGCGGGCGTGGTGGATCTGGTCAGCCGCACGGAAATCAAGCCGATTCCCAACACCGAGTACCTGAGCATCATTATTAGGACTCAGGGCGACATCGAAGTCGCGCCGCAACAAGCGCGCTACGCGATGGATGTGCTGCTGCGCAAATTCCAAGAGCAATACAGCGCCCTCAACAGCCAGACCGCCCGCCCTTCGCGCGAGTTCATCGAGCAAGAGTATCAGCAGGCGCAACGCGAATACGAACGCGCTACCCGTCAGCTCAGCGAGTATCTGAACCAGAACAAAGATGTGATCCAGTCGCAGAACCAGACCAACATTCTGCTACAATCTATCTCGCGAGCGGAAGTGCAGCTCTACGATGCAGAGGTGGCGCGTCAATCGGCAGCGGCGCGACTGGCAAGGCTGACCCAGCAACTGCGCCAGGAAGAGCGACGCCCTGGCGGTGGCGAGTTCCGCCGACTAAGCACGGTGGTACGCAATAACCCCATCCTTCAACAGGTACAATCCGACTTAGCACGCGCTCAGAACGAACTCCAAGCGCAAATCGCTCAGGGGCGTGGCGACAATCACCCCGAAGTACAGCGTGCAAAAGGACGCATCGAGGAGCTGCAGAAGCAACTTGACGAGCAACAAGCGATGGTCCTGGACGCCGAGACCACCGGTCTGAACAATCTTTACGAAGCCCTCAAGCGCGACTATCTGCAGGCAATGGTAGAGACGCAAGTTGCAGAGAAGCGCGTGAACGAACTGCGTACCCAACTCGCTGACCAACGCGCCAAGTTGGACGGGCTACCCGAAAGACAGCGAGTTGCAGATGAACTGACGCTGAAGGTGCAACTCGCCGAAGGCAAAGTGCGCCTGCTCAAGCAGAAGCTCGATGAAGCGCTCACCCGTGAGAGCGAGCTGCAAACTGCAGGCTTTGTGAAGATTATCGACGGTCCCGGTGCGCGCCCAGTGGACAAGAACCTACCACTGCGCGTCGCGCTCGCTTTTGCACTAAGCCTGATTCTCTCCACAGGTCTCGTACTGCTGCTCGGTCAGGTCGATCAGGGCATCTACACGCCGAGCCAGGCGGAGTCGTTGTTTGGCATCCCCGTGGTCGCTGCGTTGCCACGCATGACCCGTGCGCTGCTTGCGCGCGACCGTGCAGAACAGACGCCGCTCAGCGCGTCTTATCAGCTGCTCTCCACCAGCCTCATGGAGGCGAACGGCAAACTCAACGGTCCTGCCGTTGCGATTACGGGCGCGGACCCCGATGTGGGACGCACGACTGTCGCCTACAACCTCGCGCTGACCCTCGCGCGCGACGGGGCGCGCGTGGTGCTCATCGACGGCGATCTGCGCAACCCGCAACTGCATCGCCTCGTGCGTGCCGATGTGAACCATCCGGGTCTCAGCGACATCTTACAGGGCAGAGCGACGCTGGAGCAAGCCGTGCAACAGACCCCGATTGAGGGACTGGTGTTCATCGGTGCGGGCGCCCCCCCTGAGAATCCCCTCCGCCTGCTGCGCTCGCCTGAAATGCAGCAACTGCTGGAGACGCTCAAAAAGGTGGCCGACTTCATCATTATCGACACGCCGTCGGGCGCGACCTTCGCCGACAGTACGGTAATAGGTTTAGTGGCAGGCAACGTGCTGATTGTGCATGCTGCTGGTCAAGGTATGACCGACGCCACGCGCGAGATGCTCGCACGCCTCAAACAACACAATGCGAACCTTGTGGGCGTAGTGCTCAACAAAGTGCGTCTTGACGACAGCACGGTGTACCGCCACTTCCAGAAGGGCTATCAACGCGCGATTGGCGGGCGCAACGGCGCCGCGGAACGCGCCGCGTTGCCCGCCGCCAGCCGTCGCGTGGATGACACCGAACCTGAACAGACCACACCACGCGACTAATCTGAAATGTTGGGGGGCGCTACAGCGCGCCCCCATTCTGAAAGGAGCTAAATGATGGCAAGCCGACCGAGTATAACGACTTTAGAGCCGGCGGCGGGCAAATCTATCGCGTGCCCGCACGCGCCCGAATGCTCGCCCTTCGCGGAATATATCCCCAAAGTCAAAATCTCCCACGCCTTCCTTAAGCGGCTCATCGATATCGTGGGCGCGTCGCTTGCACTCGTCATCCTATCGCCTGTGATGCTTGTGATTGCGCTGCTCATCTGTCTCGAATCGCCCGGTCCTATTCTCTTCCGCCAGATACGGCTTGGACGCTACGGCAAGCCGTTCATCATGTACAAGTTCCGTTCCATGCGCTGCAACGCGCAGGAATTACAACCCTTGATTATGCACATGAACGAGAAACAGGGGGGCGCATTCAAAATCAAACACGACCCGCGTATGACCCGTACCGGCAAGTTCATCCGCAAATATAGCCTCGACGAGCTGCCCCAACTGTTCAATGTACTCAAGGGCGACCTAAGCCTTGTTGGACCCCGTGCGATGGCGCCCTACGATGTGAACCGCTTCGATAAAGTGGAATACTACACGCGCTTCGCCGTGCCGCAAGGCTGCACGGGACTGTGGCAGGTCAGTGGACGCAGCAACCTGACCTTCGACGAATGGATGCGACTGGATATCTATTATGTGGAAAATATTTCCTTAGGGCTGGATATCAAAATCCTGCTCCGCACAATTCCAGCAATCTTAAGAGGTGATGGGGCATACTGAGCGGCGGTTTTTGGTGACGGGGGGCGCGGGCTTTATCGGCTCGCATCTGACGCGGTTTCTACTTCAGCACGGACAGGTGCGCGTGCTGGACGACCTCTCCACGGGCACATTAGATAACCTGCGCGAGGTGCTTGATTCTGTTGAGTTCATTCGGGGCAGTGTCGCCGACCCCGACGCTGTGCGTGATGCCATAGATGGCTGCGCGATGGTATTTCATCTGGCGGCGCAGGTCTCCGTGCCTCTGTCGATGGAATTGCCGACGGAAACTTTTGAGGTGAACGTGTACGGCACGCAGTTGCTGTTGGAGGCAGCACGTGGGGCGGGTTGCGAGCGATTGGTGTTCGCCTCTTCGGCGGCGGTGTATGGCGACTCGCCACGCCTGCCTAAGCGAGAGGGTATGCGCGCCACACCCATCTCACCCTACGGCTGGAGCAAGTACTATGGCGAGCTGCTGTGCCGCGACTACTGCCGCGTGTTCGGCGTGCCCACTGTCAGTTTTCGCTTTTTTAATGTGTACGGACCGCGTCAGAACCCGCGTTCACAGTACGCTGCTGTCGTGCCACGCTGGATTACCGCTGCACTGACCGACCGTAAACCCATCATCTTTGGCGACGGTAAGCAGGTGCGGGACTTTATTTACATCGATGACCTGCTTCAGGGCATCTGGCTGGGCGCAACCCATCCGAACGCTGTCGGCAAAGTGTTCAACCTTGCCACTGGAGCGCGCTACACACTGCTGGAGCTGCTGCAGGCGATTGAGTATGCGGTTGGCTACTCCCTGCATCCAGAGTTCCAGCCCCCGCGTGCGGGCGACATCCGCCGTTCCTATGCCGACATCCGTTTGATAGAGAGCATGCTGGGTTATCAGCCCCGCTATACGCTTCAAGAGGGCATTCAACGCACGGTGGAGGCGTACAGAAAGGAGGCGGCTCTCGTATGAGCCAAACGCGCGTGGCGATGAATCCGATAAGCGTTGGGGTCGCCCTAATACAGGCGATGCGCCCGCACCAGTGGATTAAGAACCTGCTGGTGTTCGCTGCACTGCTGTTCACGGCGCAGTTTACCAACCTCACGCTGCTGTGGCAAACCGTACTGGGTTTTTTTGCGCTGTGCTTCACGGCAAGTAGCATCTACCTCGTGAACGACATTTTAGACCGCGAGCGCGACCGCCATCATCCTAAAAAACAACATCGCCCGATAGCGTCGGGACAATTGCCTGTATCTGTGGCGTGGGTGGGTGCATTGGCGTCGCTGGCATTAGGGCTTGGGCTGGCGTTCTGGCTGCGTGTGCCCTTCGGCGTGATTGTGCTGGTGTACGCTATCCAAAGCACCCTGTATACTTTCTACCTGAAGCAGATTCCGCTGCTGGATGTAGGCATCATCGCGTTGGGCTTTTTGCTGCGGGCGGCGTCGGGAGCAGTGCTAATTGGAGTCTACATCTCCCCCTGGCTGATTATCTGTACCTTCTTTCTGGCGTTGTTTCTGGGCTTCGCGAAGCGGCGACACGAGCTCGTATCGCTGGGCGAGGACGCCGCCAACCACCGCAACGCACTGGGCGACTACTCTGCGAACATGCTTGAACATTTATTAACTATCTGCATGGGGCTGACACTGCAGTCTTACGCAATTTACGTGATTCTATCCGAAACCGCCAAAAGCCATCCGAACCTCTGGTATACTTTGCCGGTGGTCACCTATGGGCTGTTACGCTACTTTTTCGTGGTGCATCGGTACGACGCGGGGGGCAGCCCTGAGAAACTGATGGTGTCTGATAAGCACATCGCGCTTTCAGTGGTCGCGTGGGGCTTGATTGTGCTGTGGGTGATGCGAGGATGAATATGCTACACAAAACGCGCTCGAGGGTCGAGATGTTGCCGCTTGGGGTGCGCCAGTTCCTCAAGTTCGCCACTGTGGGCGCGATGAATACCGCGATTGACTGGACACTCGCGTTTATACTAACTTTTTACACGCCCCTTCCCCGCATCTTGGGAACAGGGTTTGTGAACCTTACAGGCGCGCCTCTCCGTCCTGAAGCGGCTGCCATTTGGTTCACCAAAATCATCTCTTCGGGTACGGCGACCATCAACAGTTTCATCTGGAATCGCCGCTGGACGTTTCGGGTACGCAATAGGCAAGCGCGCACCCGTCAGTTTGCCAAGTTCATCACAGTGAATGTGATTGGCATGCTCCTGAACTCCACCATTACCACACTGCTGATACGCCCGTTCCTGCCCGAGCCACCCCGCCTTGCGTTCATGATATGCCAGGCGACGGCGACGGCGATTGTACTATTCTGGAACTTCTTCGCCAACAAATACTGGACTTTTCGAGGTGCGTCTGGGGTATCTATAGAGTCTTAGATAGGAGGCGATATCGATGGATCAGTTCTTACTGGAGTTGAAAAAACTGCCCCGCCCGCAACCGATTCTGTTGGGTGTGGTGATAGCGTTCCTCGCGCTGGTGTTGTACGCCTACCGCGAGGTGATTGAGTGGTACTGGCTGCCGCGCTGGGGTGACGAGAACGGCTACTACTCGTATGCGTATCTCGTGCCGCCTCTGGCGCTGGTGATGATTTGGATGCGCCGCGAACGGTTGCTGCAGCTCACGGCGAAACCGTCGTGGCTGGGCGCGCCGCTGTTTCTCATCGCGCTGGGCGTCCATCTACTGGGGCACTGGGGCTACTCCAGCTGGGTCTCCAGCATGGCGTTCCCGCTATTCCTGATTGCAGGTAGCCTGATGCTCTGGGGCACAAAAATCACCTGGGCGCTGCTCTATCCCCTGCTGTTCCTCTACCTGATGATGCCGATGCCCTCGGTTGTGTTCGACGAGGTCACTAACCCCATCAAGGTCTGGTCAACGGAAGTCGCGATTGCGATGCTCAAACCGTTCTACAACATCCTACAGACCAGCCAAGTGACCTTTATGATGCCATCAGGTTATGAATTGCATGTGGGCGTGGAGTGCAGCGGCTTCAAGGTCACGATCGCTCTGCTAACCTTTATTCTGTTCTTCTTCACGATAGTGGATATGCCTTTGTGGAAGAAATTGATTCTGCCCGCCGCGCTGCTGCCGATTGCGGTGATTTCGAACGGTTTCCGCATCGCGCTGATTGGCGTGGCGGGACACGAGTGGGGTCCCTACGCTGCTAAAGTGGCGCACGAGGGCTACGAGATGACGCTGCCCGTGTTCGGCACGGTGAATATACCCACCACAGGCGCGCTGGAGATTCTCATCCCGTTCGTGTCGCTGTTTCTAATCGCGAGGTGGTTAGGATGGAAGAGATGAAAACCAAACCCGAAACCCGTAGCACGGGCGGGACGCCCGTGCCTGAAGAAAACCTGCACGCCGACGCCCAAGCTACCCACGGTGAGGAGCGTAGCACGGACAGCTCTGTCCGTGCCGAAGAGTACTTGGACACGAATGTCCAAGCGACGGCGAACGGTGTGCCTACGCTGGAAGTCGTGGATGGCGGCGCGGAAGCTGCCGACGGCGTAGCGGAAGCCCCGACTGCTGAGACCATCCACCCCCTCCCCGCGCCGCCGATGGACTGGAAACGGTTCGGCGCACCCATCGCCGTGCTGATGTTGCTGACCATTGGGTTGGTGCTGGCAGTTCAATTTATGCCGCGTCCGCAACCCCTGAAGGAAGGCAAAACGCTCGATAAAATCCCGCAGGTACTGGGCGACTGGACGCTGGTTGAGGAGTACCCAATGTCCGAAGCGGCGTTCAACGAACTCAAGCCCGACGAGTATGTGGCGCGTATCTATGCGAACCCGCGTGGCGACCAGGCAGACCTGTCTATCATCGCAGGTTCGCATACAGGCGCGTTTCATAATCCGCAGGTTTGCTTCCGCGTACAAAACTGGGAGTTCGCCGACAATCAGGAAGTGATGCTGAACGTGGTAGGCAGAGAAGACCCCATCCCGGCGCGATTTGTGCGTTTGGTGTCGTTGGATGGGCGCAACCGTGAGGCGGTAGGCATCTATTTCTACTCGACGCCGATGGGCTACCGCAGCGACACCTCGTCCGCGCGTATCTTCCTACTGCTGGCGCGATTGACAGGCATGGATCAGCAGCGCGCCTACTTCGTACGATTCCTGAAAACTACATCGGGCGACACCGAGCGCGACCGCGAGGAGATTAAGCAGTTTGCGGAGCAGGTGCTGAGCACGATGGCGGAAACGAACCCCGAAGTGGTGCGATAAGCATGGCGGCGGAGCGCGTCGTGCTACGTGCAGAGGGTATCGAGTCGGCGTTGCACGGGGGGGTGTGTATCCTGCCGATGCGCTTCTCTGTTGAGCGCGGCGAGCTGGTCGCACTATTCGGTCCGTCCGGTTCAGGCAAGAGCCTGCTGCTGGCACTGATTGCGGGCGAGGTTGCGCTGGAAGGCGGTAGGCTGGAGGTCGCCGACTTCGCTGCGATGCCTGAACTGCCCGAAGGGCGTGCTTTGCGCACCGCCACCCCCGCGAGCTTTCTAAAACGCTATGCCTCCTCCTTCACGCGCGCGGTGTACCTGCTGGAAGTGTTAGGATTGGGTGAGCGCATGGAAATGCCCCTCACTGAACTCTCCAGCGGGCAACGCCATGTGTTGCGCGTGGGCGGCGCACTCGCCCAACACGCTCCGCTGTATCTATTGGATGACCCATTTGAGTACGCAGACTTCGAGCGCCGACGCCGCCTGTGGAATGAACTGGACGACCGCTGCCGATTCGGAGCGGCGGTGCTGTTCACCACGCGCGACCCTGCGATTGCCGAACGTGCTGACCGCGTGCTGATGCTCGATGACGGACGCCTAATCGCTGATGACGCCCCTGAACGCCTCATCGCGGAACAAGACACCACCGAAATCGAGATCGAGGCGCGTGACCTCGAGCCGATTCTGGAAGGTTTGCCCGAGATTGAACTGCGCATCGAGCAGCTGCCCGACGGCTACCGCCTGCGCCTGCACGCCAACGACGCGCTTGCCCTGCGCTTGCTGCAGGAGGGCTACGGCAACATACGCGCCGTGTATGTGCGCCCACCCACGCTGGAAGACGCTTGGCAGTGGCTGCGCCTCAAAGCCCGCACGCATAAAACGCCCCTCAAAGGAGGATAATGTATGCAACTCAAAGAGGAACTGATCGAGAGCCACACGATTTATCAGGGGCGTGTGGTGACGCTGCGTATCGACACGGTGCGCCTGCCCAGTGGACGCATCGCACGGCGTGAAATCGTGGAACATCGCGGCGCAGTGGCGATTGTACCCCTGCTTAATCGCGACACCGTGCTGCTGATTCGCCAATACCGCCAAGCGGTGGGCGAGATGCTGCTCGAAATCCCTGCGGGCACGTTGGAGCCCGACGAACCCGTCGATTCCTGCGCTCGCCGTGAACTGGAAGAGGAAACAGGCTACACTGCACGCCAAATGCGCAAACTGTTCAGCCAGTACCTCGCGCCCGGCTACTCACAGGAAGTGCTGCATGTTTATCTCGCAGAGAAATTAGTCCCTGCCACACAGCAACTAGATGAGGACGAACTGGTAGAAATTGTGCCTACACCCCTCAGCGAGGTAGAAACGATGATTCTACAGGGGCAAATCAAGGATTCTAAGACCATCGCGGGTTTGCTGATGACCCTGCGCCTGCTGGAGCACGGAGGCATAGGATAGCAAGTGTCATATGGTATCCTATCCCCATGTTCACAGGCATCGTGGAAGCCACAGGCGTCGTTGAATCTATAGAAACTCATCCCACTGGCGGCGCACGACTGGCGATTCGCGCTTTCCCAATGACTATCGGCGAGAGCCTTGCCATCAACGGCGTGTGCCTCACCGTGCAACAAGCTGAAGGTGATAGGCTCTACTTTGACGCCGTGCCTGAAACCTTGCGGCGCACGAACCTGGGCGACCTGAAAGCGGGCGATCTTGTGAATTTGGAGCGCCCCCTCACTCCCGCAAGCCGCTTAGGAGGACACTTCGTGCAGGGGCATGTGGACACAACTGCGCACCTGATAGAAATCCGCGATGAGGGCAACGCCCGTGTGCTAAAGTTTCAAGTCGATGACGCCTCCTATATGCGCTATATCGTGCCTAAAGGCTCCATCGCCGTCGATGGCATCAGTCTCACCGTTGTCGAGGTTGGCGAAGACTGGTTCACGGTGTGGATTATCCCGCACACCTGGCAAGTTACGAACCTAAAACGCAGGCAACTCGGCGATCACGTGAATATCGAGACCGACATTTTGGCAAGGTATGTGGAAAAGTTGATGCAGCCTCCGCCCGCTCGATAGGGTATAATTTAGCCACGCTAAATATAGGAGCCGACGATGTGGCTGAAGGCTATCCCAACCAATCTATCGGAAAACGAGTTCCGCACCGTTGAACTAAATGGGCAGCGCGTACTGATTGGACGCGCCTCCAAAGGCTATTTCGCGGTGATTGACCAGTGTTCGCACCAGAAACTACCCTTATCTGACGCGGATGGACTGCCCGGACGCATCCATCGCGATTTGCTGGAGTGCCCCCATCACGGAGCGAAGTTCGATCCCTACACGGGGCAGGCAAAGGGATTACCTGCCGTGCGCCCCATCAAGAGCCTCAAAGTGAAAGAGGAAGACGGCTTCGTGTGGGTGGAGCTTAAATAGGAGGAGATTGGTATGACCACGATACAATTTACTTTGAATGCAGGCGAGATTCGGCGGCAGTTTCCGTTTTTCCAGCCGCACCATGAAATGCGCAGTGTGATTTATTTAGACAACGCCGCCACCACGCAGAAGCCCTACGCTGTGATTGAGGCGGTGAGCAACTTCTGGGCGCATCACAATGCGAACGTGCATCGCGGAGGGCACGGCGCAGGCGCAAAAGCGTCGGAGCTATACGAGGCGGCGCGCGAGCGCGTCGCACGGTTCCTCAACGCCCGTGAACCCGCTGAAATCGTCTTCACGCGCGGTACAACGGAAGCGATTAATCTCGTGGCGAGCGCGTGGGGCGAGGCATTTGTACAAGCAGGGGACGAGATAATCGTCACCGAGATGGAACATCACGCGAACCTGCTGCCGTGGATGCGCCTCACCGAAAAAAAGGGCGCAACGCTCAAAGTGTGGCGCATCACCGACGACGGTAGGCTGAACTTGGACGACCTGCGCTCGCTGCTAACTGAGCGCACGCGCCTCGTGGCAGTCTCGCATATCTCGAATGTGCTGGGCGTGGTGAACCCTGTCGCTGAGATTTGTCAGATGGCGCACGCGGCGGGCGCGCTGTGTCTGGTGGACGCCGCCCAAAGTGTGGCGCATATGCCCGTCGATGTACAGGCGATTGACTGCGATTTCCTGATGTTTTCTGGACACAAGGCGTATGGACCCACGGGCATCGGCGCACTGTACGCCAAGTGCGAGCATCTGGAAGCTATGCCCCCCTACCAAGTGGGCGGTGGCATGGTACAGACCGTGCGCTGGGATCGTGTGCGCTGGGCGGAACCGCCTATGAAATTCGAAGCAGGCACACCCCCCATCGCCGAAGCGATTGGACTGCACGCTGCACTGGACTTTATCGACGGACTGGGACGCGACGCCATCGAAACCTACGAACACGAACTCACGCAATACGCCCTGCACCGCCTACAGGAAGTGCCCGGCTTGCGCCTGTACGGTCCTGTTCCCGACCGCACGGGCATCTTCGCCTTCACGCTGGAGGACATCCACCCACACGACATAGCGACGATACTGGACACGCGCGACATCGCCGTGCGTTCAGGGATGCACTGTGCTCACCCACTGAGTGAGCGACTGGGTGGCTCTACAGCGCGCGCCAGCCTCGCCGTGTATAACGACACCGACCACATCGACGCGCTCATCGACGCGCTGCATTACACGCGCAAAGTGTTCGGCTATGCTGGATGAACTGTATCAAGAGATTATCTTAGACCACTACCGCCAGCCGCGAGGTAGGGGCGAACTGGAGCCACCCAAAATCACTCAAGAGGGCTTCAATCCCTCCTGCGGCGACGAAGTGATTATCGACCTGCGTGTGGAGGATGGGCGCATCGCCGATGTTCGCTTTCACGGGCAAGGCTGCTCAATCAGTCAAGCCTCCGCCTCGATGATGGCTGAAGCCGTGAAAGGTAAGACGCTGGACGAAGCGTATACGCTGATTCGACAGGCGACTGCACTGGTCAAGGGCGAGCTGGACGGCGATTTAGACACACTGGGCGACATCGTAGCACTGGCGGGCGTGCGCAACTTCCCTGTGCGTGTCAAATGTGCCACCCTCGCCTGGCACACGCTGGAGGAGGCTCTCAAGCAGGTGGGACATACGAACGAATAACTCTGGTTCGCCCGCAGCAACATCAGTCGTGGTCGCATAAGCATAACCGGCAGGTATAATCCGTTGTGTTCATCGATGAAGCCATTATCGAGGTCGAGGCAGGGCGTGGGGGCGACGGCTGCGTATCGTTTCGACGCGAGAAGTATGTGCCGCGCGGTGGTCCTGACGGAGGTGACGGAGGCAACGGAGGCAGTGTAACGCTGATGGCCGACCCCAAGCTCAGTACCCTGCTCGATTTCCACTACAAGCGCCGCTATAAAGCCGAGCGTGGCGGTCACGGCAGCGGCAGCAACCGGCGGGGACGCAACGGCAAGTCTATCACACTGCGCGTGCCGCTGGGGACGCTGGTTTACAACGCGGAAACAGACGAGTTGCTGGCGGATTTAGCGCGTCCGGGCCAGAAGTTCGTTGCTGCGCGGGGAGGCAAAGGCGGGCGAGGCAACGCCCATTTCACCACGCCCACACGCCAGGCGCCACGCTTCGCCGAGAAAGGCTTGCCCGGCGAAAAGCGTACCCTCAGACTGGAACTTAAGTTGCTTGCGGATGTGGGCATCGTGGGCATGCCGAACGCGGGCAAAAGCACATTGATTAGCCGACTCTCTGCCGCCAAGCCTAAAATCGCCGACTACCCATTCACAACGCTGGTTCCGAATCTCGGCGTGGCGCAGTATCAGGAGCAAAGTTTCGTAATCGCCGATATTCCAGGGCTTATCGAGGGCGCACATGAGGGCGTAGGGCTGGGGCATCAGTTCCTGCGCCATGTCGAGAGGGCGCGCCTGCTGCTGTACCTGCTCGATGTCTCGCCATTTGCGACCGAGCCACCCCTACGAGCGTTCGAGACCCTGCATCACGAGCTGCGCCTCTACAACGCCGAGTTAGCTAAAAAGCCCGCGCTGGTCGCCCTCAACAAGATTGATACCGTGCCCCCTGAAGAACGAGATGCTATCGAGGCAGTGCGCAACCAGCTCACTGAACAAGGCTACGAGGTGTTTCCAATCTCTGCCTACACAGGCGAGGGGTTAGAGCCGCTGCTGGCAAGGCTGGCGCAGCGTGTGGCGGAGCTGCCACCGCCCGAGCCTCTGCTGGAACCCACCCCCGAACTGAGCAAACCACAACACCAGCCTACGCGCATTTACAAACAAGATGACGCCTTCATCGTGGAAGGCTCGCTGCCGCTGGAGATTGTGCAGCGTACCGACTTCGGCAACCACGAGGCGATTCTGCGCATGCACAAGCGGCTCAAAGGGCTGGGCGTGTTCCGCAAGCTGGAGGAGCTGGGTGCAAAGGAAGGCGACACTGTGCGTATCGGCGAGTTCGAGTTGGAATACACGCCCGATGTGTAGCAACGACATCGACTCCGGAGTAGGTTTTAGACAGATACAACGGAGGTGTTCTCGCTTGCTCGCGAGGCATCTATCGATCAGGAAGCCTCAACTCGAGGGCACAGGGAGAACTTCCCTATGCCCTCGATGTCTGCATTAGTTCAGCAACCACTACCGAAGTTGAACAGCACCAGCAATAAGTCCGCGTCGTCCACGATGCCATCGCTGTTTACATCGGCTTCAGCGTTACTGCTGCCGAACGCGAACAGCACCGCCAGCAGGTCGGCGTCATCCACACAGCCGTCGGCGTTCACATCACCCTGCACGGGCAGGTACAGGCACACATTGTCTACACGCACGGGGTTGACGCGCACAATTGCGTTGCCCAGCGTCTCGCGGTAGCCGATGTAGAAGCCGCCCACCAGTCCAGTGGCGGTCGTGCCTGTAATCGCAATCGGGTTGCTTGGGTCGGCGTAAAATAGCCCTTTCACCTGACCGTCGATGACCTCAAGACGCAGTCGATACCAGCCCGCGCTCAGGCTGGAGAGGTCTATCTCACCGTAGATGTTCCAGGTGTTATTCGGACCACTTAGTCGACTATCGCCGCCCTTGCCAGCGTCTACGAGACGGAGTTTCATCTCTGTAGGCTGAGTGGGGTTCGTTGCGGCCGCCGACGAACGACGGAACACCCAGCCCACACCTGTCATACCGTTCGCGCTGCCTGTCGTAGCGGTTTCAAGGAACAGTGGGTGATTATGTACACTCTCAGGTGAGCCGAGCAAACCAATCATCCAAGTCTCCACCTGACCTGCGGTGAAACCTGAGTTGCTAGGGTTGATATAGATTTGCAGGTCATAGCCCGCCGTACCGTTCTCGAACACGGAGTTCGCGATCGCCACGTTGCCGCCGCCTGCCCAGTCGTAGACCATCATCGCATTGCCGCCGCCCGGCGAGGCAGGAATGACGTTGGGGTTGAAGCCTGTAGACGCCGTGCGATCGCCCTGCGTCGGGTCAACCACGCGCGGGTTGCGGTAGGAGCCTGTGAACTCGGCGGGGGCGTCGCCCACGTTGTAGTTGTCAAAGTTGAGGCATAGGCGGCTGGTGAGCGCAGGCAGGTTGTTCGACGCACCTGGAGTGGGGCGGAAGTGCCCGAAGTCGCGCCCGTTCACATTTGTGTCGTACCCGTCGCGCCAGCGGCCGATGGTCATCAAGGCGTCATCAGTCGTTGTACCCGCCTCCAGACTCTGATAGTTGCCCCACAGACCGCCGCCGAGTTGCGGACGAATGTCCGCAGGAACCCAGTTAGCAATTGCGGAGCGATTCGTCTCATATGCCACGGCATCGACCACCGTGCGTGGGTCGCCCGGAATAATCAGCGCAATCCACTCGTTGTCGTTCTCAAGGACACCTGCAGTACCCGGATCGAAAATCTGGTTCACACAGCCGCCACAGCGGGTGTTCAGAGCTGCTGTGCCAATCACATAGAAGCCCCCTGGAGGTAGAACGACAGTTGTATCGACTGTGCCGTCGCCATCAAGGTCGCCAATCACGAAGTCTCGGTTATTATCGCCTGTCAACTGGTCGCCGCAGTCCACAATCCAGCCGGTGATGTCCACAGCAACGGTGTCCGCGTTGTAGAGTTCAATAAACTCGAGGTCGTCGCTACCGAGGTCGTCATAGGTGAACTCGTTGATTACGATGCGTGGTTGCGCCAGTGCCATGCCGCTTGCGAATGCAAGCGCGAGAGTAAAGCCCAAGAATCGCTTCATTGCTATAAGCCTCCTTTCGTTGGTGTGCGAGGTAATCTCGCCAGCAGTATTATACCCCTTATGCGGGTAAACTTTGAGTCATGCGCTGGCTGAGTGCGATACTGGTGCTGATGGGCGTGTGCCTGCACGCGCAGCCGCAACAAGGCGGGCAGATACAGTTCGGCAGGGTGCAAATCAACTACGACACGCTGGTCTCTACACGGCGCGTGAAAGGCGACCAGGTGGAGATTCAGGTGCAAGGCGGACGGGGCGCGCCCGTGCGGTTGGAGTCGCCCGAACAATATTTCACCCTCATCTGCGCCCAGTTGAAAGCCACGCTTGCGCCCAACGCTCAGAACCAGCTCACGGTGCGTAGCGCAGAAGCCATCGGGCAGGTCAACTTCCGCTACGATCGCCCCAACCCGCTGAGCCGCCTGAACGGAACCGCACGGCGCGTGATTTACGAAGGACAACAGCAAACCATCACCTTCGAGGGCGATGTAGCGTTGGACGGCGAGGACGAGTTTTACCGCATGCGCTGGCGCAACAATGAGCGGATTGTTGTGTACTTAGAGGAAGAAACCCAGCGCGTGGAAGCCCAATCCCGAACGCGCGACGGAAAACCCATCGGCGAGATGGTCATCGAGCCGAAGCAAAGGAACCCCTGATTCAGGTATTCTAAATAGGGGCGGAGGGAGGCGAAACGGAGGAGAACGATGCAAAACACGCTGGAGATGTTGAAAAACTTCAAATCGGAGCGGTATCTGACCACGAGTCTGTATCTGAGCTTGACACCCGAAGAGCGCGCAGCTCGACCGCCGATGTACCGCACACGGCTAAAAACCTTAGTGAACCAACTGAGCCACTGGCTGGACGACCACCCTATGTCGGCGGAGGCGCGCGAGTCGGTGCACAAAGACTTCCAGCAGCTGGAGGCATATCTGGAGGAACCATCGCACTTGCTGGGCGAGAACTCGCTGCCTGTGCGCGGAATCGCGGCGTTCGCCTGTTCGGGCGAGGGGCTGTTCCAGACCGTGCTACTGCCCTACGTGGAGCGCAACACGCTGGTGGTCGACCAGACGCCGTATGTGCGCCGACTGTTCGCGGTAGAAGCCGACTTCGGTGTGAACCTCGTGGCTGTGTTCGATAACCGCGACGCCTACTTCTACCAGGTAGACATTCACGGTATCCAGCCGCTCGATGCGTTCAGTTTTATCAAAGACCGTGAGATTCTCCCGTCGGGCATTCATGGGGTGCGCACACCCAGCGGTATCACGGCTCAGCATGGCGTAGGCGAGCGGAATGTGCAGATGCTCAAACAACACGAGCAGCATCAGCACCTGCGCAAAATTGCCGATACCGTTCGCGAGTTGCGCCGTGTACATCCGTTCGACCGGCTGATTATCGCCGCCCCCGACGAGCTTGCCAATGCGTTCCCCAGCTACCTGCACGACTATGTGCGTCGCGCCTACGCCGGCAGGATACAGGTGCATGACAAGATGCCCATCAACCAGATTTATGAGCGCGTGCTGGATCGGTTGATGGAGCAGGATTTGGAGGGCGAAGCGCGCCTGCTGCAGGAGCTGAACGAGGCGACACCCACGATGAAAGCCATCGGGCTGCCCGCGGTACTACGTGCGCTGGAGTGGGGCAACGTGCGTGTGCTGCTGTACGACTCCGAGTTCACTCAGCCGGGCGCGGTGTTCTACCCGTCGGGGCTGATTGGGCTGAAGCCTGAAGACGCACCCGAGGGTACCGTATCCATCTGGCAAATGCCTGATATTCTGGACACGGTGCTGGAGCGTGCGCTGGAGCAGGGTGCGCAGGTGGAAACAGTTCACGGCGAAGCGCGGGCGCAAATTCAGGGTGTAAGCGCGCTACTGCGCTACCCAATGACGGCAGAGTAAATCGCGATGCAGAACCAGATTTTCTCCCCGCGCGAAAGGCAGCGCGTGTTGACGAGTGTTATCGAGATACTCAGCCCCACCAACAAGACGCCGAACGCCCCTGCGCCGCTGCCGCAGGATAAACTAACATGGTGCGCCAGCGGCTGCTACAGGCAGGGCTACGCAGCGCATAGGAGAAAGAACGCATGATACGAGTGGGTATCGTCGGTGCAACGGGCTACACAGGGGGCGAGCTGATACGCCTGCTGAGCGGACATCCACTGGTGCAAATCACCGCGCTTATCTCGCGTTCGGAGGCGGGCAAACCGATTGCCAGCGTGCTGCCCCACCTGTACGGTTTGCCTCTGCCTGCGCTTAGCCCCTACGACCCTGATGGGCTGGCGGCGCAGTGCGACGTCGTGTTTCTGGCGGGCGAGACGGGCTTCGCGATGGAGCACGCACCCGAACTGCTACAACGCAGGCTGCGAGTCATCGACCTCTCTGCCGACTTCCGCCTCAAAGACCCCGCCACTTTCGCCGAGTGGTATGGCAAACCCCACACCGCTCCTGAGCTGCTGCAAGAAGCAGTGTACGGGCTGCCCGAACTTACGCCCGCCGATGCCTACCTTCACGCGAGGCTGATTGCCAACCCTGGCTGCTACCCCACGGCAGCGGGGCTTGCGCTTGCGCCGATAATGCAAGCAGGCTGGGCGGAACCTGAGGGCGTGATTATCGACGCCAAGTCGGGCGTGTCGGGCGCAGGTAGGTCGAAAATCAGCGTGGAGTACCTGTTCACTGAGCTGGACGAGAACTTCAAAGCCTACGGCGTGGAGCGACATCGCCACACGCCCGAAATCGAGCAAACGCTGAGCCACGTCGGTGGGCAAACCGTGCGCGTGCGCTTCACCCCCCACTTGGTTCCGATGACGCGCGGCATCCTCTGCACCGCCTACGTCCGACTACGTGAACCTGTAAGCCCAGAACGGCTCCACGCGCTGTATACCGAGTTCTATGCGGGGCAGCCGCTCGTAATCGTGCGCCCCCTCGGCGAATACCCCGCCACACGCGGGGTGTACGGCTCCAATCGCTGCGATGTCGGACTAACCGTCGACCAGCGCACCCAGACCGCTGTCCTCATTAGCGCGATTGACAACCTGGTCAAGGGCGCAGCGGGTCAGGCAATTCAGAATATGAACTTGATGTTTGACGCACGCTCAGATTTGGGATTACCTGTTGCCGGAATCTGTCCTTAGTGAGACGACTTTTAGCGGTACTTGAAACCCCGTTAGTATCAGCGTCCACGTCTCAGGTACAATTCCCCTAATGGTCTACTCAGGGCGGTTCACGGTCGCCACGCGCGGCAACGACGACATGCACGACATCACCGGCGGCGTGGAGCAGGCAATTCTGGAGAGCGGCGTGCTGAACGGCATCGCAGTGGTGTTTGTGGTCGGCTCGACTGCCGCGATTACGACCATCGAGTATGAGCCTGGCTTGGTACAGGATATGCACACAGTGTTGGAGCGCGTCGCCCCGCGCGACGCGCCTTACGCCCACGAAGCCCGCTGGCACGACGATAACGGTCACTCGCACATTCGCGCGTCGCTGCTGGGACCGTCGCTCACTGTGCCGATTGTGGGTGGGCGAATGACTCTGGGCGCATGGCAACAGATAGTGCTAATCGACTTCGATACTCGTCCACGCACGCGCACGGTGCATGTACAAGTGATGGGTGAATAAAAGCGCGGGCGAGGCAACCTCACCCGCGCT
>CAYVKB010000003.1:0-43249 GCA_964451985.1 uncultured Fimbriimonadales bacterium | reverse complement strand
GTCAGGATATGGTATACTAAGCCACTATCCTAAGGAGGTTATGCGGATGGCGAAGGCAATTACTCATAGTGAATGGCAGACGGAAGTACTGAACTCGCCCGTGCCCGTGCTAGTGGACTTCTGGGCGGTCTGGTGCGGACCCTGCCGACTCATCGCGCCGATTGTGGAAGAACTCGGACAGCAATACGAAGGCAAACTGAAGGTGTATAAGGTGGACGTCGACCAAGAGCAGCAGCTGGCGATGCAGTATGGCATTATGAGTATTCCGACGCTACTGCTGTTTAAGAACGGGCAAGTGGTGGAGCAAATCGTGGGCGCGTTACCTAAAGGCGCGATCGAGCAAAAACTCGCGAAGCACCTGTAAATCTTTGCACTCCTACCCATTTATAGCCTGTAATAACTGCCCTGCGCCGAACCGAACCGGGTCGGTGCAGGGCAATTTTACTTCGGATTCTGTCTGGGCAATCGCTGCATACGCCTCCGAATCGCTTAGGTGCACCGTGTTCAGCGCGACGGCGACCACTTTGGACGGATAGAACGCACCGCCCATGGCAGCGACCTGCTCGTAGATGTGAATTACTTCAGACAGGGGTGGGATTGGCACATCGGGGAAGGTGCGAATGTGCGTTTGTCCCGCACGATGGACTAAAATCAGGTGCGTCGGCTGCGAGCCACGCAGCAGGGGCAGCGTGGCGGTGGAGGCAGGATTGGTCAGCGCGCCCTGCCCCTCGATATGCACCACCTCCGCCCCCTCCGCCAGCTCGCACACGAACTTTTCGACCGCGCCGGAGGCAAAATCCACCCGCACAGCGTCCAGCGCTACGCCGCTGCCCTCAATCATAATGCCCGTCTGCCCTGTCGCCAAAAAGCGCGAGCGTATGCCTGCCTGTAGACACGCGCGGTGCATCTCCAGACTGACGGTCATCTTGCCCACTGCCATATCGGTTCCGACGGTTAGCACGCGCTTGCAGTTCAGATAACGCGCTTTGCCCGAACCAACGCTTAAGCCCGGCGGCTCTTTGCGCACATCCCATATCCACTGGCAGCTGTGCAGGAACGGTTCCAAATCGGGGTGCTTGGCAAGCGGGGCGTGCATGCCGTTCACGAGGTTCAGCCCCGCCAGCACAGCAGCGCGCACTTCACGCCACATGTCGGGGGGCAGCGCACCGCCGGAGGGAGCGATTCCGATGACCAGCGCATCAGGGCGGTAGGGCATCGCCTCCTGCACCGACGCCACAATCGGAACCTCGCGCGGGATGCCCGTCAGTTTAGACAGCGACTGTCCCGCGCACTCACGGTCAATCACGGCGACAATCGGGTTCGGGCTGTAGCGCAGCAACCCCAGCCCCGTCTTACCGAACTTGCCGCGAATGCCCTCATGCATCAGAATCGCGAGGCGGTGGTCGGGTTTGAGCATCGTTCTCAGTTTACTGGGTCGCCTCTCGCCCCCTAATCAGCCATTCGGCGATTTGCACGGCGCGCTGAATCTGGTGATGCACGGCACGAATTTTGCTTTCGGGCAGCCCACCAGGTTGAGGCGTCGCGCTTGTGCCGTAGGGGTTGCCACCTGCCTCGAAAATCGCGGGCGCAGTGTAGCCTGGCGGCACTAGTATTGCGCCCCAGTGCGCCGCCACCACAAACAGCGACAGCAGTGTCATCTCCTGACCGCCGTGTGGGTTCTGCGCGCTGGTCATAAAGGTCATCACTTTGTTCGTCAGCTTCCCTTGCGCCCAGAGGGAACCTGTGGAGTCGAGGAACTGCTTCATCTGTGCGGAGACCAGCCCGAAGCGGGTGGGCGTGGAGAGCGCAATCACATCTGCCCAGTCGATATCGTCCAGCGTCGCTTCGGGGATGTCACGCGTCGCCTCCAGGTGTGCTTTCCATTCAGGGCGCTGGTTGATTGCTTCTACAGGGGCAAGTTCACGCACGCGGCGTAAGCGCACCTCCGCGCCCGCCTGCTCCGCCGCCTGCACCGCCTCCTGCGCCATCTGATAGTTCGTACCGGTTGAGCTGTAGTATATCACGGAGACCTTCACACGGTTCATAGCGGCGCGATTATACCATGCCATCAGCGGGCATGGGATGGGGTATACTAATGTTGCCTTGCTACGCCCGTTCACGCACGCCCCAACGCAGCAAGGCAGACTCAACCAGCGAGGTGAAGCACTATGACAGTCAAGTGGGCGCTGGTGAAAACCAGCCCGTTTCAGTGGCTCAGCGAAGATGAAGCACACGAGATCCTGAGCCGAATGTTGGCAGTGCGTTATAATCCAGGCGAGCGTTTGGAGTTGGGGCGCGAGCCGGGCGGCTGGTGGGTCGTGGAGAAAGGGCTGATGAAGGTCTACACCATCGCGCCCGACGGCAGCGCGCTCACTTACGCGATTCTGGGGGAAGGCGACTCGTTTGGCGAGACGACCATCCTCACAGGACACTGGGTACGCGCGACTGTGGAGGCTCTGGAGCCTACGGAGGTGCGCTACCTCTCTGCTGAGCAGTTCGAGCGCCTGCTGCGGGATTACCCCGACTTCGCACTCGCGCTGCTGCGCAACTTAGCGGAGCGAATCCGCCAATCGGAAGAGCGCGTGTTTCATATCAGTCGGCTCAAGCTCAGCCAGCGCGTCGCGCATGCGCTGATGGGACTGGCGCAAACCGTCGGCGAACAAGTCGAAGACGGCATCGAAATCCACCTCACGCACCAGGAAATCGCCGATTATGTGGGCGCAAGCCGTGAGGCGGTCAGCCGAACGCTCGGACGCTGGGCGCGCAAAGGCTGGCTCGCCACCAACCGCAAATCTGTCATCCTCAAAGACCTTCGTCCATTCCAAATCATGACCAATCAGATAAACTTCGCCGCATAAAAAAACGGGTGGAGAGAGGCGCCTCTCCACCCTACGAGTTGCGAGGTGATCGGTTGCTTACTTGGGCATAATAACTTTGTCAATCACATGGATGATGCCGTTGTCCGCCTCGATGTCGGTTTGAACCACGTTCGCGTCGTCCACCTTCACGCCACCGTCCGTGCTAACGGTGATGCTCTGACCCTGCACCGTCTGCAGCTGGCTGCTGCGCACCACATCTGCAGCCATCAACTTACCCGGCACCACGTGATAGGTCAGGATTGCCGTGAGCTGTTCTTTGTTTGCCAGAACCGCCTGCAGCGTCTCCTGAGGAATCTGTGCGAACGCTTCATCCGTTGGGGCAAACACCGTGAATGGACCCTGACCGCTCAGCGTCTCCACTAGACCTGCCGCCTGAACGGCTTGAACCAGCGTATTGAACGAACCAGCCTGAACCGCAATATCCACAATCGTTGGCATTTTGAACCTCCTGTCATCTTCTGTGCGGGTTTTCCACACACCCATAGTATGCGCATTTGGTTATGGGAATTTCTGTGATTGGAATCACACTACCCAAATCGGGGTATAATAGCGATAAAGGAGGCTACGGATGGGACTTTTGCTGTGGGTGCGCACTTGGGCGCAAGGCATTTGGGAGAGACGACTAAAGGCGCAAGCGATGATTCGGCTCGGACTCCTTCGTGTGGGATCGTTTGTATACTCGCTACCCGACACCGTTCGGGAACAGATTCGGCACTGGCGCGGCGCAAGCGTCGATTTTCCTGTGGAGGAGCAGCGCGAGATGCTGGCGCACTACTACGACCGTTTTGAGCAGCTGGCGGAGCTGATTTGCGATGCGGCGTTCGCAGGTGAGGGCGCGCCGTTTCAAGAGCATTACGCCGAACTGCGCCGCTGGCTGCAACGCGCCTACCCCCCACTTAAGCCGTATATCACGGCACATATGAATTTTGACCCCAGCGACGCCGAGTTCGGCATGCGCCTAGCGGGCAAGCCAACTGACGCGATGGAAGCGCTGTTTCTGGCGGAGACTGTAGACGAGATTCTGCGCCACGATGAGGGCGCACTGATTGGACGGCTTGAACGCGCTCGCAGCGCGCTGTACCGCTACGGCGACTACCTGCGGGAGGTTATCTAATCTGCTTCCGCGCGATTGTCTAAGATTCCGATAATAATCGCTGTGAGGGCAATCGCAGCGGTCAGCCCTACAGCGACGCCGATGCGCACGTTGCGGGGCGATTCGGCGATGACCGCCGCAAGGCTCCCCATCGGCAACACAATTATCAACCCCAGCAGGCTGAGCGGGACAAGCCAGTGAAACAGGCGATTGCTGTACAGAAATGCGCTCATCGCCGCGCCCAGTGCGCCCACACTCCAACCAGCGGCAGCGCGTTCAGTGAACACGGCGGTCAGCGCCAGCGGCGCAGCCGCCGCCCAGAATCCCGCCAGCAGACTCCGCCACAACGGCGAGCGTTCCCCGCGCTGGCTCCACCATAATGCCAGCGCGCCCAGCCCAATCAGCGCAATCAGAAATGCGACCAGTGTGAAATAGAGATACAAATCGGCGCGGGGCGAGCGCAGCGGATAACTCAGCGTGAACAGCCGAAAGCCCAGCACACTCACCAGCAGCAGCCCGCCCGCCGTATAGAGTAGGTTCTCGTGCGGTGAAGTGCGCGTGAACTCCCGATGCCCCATCACCATCGCATGCAGCGCGGTCATCAGGGCGCAGACCGCCAGTCCGAAACCGCGCATCGTCGCAAACGCCGCCGCGAGTAAGCCCACCCATACCAACAGCGCGTAGCGCGACCAGACCTCGCTGCCCGACAGCCCACGCGCGAGTGTGGCAGCGACCAGCGTCAGCAGCACCAGCTCCAGCCAAGGCGCGTCTGAACCCGCAAGCCGATAGCCTACCGCCGTCACTGCAAACCCGCCAAACAGCAAAATATAACTAATACGCCAGCCCGTGCGCCCCGCTCGTGCGAGCAGCGTTGCGATTCCGAACGCCACCACGCCCGAACCTGCGAGGCACACCCCGAACCAACGAGGTGCACCTGCATAGACCGCCAACCCAGTCGTCCAGCTCAGCGCCAGCGTGCTCAGCGCGACGCCCTCCAGCGACTCCCACGCCCTGTGCAGCAGCACCCACATCAGCCCTGTCGCGATGCCCACGCCCCACAGCGCAGGCTGCAGATTGTCGCGTATCAGTAGTAAAGCCAACACAGGCGCGGCAAGCGGCAGCAGCGCGCCCAGCCACTCGTAATGCAATCGGCTGCCCACGAACGCGCCCATCAGCCACAAGCCCGATGCCGTCAGCACCCCCCAGCCTAACGCGCCTCCTGCTTGAAAGTAGGGTGCAGGCTCTGCAGGCAACGTTAGCCCGAACGCAACTAACGCTAATAGCCACACCAACGGCAGCGCAAAGGCAGGAAAAGTCTCAATCCGCGCACGCGCCATCAACGCTGCGACCAATCCCAACCCGAAACAGACTCCACCTATCGACCACGCTACGAGACTCATCGTTAGTTCCCTCCTTGGAAGCAAGGGTATATTTACATGCGTTTCAGACGATTCCTGCGAAAATCAGTACTCGATATCTCCCTCCACCACCCAGTCCTCGCCGAGTTTGCGGATGGAGACATTCATTACGCGGGGCGCATCGGCGACTCGGGCAAAGCCCAGCCCTTCCAACGGAGTACGGGCGTCCGCGCCGCCGATTAACTTCGGTGCGTAAAAGTAGGCGATGCGGTTCGCCAGCTTCGCCTCCAGAAACGACGCCGCCACTTGCCCGCCGCCCTCCACTAAGATGCTGGAAATGCCGCGCTGGGCGAGGTGTTGCACTACTTTGTCAACAGGCACGCGCAAGGGCTGAGCGTCATCCCGATAAAAATCATACGTCTGCACACCGATCCCCCACAGCTGGCTGGAGTATTTCCAGGTTTTCTCTTCAGGGAGTTTCAGGTGGTACACCAGTGTCTCAGCTTTCTCGGTGTTCAGCACGGGTTGGTGCTTCTTCATCCAGAATTTCAAGCGTAAACGAGTGTCGAGAATCACGCGCAGGGGCTGGTTCTTCACGCCGCGCAGACGCGCAGTGAGTTGTGGACGGTCTTTGAGGACGGTCTCCACGCCCACCAGCACGGCGGCATGTTCAGCGCGGAGGCGGTGGGCATAACGGCGCGCCCGCTCGCCTGTAATCCACTTGGAGTCGCCGGTGTGCGTGGCGATTTTTCCGTCTAAGCTCATCGCGGCTTTGAGGGTGATAAACGGACGATTGTGCCGACGCCAATAGAGGTAGATTCGGTTAATCGCTTCTAACTCGGTGATAAGTTTGGCTTCGGCGGGGATGTTGGGGTTCAGAGTCTCCACCTGCACGCCCATCTCACGCAGTCGTTCGATTCCCTTGCCGCTCACTTGCGGGTTTGGGTCGGTCAGGCCCACCACCACGCGCTTGATGCCCCGCTCCAGAATCGCATTCGTGCAAGGAGGTGTGCGTCCATAGTGGTTGCACGGCTCGAGGGTGACATACAGCGTTGCGCCCTGTGCGGTATCGCCCGCTTGTTGCAGGGCAAAGATTTCGGCGTGGGGCGCGCCTGCGTAGGGGTGGTAGCCCTCGCCCAGCAGTGCACCGTCTTTCACGACCACTGCGCCCACGTGGGGGTTGGGCACAGGAAAACCGCGCCGTGAGAGCTGCACCGCACGGCGCATGAAGCGTAAATCCTGCTCACTCAGCCCCATTACGGCTCCCCCGTTGCTGCGCCTGCTTACGGCGGTAGTCGGCACGTATCTGCTCGGTCATCTCCTCGAACGCCTCGCGATGCGCGTTGCGATATTGCTCCTGAATCTGCTGGATGTCCTTCAGCACAATCCAGATGAGCGCGAACAGTAGCCCGACGGCGACGACCAGCAGCAGGCTCGCCCACAGCAGCCACATGCGCTTGTCGTCGGCGGTCTCGCGGGGCGCAAGACGCAGCAGGATTAGCCCCAGCGGTATCAGTCCAGCCAGTGCACCCAGCAAGATTGCCATCCACGCCCGATATGAGAGTTTGCGTTTCATGCTTTGTGGCTCATTAAGGCAAACCGCAATGCGCGAACGCCCTCCTGCGGGGTAGGTGCGCTGAACACGCTGGAGCCTGCCACCAGCACTCGTGCACCGAGCTCGACCAGATCCCGCGCGTTCTCGGGCGAGACACCACCGTCTACCTGCAGTAGCACATGGGGCGCGCACTGCTCGATCATCAGACGCGCCTCAGCAATCTTATGCCGCATCAGTTCAATAAACGTCTGCCCGCCAAAGCCGGGGTTCACGGTCATAATCAGCAGCAGGTCAATCGCAGGCAGGATGTGTCGCACGGTCTCCAGTGGTGTGTGCGGGTTCAGCGCGATGCCCACCCCACAGCCCAACTCACGAATCTGCTGAATCACGCGATGCAGATGCACACACGCCTCCGTATGCACCGTGATGCTGTTCGCGCCCGCCGCTGCGAAGTCAGGAATCAGGCGTTCGGGCTGCTCAATCATCAGATGTACATCGAACGGCAGATCGCAGTGGGGGCGCAGGGCTGCCACCATCGGCGCGCCGAACGTAAGATTCGGCACAAAATGTCCATCCATCACATCGAAGTGAATCCAATCTGCATCGCCGTCCTGCAGGGCGCGCACGGCTTCACGCATCGCACCGAAATCGGCGGAGAGTATCGACGGGGCAATCCGAATTTCTGACCCTTGCATAGACTGTGCCTCTATGTGTACAGTATGATACCCTGCTGAGGATTGCACCCCCATCGGCGTGCCGCCACAGACCTCTGGTGGCAGACATTTCCTCTCCCCATTTAAGTCTTGCAGCTTTACCGCACAATCTCCTGCACTAACTGATTGTCCACGTAGATTCGAATGTTCACGGAATCGCCCTGCGCCTCCACAGGAATCGTGTACACTTGCCCGCCTAAACGCAGTTCATCCAGTACGATGCGTTTGCCTAGTTCGTCTTCGACCTCGATACGGATGCGGCGGTCGGGCTGGTCGGTCAGGTCGATTTTGACCTCGAAAGTGCGCTTTGAGGCGTCGGATTGGGGTTGTGGTTCGGGTTCGGGTGTGGCGGCAGGCGCAGGCGCGTAGCCTAAGCCGATGCTCACGATGAGTTTAATCGGGCGCGAGCGGTCGATACGCGCGCCTGCAGGTGGCACTGTGGCAATCACATGCCCCAGTGGGACAGTAGGATGCCTACGCTCTTCCGCGCTGTCCATCACGGCAAGCCCCATACCTTCCAGTTCGCGGCGGGCGCGCGATTCGGGCATGTTGCTTACATTCGGCACTTCCACAAAGCGCGAGCCTTTGCTCACCCATAGGAACACCTTGCTGCCTTTGCGCACCACGCGCCCCTCGGGCGGGCTAACCGAATAGACCACGCCCGGGGGGTACTGCTCGCTGTAGCCCTCCAGACGCACTTCGGGTTCCAAATCCGCTTCGCGTAGGAGGCGATTCGCCTCGTCCAGTTTCTTGCCCACCACCTGCGGCACAGGGCGGTCTTCAGGTACGAAGCGCATCGCCATCCATGCCGCGAAGCCAATCACCAAGCCCAGCAGCACCAGCGCGCCTGTGAGCCGCAGCATCGAGCGTAGCCATTTGGGGATGTCGTCGTCTTCCTCCTCCTCAACGGGTGGGGGCGGCGGGGCGGGGTTGCGGGCGAAGATGTCGCCTGAGGCAGACTTCGCGTCAGTGGAGTCGGGTAGGTCGATGGGCGACCAGCCCAGTGATTTGCCAAATCGCAGCGCGTCGCGCACGGCTTTCAAGTCGTTCAGCAGTTGCAAGGCGGTGGCGTAGCGTTGCGCCGGGTCTTTCTGTAGGCATTTGGTGACGATGCCCTCCACCGTGCGGGGCGCAGCGGGGTTGCGCTGGCGCAGCGACGGAATCGGGTCGTTCAGGTGTGCCTCGGCGGTCAGCACGGGAGTTTCACCGATGAAAGGCGTCGTGGCAGCAATCATCTCGAACAGCATCACGCCACAAGCATAGATGTCGCTGGCAACGCTGGGAGCTGCGCCGCGAAACAGTTCAGGCGCGGTGTAGGCAGCGGCGCGGGCTTCGTGCGCGGCGGCTAGGCCCGGCTCGGCGCGATACACGCCCCGCATGCCCACCCCATTCAACCACACATGCCACTCGGACCCGACCAGCACATTCGCCGGGCGCAAATCGCCGTGCGTTAGCCCTGCGCTGTGAATCGCTTGCAGCCCCTCCACAATCCCAATCATAATCTCCACAGCAATCGGCACAGTGAAGGGGGCAGTGCGACGGATACGCGTCTGTAAGTCCAGCCCACGCACAAACTCCTCCACGAAAAACGGAGGCTGCGCGACGAGGTCGGTATCATATAGTTCCAGCAGGTGCGGGCTGCGCACGCGCTGACGCGAGCTGAGCACCATCTGCAGCGCGTCCAGCAGCGGTTGATTATTCGAGTAGGGCGCGCGCACGGCTTTCAGCGTCACTACGCGCGAACGGGTCAAATCGCGGGCGCGGTACACATGAAACAGCAGCCCCTCCGATAGCTGCTCCAACAACTCATAACGCGCCGCCAGCACATTCCCTGTCATGGCATGTCGCTATAAAGATACCAGATTCAGCGTTCTTTGAGTTTTTTCTCCAGCTCTTCCACGCGCTTGGCAAGCTCGGGCAGTTTGTACAGATGCGCCAACACCTGCAGCCACTCGCGGTGCGACACGGCAGGCGTGCCCCAGTAGACGCCGTTCGCTGGCAGGCTTTTGGAGACGCCCCCCTGTGCACCCACCACTGCGTTGTCGCCAATCTGCACGTGGTCTTTCACGCCCACCTGCCCCGCCAGAATCACATGATGCCCCAGACGCGAGCTGCCCGCTATGCCCACCTGCGAGACCAGCAGGCAGTGTTCGCCCACCTGCACGTTGTGCGCCACTTGCACGAGGTTATCGATTTTTGTGCCTTTGCCGATGCGCGTCTCGCCTGTGGTGGCGCGATCGATGGTCGTGTTGCAGCCGATTTCGACGTCGTCTTCAATCACCACGCGCCCGATTTGAGGGATTTTGTGATGTGTGCCCTCGTGTTGCACGTACCCGTAGCCGTCGCCGCCAATCACTGCGCCCGGATGCACCATCACGCGCCTGCCAATCTGCACGCGGGGCATGACGGTGACGTTGGGGTACAGCACGGTCTCGTCGCCAATCTCCACCTCGTCGCCGATGTAGCAGAATGGGTGGATTTTCACGCGATGTCCGATTTTCACACGCTCGCCCAACACCACGTAGGGCATCAGGCACACCTCGTCGCCCAGCTCGCACCCCGCGCCCATAATTACCGTCGGGTGGACGCCAGGTTCGGGCGTGCGGAATGGGCTATAAAGCGCGAGAATCCTTGCCCACGCGAGGCGTGGCGTTGGGTGCAGCAGGAGCGACTTGCCCGCGTCGGTTGGAATATTCAGATTAGGCTTAGTGAGAATCGCAGCGGCGGGCGAGGCGAGGGCTTCCTGCAGGCGGCGGGCGTCTTCGGCATAGGTCAAGCCTCCAGCGGGGACATCCTCGACGCCGCCCACGTCCGTGATTTGCAGCTCCGACTCACCGCGCACGATGCCTTGCACCTGCTCCGCCAGTTGCGCCAAAGTGTAGGTTGCCATCAGAGAATATGATACCGCTTACTCCATCTCTTTCAGCAGTTCCAAATCCTCGCGGCTGAGGCACGCTCGGGCGAATAGGTCGGGTCGCAGGGCGCGGGTGAGGCGCAGCTGCTGCTGCCGACGCCAGCGGGCGATTGCGCCGTGATTGCCCGAGAGCAGCACGCTGGGCACGCGCAGCCCCCGAAACTCCTCAGGGCGCGTGTATTGCGGATAGCCCAGCAGCCCGTCGGCGTAGGAGTCCTGCCCCAGCGACTCAGGCGAGTGAATTGCACCTGGCAGCAACCGCACGACGGAATCGATCACAATTAGCGCAGGTAGCTCGCCCCCTGTCAGCACATAGTCGCCGATGCTAATGACGTCCGTCGCCAAATGCTCCCTCACGCGGGCGTCCACGCCCTCATAGTGCCCACAAATCAGTATCAAATGCTCCTGCACGGATAGTTCCTGCGCTATCGCTTGCGTGTAGAGTTTGCCCTGCGGCTCCAGCAGGACGATGCGAGTATGTTGGGTAGGCTGACACGCTTCCACCGCTTTGAAAATCGGTTCGGGTTTCATCACCAGCCCTGCACCGCCACCGTAGGGTTCGTCGTCAGTTTTTTGGTGCTTGCCTGAGGCAAAGTCGCGCAGTTGCAGAGCGCGAATTTGCACTAAGCCCCACTCACGGGCGCGCCCCACGATGCTGTAGCTCACGCCTGCCTCGATAACTTCGGGAAAGAGGGTGATGACATCGATGCGCAACATATCTTTCGTACTCAGTATACCTTTCAGCGGGTCGGTATGCTACAATTAATGTGTGGGGGCGTTTCGATGAACCAACGCGCTGGCATGATTCAACCGCATAGCACGGAAGCCGAGATGAGCGTTCTCGGCTCGATAATGCTCGATAGCGATGCGCTGGAGAAGGTTGCGGAGCTGCTGAAAGTGGACGATTTTTACCATCCGGCACATCGGGTGCTGTGTGAGGCGATTTACTCGTTGCATGAGCGGAATATTGCTGTAGACCTGCTCACGGTGCAGGAGGAGTTGCGCCGTCGGGGACAGCTGGAGGAGATTGGCGGGCTGCCTGCGCTGGTGAACATTATCGAGAGTGTGCCGACCGCCGCAAACGCTGAATACTACGCTTACATCGTGCAGGAGAAAGCCACGCTGCGCCGCTTGCTGCGTGCCGCGCACGAAATCATCCGCCTCGTGGAAGAGCCAGAGCTGGAAGTGAAGGAGATTGTAGACCAGGCGGAGCAAGCCGTGTATCAGGTTGCGGAGCGACAATCTAAGAGTGAATTTATCAGCGTCAACAGTCTGGTGCTGAATGTACTGGAACAGTTCGAAGTTCGCCAGGAGCAGATGCAGGGCAGCGCTGACGGCGAGTTGCTGTTGGGCATTTCCACCGGCTATCGCGACTTGAACCGCATCTTGTCGGGACTGCAGCCGTCGGAGTTGATTATTCTGGCAGCGCGCCCCAGCGTGGGCAAGACCTCACTGGCAATTAACATCGCCGAGCATGTGGCGCTTCGTGAGCGCAAACCCGTCGCGATCTTTAGTTTAGAGATGTCCGCCGACCAGCTGGTGCAGCGCATGCTTTGCTCGCAGGCGGGGGTGAGCGCACAGCGACTGCGCCGCTTCCAACTGGGCTTGGACGAGTGGGCGAAAATGCATGACGCCGCGCAGCGACTGTTCAGCGCGCCAATTTACATCGACGACACCAGTAGCCTTTCGCCGATGGAGATGCGTGCCAAGTGCCGCCGCTTGAAAGCCAAACTTAACGAGCGCGAACTGGGGCTGATTGTGGTGGACTACTTGCAACTGATGCGCTCCTCGAATCGCCGAGTGGAAAATCGCAATCAGGAGATTGGCGAGATTGCCCGTGCGCTCAAGCAAATCGCCCGTGAGTTCAAGGTGCCCGTGCTGGTGCTGTCGCAGCTCTCGCGTTCGGTGGAACGGCGCGAGAACAAACGCCCCATGCTCTCCGACCTGCGCGACAGCGGCTCGATTGAAGCCGAAGCCGATGTGGTGCTGTTCATCCACCGCGAGGAGTACTACGGCGACAAGGAAGCCGTCGCTGTAGAGCCACCACCCGGCTATGTGCGTCAGGAGGAGGTGGAAATCATCGTTGCTAAGCAGCGCAACGGTCCCACCGGCAAAATCACACTGGCGTTTCAGCCCGACTTCTCGCGCTTTGTGGGGATTGACCGCGAGCATGTAGGGGTGTATTGAGTGCTTTTTGCAGTTGTTTATAAGACCTATCGTGTCTTAAGGAGGGCAGCGCCGGGAGTGGGCGTTCCCGGCGCTGTGGGTGTAGGGCGCGTGCGTGGGAGGGATGAAAACTCACTCGTGCGCCTGCTGGAGGCGCTGGGCGAATCGACGCCCCGCTTCGTCGATTCGCGCCAGCGTCTCACTCAGCGCGACTTGCACCCCGCTTTGCAATTCGCGCTCTGCAGGAGGAGGTACAGGCATGCAAAATCTCACCAACCCCATCCCAAGCTGCACTGCCTTTGCCAGAGCCTTTTTATGCAGCATCGTCCCAATCCTCTGAGCCTTTAGACAGTTCCACCCGCTTCGCAGGTTCCGCCGAGCCGTAATCCCAGTTATCGCAATCCAGCCTTCGGCAATAAAGCATCCGCTGTACCCGCCCATCCGCCATCTCCACATCGGCGATGTCCGCAAACCGACACCGCGTACACAGCTCTGGCTCCAACAGGCGCACGACTTTCAACTCGCGCTTAGACATGACGGTCAACCTCGTTGTGTGTAAATTCGGAAGGCGTTGCCCACCGAAGGCAATTATCGGCTATTGGACTGCAAGAGTGCAGGGGTGGGTTCCGAATAAATCTACGGGTTTTTGACCATGCACCTATTGAAATACGCCAAACACCTCTCGTCGCCAGACTGTCTCCTACAACCGCTGTAAAGTCGTCCCTGAATAGTACGCTTGCAAAATCTGCTGATAGGTTTGCCCCGCGAGGGCGCGTCCCTGTGCGCCCCACTGACACATGCCCGCGCCGTGCCCGCTGCCCTGTCCTACAAGTTTCCAGCCGTCGGGCTGAGGCTGAATCTCAAACCGCAGACTGCGCACTCGGGTTGCGCCCAGCGCGGCTCGAAACTCCGCGCCTGAAAGCGTCACGGTTGCGCGGTCACCCTGGATCTCTATTTGAAGCGCGTGTCCGCTCGCAGCGCGTTGAACAAGCCTCAGCGCGCGGATGCGCCCTGCTTGGGGAAAGCGTTGCTGCAGTTCCTCGCGCGCGAGGGTTAGCTCCCACGCGCTATTGGGCGCGATGCTACAGAAGGGTTTGCCGCTGGGATCTGTGTCGGGGACGCCAGTGAGGTACGGCAGGGGACGCGCGCCCTGCATCGCGACTTCAACCGGCGCGGTGTGCCCCCCACAGTTCGCCGAGTAGACCGTATCCGCCACACGCCCCTCAAACATCAATACCTCGCCCGCAGTGGCATTTACGGCGGCGTTGGTGTTGGGATGCTCGGCGTCTACGCCCCCATATACCTGACACGGCGCATCGTCGCATAAGTCGTAGCCCCACTGTCGGTAGCGGTTCAGTCGCCGTAGTGTGAACGAGCGTACCGCCACTGCTTGTGCCTTCAACGCTTCGGGATGGAAGTTCGGGGGCATCTCGCGCGGGAGCGTCGCTTTCAGGTAGTCGTCCATCAGCACCCAGTTCAGGGTGAGCAGTCTTCTGTCGCGCTCAATCCACTCCAAGTGCCCCCGATAGCGGCGCAGGTTATTGGGGGCAGCTCCCACCATCATGAATCCCTCACCTGTGGATTCCGCAACCAGCCGCTCGGAGGTAATCACTGTTTGCCCATCGGAGGCGCGATATCGCCCGTTTTCGCGGCGCAGTTCCCAGACTTGCCCTGCCCTGCCCTCTACTAAGGTTTGCCCCGTGCGCGGATCCATCCATCGCAGCCTGCCGTCGGAGACGCTCACATACAGCGTCTGCGCCCACGCCGCCTGCTCCAGCCCGACACGGATGAGCCAGTCGCTGTCGCGCGTGCGCGGCGTTCCCGCCAGACCTGTTGTAAGTACCAATAACCCAATCCATAGCGTTCGGAGAGTGCATTCCATACAATCGGTATGTTCCATAACAAAACGCCCCTTCCTGCAGGAAGGGGCGTTGAGGGGACAGACAGTTCGTCAAGGCTTCTTATCAACTGAAGTACCTTGTGTGACAGCTAAAAAGAGAGGCGTGAGGACGACTGAATTCATTCAACATCCAGCTCCCAGATTCGCAATTACTTCAAGTAGATCCATATCGTCGACATAGCCGTCGCAATTCACATCGAGGAACGGACTTGAAGTTCCCATTCCAGCAAGCAGAGAGATTAAGTCTGTATCATCAACGCAACCGTTGCCATCAACATCACCCCGAATCGGAGAGCAGTGCGAATCCAATACAAATGCAGTTTGCTCGAAACGATACCCTGAACCTACAATGTATCGTCCATCGCGAGATATTGAGTTGGCGAAAGCAAGTCCGCAAGGTCGAGGACGAAACACGGTATTCAGATTTTCCTCAAGACTATTCATCCAGCGAACAGCACCGTAAGCGACGCCGTCATGATGTCCTACGGATATCTGACCATCAGCAGACACATCATACACGTAGCTGTTTACATCAACATCTCCAGGAAGGTGGCTGCCTAGCTTTGTCAACGGAAACCATGAAGTGGCAACAAAAGAGCGGTTCTCTGATTGTAACCCCATAAATGATGTGCCAACAATCAGACCTGTGTCACTTACCGCAAAACCTAAGCTATCGGAGAGACAATAGGGATGATTATTTCCATCGCCAATCGATGGAAGTGGCACACCCCAGATGGTTCCGTCGATAACTGGAGCATCAGTATATGCAACAAAGCCACGGTTTAGGGAAGCGTTCCAGCACGTGTCAACTTCTAAGTATTCTCCAGTAATGAACACTCCGTTGGGAGATACCCCGCGTACTCTGCAGTACTTTTGATTCACAAGAAAAGTTTTGATAAAGCCTCTTTGCCACACGAAGCCGAATTGACCTGTTGTGCCCACTATAACTTCCCCATCTGATGAGACATCATATGCCTCGCCGAACCCAATAATATTCAAATCGTATGAAACGCCGTTGAAATTCCAATATACAGCAAGAGTTGCTTCTCCAGGCATCCATAAAGCACCTACAATGACAGTACCATTTCCGGACACAGAGTTTGCCCATGACTGTGTCCCTTGTATTCGGGGAAGCAATAAGGGTGTTCCATCCACCCACACACAAGCAACATGGTCACGAGGAAATCGTCCTCCTGAATAGCCTACGACAATTCGACCGTCGTCCGAAACCCCAGTTGCAGCACTAGTATCATACTATGGAGGGGTTTCTAACCAGCGTACGCACTGACAGTGAGCCTGAACAGTCATGAACAGAATTGTCGCTGCAAGCATGATACTATTCTCAACTATCCTAAACATTTGACACCTCTCTTGTCTTCAAGGCGTATCTTTTCGTTACGAAGCGAGTTTTCAGCAGTGTAGGCATCTCACAGGCAATAGGCAACTTACCTTGCGAAGTTGTGTGCAATTGAACTGGCTGTAGATTGCACTTTCCGCCTCAGCGAGAAGCCTACACTGCTCCATCATTTACTGAGTAGCCATCTCACCGTACAGCCCCCAGAGCGGCCAGTCGCCACGCCATACGGGTTGGGAACCGACTTCCCAAGCCATCTGAGATGGAAGTGCTGATAAGCCTGGGTCGGGACTATATGACTGGCTGTCAGGACACTTGGCGAGGAATTCGCGTACATTCATCCACTTTGCGTGTCCATCCACATAGACGAGGTTTAAGCCGTCCATATGCGGCGCCCAGAAGCGATTGACACGACGCTGCGCACCCTCCAGAAGGGTGCCTTCAAGCATGCGGCGGTGCGCCATAGGGAACGCTGTGGTAATCCGTTGATTCGGGGGAAACAGGTAAGTGGGCAGCGCCTGCCGTTGCGACTCCATGATGAGCATCGTTTCAGCGGGACGGAGTACTCCCGCCATAGTGCCGCCCAAAAACGAGTTGCGGATAGCCCCTCGGGAAGGGTTGTTCAGGGTATTGGTTGCACCCGTGATGTGTAGTGCAAGTGCGTATCCGCGATCGCGAATCTCCGCGTGCCGATCCCAAGCCTCCTGCGCCTCTGGGGTCTGAATGGAGCGACTGGGGCAGAAGAATATGTCGACATTCTTGATATACAACCACACCCAATATTGCCACTTGAAGTGGTTTACTCGGCGCCCAAAAGGACCGTTGCAACCCGTTGCATCTGGTTTCCAGGGAATCGGTGAGTTAATACAGTCGTCCATCCGAGGAAATGTCTCATCCCAGTCGTTCACATACATCGTGATGCCAAGCCCTATCTGCTTACAATTACTGAGACACGCGGTCTGACGCGCCTTCTCACGCGCCTGGGCGAATACAGGGAACAGAATCGCCGCAAGGATCGCAATAATCGCGATCACGACCAGAAGCTCAATCAGCGTAAAGCCGTATCGTCGCATTGTTGAATGAACCTCCTGAAAAAACTATACCTGCCCTCATGTTAAGATTTTATTAAGAACCCCCTGTCAACATCCAGCAGGATTTTTCCGCCTTGTGCCTTATACAATTCATTATGCCTCGCAAGAGTAGTAACGGACATAACGGGCAGTCGGTGCAGCGCGGCGTATGGGAGTACGCCCCCGCCCCGGAAGCGCGTAATATCGTAAAGATTCAGCCGCGCTATGGCTTGTTTATCGACGGCGCGTTTGTGGAGCCGCTCAGCGGACGCTACTTTGAGACCCTCAACCCCGCCACCGAAGAGACGCTATCGGAAGTCGCCTATGCTGACGCGGAGGACATCGACCGCGCTGTACAAGCCGCCCGACGTGCCTACGAAACCGTGTGGGGCAAGTTGCCAGGCAAGGAGCGCGCGAAATATCTGTTTCGAATCGCGCGAATTTTACAGGAGCGTGCTCGAGAGTTCGCCGTACTGGAAAGCCTGGACGGCGGCAAACCCATCCGTGAGTCGCGCGACGTAGACATCCCACTCGCGTCGGCACACTTTTTCTACTACGCAGGCTGGGCAGACAAACTGGAGTACGCTTTTCAAGGACGCGTGGCGCGTCCGCTAGGCGTAGCAGGGCAGATTATCCCATGGAACTTCCCCCTGCTGATGGCGGCGTGGAAAATCGCTCCCGCGCTCGCCTGCGGCAATACAGTGGTTCTCAAACCTGCTGAGACCACCCCACTCACGGCGATGCTGCTATGCGAGGTCTTCCAGCAAGCCGAACTGCCCCCTGGCGTGGTCAACATCGTGACGGGCGATGGACACACAGGCGCGCAACTCGTGCAACATCCCGATATCGACAAAATCGCCTTCACGGGCAGCACGGAGGTCGGCAAGCAAATCCAGAAAGCCATCGCGGGCACACGTAAACGCCTCACGCTGGAGCTGGGCGGCAAAGCGGCGCACGTGATTTTTGAAGACGCCGCGATTGACCAAGCGATTGAGGGCATCGTGAATGGTATCTACTTCAATCAAGGGCATGTGTGCTGTGCGGGTAGTCGGCTGCTGGTGCAGGAGAGCGTCGCCGCGTTGGTGATTCGTAAACTCAAGCGGCGGATTGGGCTGTTGCGCGTGGGCGACCCGCTGGATAAAAACACTGATATCGGGGCAATCAACTCGCTGCCCCAGCTACGGAAGATTGAGCGGTTGGTGCAAATCGGCGTGCAGGAGGGCGCGGAGGTGTATCAGCCCGACTGCGCCCTGCCCCGCAAGGGCTATTGGTATCCGCCCACGATTCTCACGCAGGTCAGCACGGCGCACACCGTCGCCCGCGAGGAGATTTTCGGTCCCGTGCTGAGCGTGCTAACCTTCCGCACGCCCGACGAAGCGGTGCAAATCGCCAACAACACGCGCTACGGGCTGTCGGCGGGCGTGTGGACGAACAAAGGCAGTAAGTATCTGGAGTTCGCCGCGCGTGTGCAGGCGGGCGTGGTGTGGTGCAACACCTACAATAAGTTCGACCCAGCCAGCCCGTTCGGCGGCTATAAAGAGAGCGGCTTCGGGCGCGAGGGCGGTTGGCACGGCTTGGGGGCGTACGTGAGCCTATAGCATCAACGCCTGCGCGAATCGTTCCATCGCCTCGCGGGCGCGCTGGAGTTTGAGTTCCCGACGCAGGGCGCGGTCTCTCGGCGCATCCTCCGGATCAGGCAGTATCCCCCAGTTTGCATTCATCGGTGGGAAGTTCGGGTGTTCATAAGTGCTGATGTAGTGCAGGAGCGAACCGATGACGGTTTCGCGTGGGGGCGCAACGGCAGGCTTGCCCAGCGCGAGCCGTGCCGCGTTTAACCCCGCGATAATCCCCGACGCCGCCGACTCAATATACCCCTCCACGCCCACCATCTGCCCCGCAAAGAAGAGCTTGCCGTCCTCGCAGAACTGCAGCGTGCGTTGCAGCAGGCGCGGCGAGTCTAAATAAGTGTTCCGATGGACCACGCCGTAGCGCACGAACTCGGCGTTCTCCAAGCCGGGCACAAGGCGGAACACGCGCTTCTGTTCGCCCCACTTCATGCGCGTCTGGCACGCCACGAGGCTATACAGCGTACGCTCGTTGTTTTCGGGGCGCAGCTGCAGCACGGCATACGGACGCTTGCCCGTGCGCGGGTCGATGAGTCCCACGGGCTTCAGCGGACCGAAGCGGAGTGTATCCTTACCGCGTGATGCTAACTCTTCCAGCGGTACACAGCCCTCGAAAAAGCGAGCATCTTCAAACTCGTGCAGAGGCGTTAGCTCCGCTTCGCAAATCGCCTGCCAGAATCGTTCGTACTCCGCTTTGGTGAATGGGCAGTTGATGTAGGCAGGGTCGCCCTTCTCGCGGCGACTGCCGAGAAACACCCGGTCATAGTCTATCGTACTGGCGTCCACGATGGGCGAGACGGCATCGTAGAAATAGAGGTGCTGCTTGCCCGTGATACGCCCTATTTCGCTTGCCAATGCGTCGGAGGTCAGCGGACCCGTTGCGATAATCAGCGGGCGATCGGTGGGGATGTGCGTCACCTCCTCACGCACCACCTCAATCAGCGGATGGAGCTCAACACGCGCAGTAATCGCCTGAGCGAACGGCTCGCGGTCGACGGCTAACGCTTCGCCTGCAGGTACGGCGAACTCGCGTGCGGTGGGAATCACCAGCGAGCCAAGCCGCTCCATCTCCCACTTGAGCTGTCCTGACGGCGTAGTGGGCAGGAGCGATTTGAAAGAGTTGGAGCAGACCAATTCCGCGAGCCAGCCTGTTTTGTGGGCGGGCGTACTGCGCTTAGGGCGCATTTCGTAGAGGCGTACCGACACTCCCTGTCGGGCAGCGGTCCATGCGGCTTCTACCCCCGCGAACCCACCGCCGATAATTGTAATGCGCGGCATACACAAGGATTATACCCTACCCACCCTGTGCGCCTCACCACAATCATACAGGCAGTTATAGATTAGGTATAATACCCTTGCGCTTCTGGGAGCGAAGGCTGTTTCACCAAGCCGCTGCAGGCGGTTTCGTGAAGCGGCGTCGCTCCAGAGCGCATCTCAACAAGAGGAGGTATGGAGGTAACGGTATGACACTGACGCCAGAACAGAAACAGGCGATTATTGAGGAACACAAACGCCACGAAGGCGACACCGGCTCGCCCGAGGTGCAAATTGCACTGTTGACCGCACGCATTAGCTATCTGACGGAGCATCTCAAGAAGCACCGAAAAGACTTTCACTCCCGCTATGGGCTAGTAAAGCTGGTGGGACAACGCCGCCAGTTGCTGAACTATTTGGCGAATCAGGACATCCAGCGCTACCGCGCGCTGGTGCAGAAACTCGGCATCCGCTCGCAGCGGTAAAGAGGAGGCAGAATTCAATGCGAGAACCTATCGTTGTATCCGCCGAAATCGGCGGAGATATACTGTCGCTGGAGACAGGCGTTTTAGCGAATCAAGCGAATGCAGCTGTCGTTGTGCGTTATGGAGAGAGCGTGGTGTTGGTCACCGCGACCATGAGCCAGAAAGCGCGCGCAGACATCGACTTTTTTCCCCTCATCGTAGACTACGAGGAGCGCAAGTACGCTGTGGGCAAGATTCCCGGCGGCTTCGTTAAACGCGGCGGGCGACCCTCCGATGAGTCCATCGTGCAGGGGCGTCTTGTCGACCGCTCCATCCGCCCGCTGTTCCCCAAGGGTATGCGCAACGAGGTGCAGGTGATTGTGATGCCCATCTCGGTAGACTTCGACCATCCGCCTGCTGTGTTAGGCATCATCGGCGCGTCGGCTGCGCTCACCATTTCCGACATCCCGTGGAACGGGCCGCTCGGCGCGGTGCGTGTAGGCTATGTGAATGGCGAGTTCATCCTGAACCCCAACAGCGAGATGAGCGAACTCTCGGAGATGGAACTCGTCGTCTCCAGTCGTCCCGACCATGTGATGATGATTGAAGCCGATGCTGACCAGCTCTCGGAAGAGGTAATGCTGCAAGCCATCGAGCTGGCGCACCTCGAAAACCAGAAAATCATCGCGCTGATTGAGGAGCTGCGCGCCAAAGCGGGCAAGCCCAAAGCCGAAGTGCCGCTCTATCTGGTGCCCACCGAGATCAAGGATGCCGTGAAAGCGTTCGCGGGGGACACGCTCAAAGAGGCGATTCAGAACCCCGACAAGCTCGCACGCGAGGCGGGACTGAGCCAGCTCAAAGACGAAATCGTGCTGCAGATGAACACCCCGCCCGACCCCGATTCGCCCCCGCCCTACTCTGGGCGCGAGCTGGAACTCAGCATGGCGGTCGACGAGGTCATCAAAGAGACCGTACGCAAGCTGATTCTCGAGGAGGGCAAGCGTCCCGACGGGCGCGCGCCACACGAGATTCGTGAGATTTCGTGCGCGGTGGGGCTGCTGCCCCGCACGCACGGCAGCGGGCTGTTCCAGCGCGGGCAAACGCAGGTGCTGACCACCTGTACGCTCGGTGCTCTGCAAGAGGCGCAAATCCTCGACGCGCTCAGTGAGGAAGACACCAAGCGCTACATGCATTTCTATAACTTCCCGCCGTTCAGCGTCGGCGAGGTGCGTCCGCTGCGTGGCGCGGGCAGACGCGAGGTCGGACACGGCATGCTTGCTGAGCGCGCTTTGGAACGCATGATCCCCCCTGAAGAGGAGTTCCCCTACGCTATTTTGCTCTATTCGGAAGTGCTGGAATCGAACGGTTCGACCTCGATGGCGAGTACCTGCGGCAGCACCCTCGCGCTGATGGATGCGGGCGTGCCCATCAAAGCTCCTGTCGCCGGAATCGCCACCGGCTTGGTCTACGAAAGCGATGACCGCTACGCGATTCTGACCGACATTCAGGGCATGGAAGACGCTACAGGCGATATGGACTTCAAGGTCGCAGGCACTGAGAACGGTATCACCGCCATCCAGCTCGACCTGAAGATTCCGGGTTTGCCCTCACACATCATCGCGGAGACCCTGCAACGCGCCCGCGAGTCGCGCCTGTTCATCTTGCAGAAGATGCTGGAAGTGATTCCTGCGCCGCGCCCTGAAGTCTCGCCGCGCGCCCCGCGCATCTTCGTGATGGAAATCAACCCCGACAAGATTGGCGAGGTGATTGGACCGGGTGGCAAGACGGTCAAGAAAATCACCGCCGAGACGGGTGCGCAGATCCAAATCGAGCAGACGGGCAAGATTTACATCGCTGCGCCTGACGGCGAATCGGGCGATCGCGCTCGCCAGATGATTGAGGCACTCACCAAAGAGGTCGCTGTCGGCGAGGTCTACACGGGGCGCGTCACCCGACTCATGTCGCGCGGCGCGTTCGTGGAGGTGCTGCCCGGCAAAGAGGGTTTGGTCGACCTGCGCGATTTGACCGATAAGCGTGTGAACCGCCCTGAAGAGGTGGTGAAAGTGGGCGACACCCTGCGCGTGCGCGTGAAGGAGATCGACCATATGGGGCGCATCAACCTCACCACGCGAGGCTTGGAGCAGCCCGCCGAGTTCGGAGCAGTGAGCGCTGTGGCATCCCCCGTGAGCAGTGGCGCACCCCGCAGCGGCGGCGACCGCCGACCTGCCCCACCCCGCAGCGACCGCCGTGCCGACCGACCCGACAAACCCGAACCTGTGGAAGAGGAGATTCCAAAACCCCAATTCCGCCCGAAGCGATAAGTAAGGCTGAGATACCTCGCTTCGCTCGGAATGACTGGCGTGTTTCGCTACAGGGCTTTTGTCATTCCGAGTTGAGGCGGGGAATCTCGCCATTCAAACGAGTGGTACACTCGGGTTATAAATACAACACTTTCCCGTTGTACCGCTCCATCAGCTTAGCGTTGTGTGCGTCCCCACCGTCTAAATTAGCGGACATAAACACAGGGGGCGTGATTCCTCGCTCGGCTAAAATCGCGCACGCTTCCGCAACAATTGCGTTCGCCAGTGCCGCGCCCAGCACAGTGGACACAGGCGCAACGGGCTGCGGAAAGTTGTACAGCTGCACAATCGCATCGCCCGCAGGCGCGCCGTTGTCAATTACTAAATCCGCCACTTCAAACAGCCGATAGCCCGTGCTGGAACGTGGGCTGACCGATTGCGAATATGCCAGCGAGGTCAGCGCAATCACCTTCGCGCCCTGCTGTTTGGCGTACAGCGCAACTTCCACAGGCGCTGCGTTGCGCCCCGATACCGAATGCACCAACACTACATCCACAGGGCTCATCGGGATCTGCTTCACTGCCGCCAATGCGTAGCCGTCCATGCGCTCGATCACCGAAGTGAGGGGCAACGGGCGTACATCGCAGGTCAAGCCCGGAATGAAAATCGGGCTGACTGGAACCAGCCCGCCCGCTCGGTAGGTGAGTTCTTCGGTGATGATGCCCGCGTGCGCCGCGCCGAACACATACAGCACGCCGTCGTTTGTCAGTGCGTCGGCAATCCAAGTCGCAGCGGTCTCCAGACTGGCTTGCTGACGCTTGTAGGTCTCCTGCAGCAGTTGCAGTGCCTGAGGTACATAGTTGGTGCGCATTTCAGCCCCCGATGACCTCCACGTTAATCTGCTCGTTGGTGTAGATGCACAGTTTAGCGGCAATGCGCAAGGCGGTCTCAGCAATCTCTCGGGCGGAAAGGCTGGTGTGCTGCAGTAGCGCCTCGGCAGCGGCTTGCGCATACGCTCCGCCGGAACCGATGCCGATCACGCCTCCATCTGGCTCCAGTACGTTGCCGTCGCCCGCCACCACCAGCATCGTGTCAGCGTCGGCGACCACCATCAGTGCGTTCAGGTGTCGCAGTACGCGGTCGGTACGCCAGTCCTTAGCAAACTCTACGGCGGCGCGGCGCAGGTTGCCTCCGAATGCCTCCAGTTTTGATTCGAACCTGTCCATCAACGCCTGCGCGTCGGCGGCAGAGCCGGCGATGCCTGCCAGAACGCGGTTCTGATACAGCCAGCGTACTTTGCGGGCGGTGTGTTTCATCACGACCTCACCGAAAGTCACCTGCCCATCGGCGGCGAAGGCAGTCTGCCCATCGCGCCGCACGGCTAATACAGTTGTTGCATGCATATTCAGGTTCATTCGTCGTCCTCCAGGCTCAGGCTGGGCAGTGCACGGTTCACTGTTTGGCGCAGTCTGTCCAGCGTGAGGTGTGTGTAGATTTGCGTGGTGGTGAGGCGGCTGTGCCCCAGCAGCTCTTGTACGGTGCGCAGGTCGGCGCCGCCATCCAGCATATGCGTGGCGAATGAATGGCGCAGCGTGTGCGGGCTGATTTTTACGCCGATTTGCTTGCCGTAGCGTTGCACCAGGCGGTGCATGCTGCGCACGGTGAGCCTACCTCCTTGCGCGTTCAGGAACAGGGCGCGGGTGGGCTTGTCGGGGTTCAGCAGTTGTGGGCGGGCACGCTGCAGGTACTCCAGCAATGCCTCGTGTGCCGCCTGCCCGAACAGTACCACGCGCGGCTTGCCCCCTTTGCCCCGCACACGCGCCGCTGACTGCTCCAAATCCAGCGCGTTCACATCCAAACTCGCCAGCTCGCTGATACGCAAGCCCGTAGCGTACAACATTTCCAGTATCGCACGGTCGCGTAGGCGCAGTGGGTCGTGGTCAGGCTCCGGTTGCGCCACCAGTTGCTCCGCCTGCGTAGGGGTGAGAAACTTCGGCAGTGGGCGTTTCTGGATGGGGAACGCAACCTCCGCACTGGGGTCGTGGTTCAGCCAGCCCATCGCGCGGCAGAACTTGAAAAACGCACGCAAACAGTACAACTTGCGCTCGCGCGTGCGACGGCTCACGGCTCGATACGAGTCGAGCCAGCTGCGCACGAGGCGTGTGTTCAAATGCTCCACTTGCTCCAGCCCCGCGCCCAAAGCGTACTCCACGAACTGCGCAAGGTCGGTGCCATACGCTTTCACCGTGTGGGGCGAGCGCGTCGCGCTCAGGTGCGTCAGGAAACGCTCCACCGCCTCGTCTAAGTGCATCAGAACAATTCTACCCTGCACTTGCAACCCCACTCGCTGCCGCGCTAACTCTCGATACACAAGGTATAATCGCCTGGCGATACAGGGATGGCTTCGCAACGCTCGGGATGCAGGAACCACTGGATAGGCATACTCACCACCGTATGGCTCACGCTGTGCACACTGCTGAACGCCCAAACGCCTGAATCACTCACCATTCGTGCCCTAGACTATAGTGTGCAGCGCACCCCCGAAGGCGAGTTTGTCATCGAGCTGCGCGGGTACGCCCTGCTGGAATATCAAGGGCGCGAACTGCGCGGGGAGTCGTTCCTGTTGGACACCGAAGCCCGTCGCGTACGCGCTGATGCACCTTTCAGCCTGCTCGCTGCGGAAGGCTCACTCAGTGGGCAGCGACTGGACTACTTTTATGAGCAGAGGCGCGGGCAGTTTGAAAGTGTACAGGGCAACCTCTACGGGATTTACATCGATGCCGTGCTCCTGGAGGGCGACCTGAGCGACTTCACGGCGTTCGAGACCATCGTCTCCACGTGCGACCCAGTGCGTCCGCCGATTCGCGTGCGAGCGCGGAGCGTGCGCTTGCGCGAGGGCGCACGACTGACCCTGCGCAACGCGCGGCTCTTTCTATACGGGCAGCCTGTCCTCAGCCTACCGCAGCTAACGGTGCGCGTGCGCGAGATGACCGAGATTGTGAGCCTACCCGCTCCCGTGTATAGCCCCGAAACGGGCTGGGGTGCGCGTCTCCGCCTGGAACTGCCCCTCAGCGAAAACACCCTGCTACAGGCGTCAGGAGTGAGCTATCTTCGCGCCGTGCCTGAAATGCGCGTGATACTTGGCGTTACGCTGAATCAAGGCGAACCGATTTTAGGTGAGCCTGATTTGCGCCTGCGGTTCGAGCAATCGGCGTTGTACAACCTGCGCGCCGCACCCGAACGCACACCCCCTGCACGCGCAACTACCCTGAGAATGGAATACTCCAACGACATCCGTCCCCTGCTTGCCCCGCGTGAGCAGATGCGAATTTCTCGGCGCGACATCGGTGTAGTAAAGCCCCTGCAATATCGCGATGGTTTCGGCGATGTGAGCCTACGCTACGGCAGCGTCTGCGAGCGTATCGGTAATCAGCGCAGTCCAACGCGCAATCGTCTCACACTGGAGGGTGAGTGGTTTCAGCCGCTCGTCCAGCACGGCGACTGGCGCATTCGTGCGCACCTGTGGGCGAACTACGCTCAATATCAGGGCGGTTTCGAGTACCAGTGGCTACGCCCGCAGCTGGAACTGCTTTATCAGCCCCATGAAAACCTGACGCTCATGCTCGGCTACGCACGCGCCTCCACCCGCGGCGATAGTCCCTTCCTCGTTGACCGCTTGCAAGCCAGGCGTGAACTCAGTTTCCGCGCGGAATACACCTACGGCAACCTCCGAGTCGGCGCACTGCTCAAATACGACGCCGAACAACGAGACCTCTATGATGTGCAATTACTCTTCGGCTGGCGCGACCGCTGCCTGGAGCCGTATCTCTTCTGGCGCAGAACACCAAGCGCGGTGTTGTTGGGAGTTAATTTGATCAACTTAGCTTTATGAGAGACTAAAAATAAAAGATGGGGATGTCGCCATAGTAGTCGGAGCAGGATTATCAACCCTGTTCCCTCAGCGCGAGGAACTCGCAGTGCGCCTTGCGGGATAGATGATGAACAGCGGTAAACCGTTTTCAGGTATGACCCTTTTGGATGCCAATCATTGAGACTGTTGAGCAACTGGCGGAGTTACTGGAGCAGAACGATAAGTGGCGACGCAAGCTGTTCGCTATTCTCGTTCTTCGTTCGCTACAACGCATGCCTGATGATATGGACGAGTTTCGTGAAGAGACTCGCGCCGAGTGCAGAGCGTTCGTCTGGAGATCGCGAAGGCTTTGAGCGTGTGCAACTGGAATTCGTCCGTAGGGATGCGCAAATCAAAAGAAACACCGACGACATCGCGGAGCTCGAAGGCTTGTCGCTTGAGGAAAAATATCGCGATCACGCGCGCTCCTATTTCAGTTAGACTCGTCGCTTTGCCGGAATGATACCGGTCGTGGAAGACGGGGTCGCTATTCCGAGCAAAGCAAAGAATCTTTCTTACCTGAATCGAAACCGCCCCGTGGGGGACATACGGGGCGGTTTCTTCGGGGGACGGGTCGGATGGAAGTCTCACTTGAAGAACTCGAACTCCTCAATCGCGCGCTTGATGCGCTGCAGGAAGCGTCCCGCGTACATCCCATCGATTAAGCGGTGGTCGTAGCTGAGACAAAGATTCATCATGGGGCGTATCGCGATCATATCGTTCACCACTATAGGCTGTTTCACAATCGCGTAGGTTCCCAAGATGGCTGTTTGCGGATGGTTGATGATGGGCGTGCCAATCAGCGCGCCGTAGCTACCGGGATTGGTCAGCGTGAAGGTCGCGCCCTGCACATCGCCCACGCCGATGGTCTTATTGCGGGCGCGCGAAGCGATGTCTTCTAGATCACGGGCGATTTCGATAAGCGATTTTTTGTGCGCGTCGCGAATGACGGGTACAATCAGTCCCTCCTCGCCTTTCGCGCCCAGCGCGACTGCGACGCCTAAGTGCACATAGTGGCGAACGATAATCTGTTCGTCTTGTAGCGTGGCGTTCATCATCGGGAACTCGAGCAGCGCATCCGTGCAGGCTTTCACGAAAAACGGTGTGTAGGTTAGGCGCACGCCGTGCTGCTGTTGGAACGAGTCCTTGTTCCGCTCGCGGAACTCCACAAGGCGGGACACATCGACCTGTATCACGGTCGTCACATGCACCGCGGTTTGGTAGCTCTTGGTCAGATGCTCGGCGATGACCTTGCGCATGCCGACCAGCGGGATGACTTCCTCACCCTCGCGTGGTTGAGCAGGCTGCGGAGTGGGCGCGGCGACAGGTGTCGGCGCGGGTTGCGGCGCGACGGTAGGCGCGGGCTTAGGCGGGGCGGCACGACGCGCCAAATACGCCTCCACATCCTTGCGAGTCACGCGCCCCCCAGTGCCCGTGCCTGGTATCGACAGCAACTCCTCCATGCTGATGCCCTTCTCGTGCGCGATTTTACTCACCACTGGCGAGATAAAGGGTCGTCCTGTGCGCGGCTGTCCATCCGTGCGCTGCGCGTGGGCAGGCGCAACAGGCTCCGGCGTAGGGGCGACAATCACATCCTCGCCGCCACCGTAGAAACCGACCGACTCGACAGGTGGCGGGGTGGAGACGGGCGACTCCGCGCGGACAGGAATGTCCGTGTTGCTAGATTCGGATTCAGAGGCAATCAACGCGAGTTCCTGACCAACCTGTACGGTTTCGCCCTCGCCCACCAGAATCTGCTGCAGCACACCCGATGCGGGTGCGGGCAACTCTGTGTTCACCTTGTCGGTCATAATCTCCACAATCGGTTCGTCCTCGCGCACCGTATCGCCCTGCTGTTTCAGCCAGCGGACAATCGTGCCCTCCACAATACTCTCGCCCAACTCCGGCATTATCACCGCGACAGCCATAGTCTTTATCTCCTTCAATACGCCGCCAAGTCGCGCGCGGCGAATACAATATCGTCCACACTTGGCAGCACAAACTTCTCCAGTGGCTCGGCGAACGGCACGAAGGCGTCTTTTGCAGCGACGCGCTTGATGGGGGCATCCAGCATCTCGAAACTATGCTCGGCTATACGCGCAGCGATTTCTGCGCCCACGCCGCCCGTCTTTGGCGCCTCGTACACAATCAACAACTTGCTGGTCTTCTCCAGCGACTTCAGAATCGTCTCCATATCCAGCGGTTTAATTGTGCGCAGGTCGATGACTTCCAGCGAGATGCCCTCTTTCTCCAACCGTTGTGCTGCTTCGAGGGCGAAATGCACCATCGCACCGTAGGTCACCACCGTGATGTCCTCACCGTAGCGTCGGATGCGCGCCTCGCCCAGCTTCACAATATAGTCCTCGTGTGGATCGGGGATGGGACCCTTCACACGCCGATAGAGGAACTTGTGCTCGTAAAATACCACAGGGTTATTGTCGCGGATGGAAGCTTTCATCAGCCCGTAGGCGTCGTCGGGGAACGCGGGTTGCACTACCTTCACGCCAGGCGTGTGGAAGAACCACGCCTCGAACTGCTGGCTGTGGTACAAACTGCCGCCTACATAGCCACCCGAAGGTCCGCGCACGACAATCGGAATGGGTGTCTTGCCGCCCGAACGGTAGAGGTATGTGCCTGCGACATTCACCACCTGGTCGAAACCGTAGGAGATGAAGTCGATGAACTGCATTTCGGCGATGCCGCGTTTGCCCGCCGCTGCTGCGCCCACGCACACCGCGATAATCGCCGTTTCGGAAATGGGCGAGTCGACCACACGGTCGGGTCCGAAATGCTCAAAGAAGCCCGCAGTAACACCGAACGCGCCTCCCATGCGTCCAATGTCCTCACCGATGATGAACACGTTCGGGTCGCGTTCCATCTCCTCCCACATTGCGAGGCGTATCGCTTCCAGAAAAGTCACTTCCCTCACTTGGACACCCCCGCGCTCTCGTCGTAGATGTCTTCCATCGCTGTGTGCGGCTCGGGGTCAGGGCAGCTGATGGCATAGTCAATCGCGCGCTGAATCTCTTCCACCACCTCAGCAGGCGGTTCGGGCAGTTCGGATTGCGTGAACTGTCCCGTGCTCAGCAGATATTGACGGAATCGCGGCAGCGGGTCGCGCTGTTCCCACAGTTCAATCTCCTCCACGGGGCGATACTGACGGGCGCGCGTCTCGTCATGGTCGGCGTGCCCCTGCAGGCGGTAGGTTACGCACTCAATCAGCACCGGTCCCTTGCCTGAACGGGCATGTTCCAGCGCGGCACACATTGTATTGTAAACCTCGATAAAATCGTTGCCGTCGATGCTGTAGCCCGGAATACCGTAGCCCTTCGCCCGCTCCGCGACAGTTTTGGTGGGCACTTCCAGCTCAACAGGCGTGGAGTAGGCGTACTGGTTGTTCTCCACCACGATAATCAGCGGCAGTTTGTGTACTGCGGCGAAGTTCAGCCCCTCGTGGAACGGTCCTGTGGCGGTCGCGCCCTCGCCTGTGTAAGCTACCAGCACGCGGTCGCGCTTGCCGTCCAGCCGTAACGCCCACAGCACACCGCACGCCACCGCAATCGTGGAGCCTAGCATGCTGGTCGAGTGCACGATGCCTTTGGATATGTCGCCCATATGGCTCCACGAGTCTTTACCGCGTGTGGGGGCTTCTGCCTTGCCCCAAATCTGGCACATCACCTCTTTGGTGGTCATGCCGCGAAAGATGAATACGGGCATATCACGGTGGATGGGCGAGACGAAATCTCCGTCCTCCAGCGGGTAGGTCGTGCCGACCATAATCGCTTCTTGCCCGCGCGAACCGTATACGTTCCCACGGCGCAGGCGTCCCTTTTTCTTTGCGTCATACAGCGCCTCATCAAACACACGGGCAAACCATAGGTTCCGATAAATCTTCTGTAAATCGCTCTTCGTTAGCCGTTCGTGGTAGGCGACGGCTTGGCGTCCGTTTTTGCGTCCAGTGCGCGCTCTACTCAAGGCGATTCCTCCTGACGGCGTGGATTATACCCTATCTGTATCGAGTCTGGTACACTTTACGCGATGCCTATGCCGATTCGCGTGATTGCCGTGTGCGGCACACGACCCGACGCGATTAAAATGGCGCCTGTGGTCCGCGCACTGCAGCAACACGAGGCGTTTGAGGTGCGCCTGATAGCCACAGGTCAACATCGCGAGATGCTCGATCAAGTGTTGCACCTGTTCAACCTCGTGCCCGACGTCGACTTGAATATTATGACACCCAACCAGACACTCACGGAGATCACCACGCGCACACTAGATGGGCTGGATAGGCTGCTGCGCGAGTATCCCGCTGATGTGGTGCTGGCGCAGGGCGACACCACGACCACTTTCGCGGCAGCGTTGGCGGCATTCTATCACAAAATTCCGTTCGGGCATGTGGAGGCAGGGCTGCGTACTTATGACAAGTACCAGCCCTTTCCGGAGGAAATGAACCGTCGCCTGACCGCCCCACTTACCGATTTTCACTTCGCGCCCACCGAAACCGCTCGTCAGAATCTTCTACAGGAACACATCCCCGCCGAGCGCGTATGGACCACGGGCAACACGGGCATCGACGCTGTACTATGGATGGCGCAGCAGTCTTATGAGCCGAGCGAGCCTGCGATGCAACGCGCCCTGAACCACACGGGGCGACTGCTGCTACTCACCACCCACCGCCGCGAGAACTGGGGCGAACCGATGCGTCATATCGCCCACGCTGCTCGCGAGCTGCTGAACCGTTTCGACGACCTATTGCTGCTACTACCAATGCATCGCAACCCGCGTGTGCGCGAGACGCTGCAGGCAATCGTAGGCGACCACCCACGCGCCCTGCTCACTGAACCGCTGGACTATGCACCGTTTGTGCAGGCGATGCGCCGCGCGGATTTGATACTCACCGACTCTGGCGGCGTGCAAGAGGAAGCCCCCGCGTTCGGCAAGCCAATCTTAGTACTGCGCGAGACCACCGAGCGTCCTGAAGGCGTGGCGGCGGGCGCAGCGAAGCTGGTCGGAACCGACGCCGAGCGCATCGTGGCGGAAGCGACCCGACTACTGACCGACGCCGACGCCTACGCGCAGATGGCACGTGCTGTGAACCCCTACGGTGACGGACGCGCCGCCGAGCGAATCCGCGACATCCTGTTGCAGGAACTCCTACTGCGGTAAGGTACTTTAATATAATATGGGGCAGGAGCGTCCGAACCCTCTAATTGGCTTGCTCAGAGTCGCTATCGGTGCGGTTGCCTACATACTGCTGGGCTGGCTTAGCCTCCAGTTTGCCTTTCTACCCGACAAGAGCAGCCTAGTGTGGTTGCCCGCAGGCGCTGCGCTTGGTCTGACCTATTGGTGGGGCTATCGCGTAGGGCTGTTAGGCGCGGGGCTGGGTGTGACGGTGTTGGTGGGGCTCTATAGGGGACTCTGGGATCTTGCCTTGCTGAGCGCCCTGCCCGTGATGGCGCAAGCGGGCGTCTGCAGCGCACTGCTGCGCGCCGCACGAGTGAATCCCCAGATGACACACTGGCGTGACGTCGTGCAGTTCCTTGCAATCAGTGCTCTTGCCGCGCTCATCTCGCCTTTTCTCAACGCCCTCATCCAAGTCGCCTACGGCATCATCCCCGAAAGCCAGTGGCAAATCTCTATGCTCCATCGCTGGATGGGCGACTTTCTGGGGCACATCACGCTCGGCGGGCTGCTACTAACCTGGTGGAACAACTGGCAGATGCGCAGACGCGATTACTCCTTACTGGCAACGCTCACGCTACTTGGAATGGCTTCGGTCTGGATGGGCTTCCACATCTATAAAATCGGCTGGGTGCCAGGTCCATCGATGATAATTATATTACCCATATTTATCGCAGCGACCTTTTTCTACCACCAGCGCGGTGTCTCGTGGATGTCCATGGTCGTGGTGATTATGCTGGCAGTGGAAGTTGCTCGCTGGAAGGTTGCCTCGCCGATACAGTTCCCTGAATTATTGGTGGGCTGGTTTTTCGTTATGCTGAGCTTCGGCGTGTTCATGACGGTCGCCAGCGCGCTTACGCAGCAGCGTGAATACGCACACCGCTTGGAAGAAGCCTATCAGCAGATCGAGCAAGCCTATCAGCAAGTGCGCGCCATCTTAGATAACGCGCCCACACTCGCAATGCAGATGTTCGATGAACACGGGCGCGTGCTGTTCTGGAACCGCGCCTCAGAAGCGTTATATGGCTACTCGGCGGAACAAGCCATCGGCAAAACAATGGATCAACTGATCCTCACTCCCGAAGAGCATCAGGAGTTTATGCAGCTGCTTCAAAAAGTGGCAGAGACGGGCGAACCTGCGTCGCTACGTGAATGGCGCGTGAAAACCGCCGACTGGAAAGAACGATATATTCTGTCGTCGCTCTTCCCCATTCACTTTGGCAGTGAAACGCGCTATGTGTGCGCGGATATCGACGTCACCGAACAGAAAGCTTTAGAGCAACGTGTATTCCGCGCCGAAAAGATGGAAAGCATCGGGCAACTGGCAGGGGGCATCGCGCACGATTTCAATAACCTGCTCACTGCCATCATGGGCTTCGCAGAGCTGGCGCAAACGCGACTGCTACCTGACCACCCCGCCCAGAACGACCTAAAACGCATCTTAGAAGCCAGTGAGCGCGCGGCGAACCTCGTGCGCCAGCTGCTCGGATTCGCCCGCAAACAACTCACCCGCCCGCAACCCACCGAAATTAATCGGGTGGTTCAAGATCTGTTACCACTCATCGAGCACAGTTTCAGTGAATCACTTCGCATCGATCTACACCTCACAGACGATGATACCACCGTCAATGTCGACCCCACACAGCTGGAGCAGGTGTTGATGAACCTCGCGGTGAACGCTCGCGACGCGATGCTCAAACAGGGGGGTGGCGTACTGACCATTGCTACAGTCCGAAAATCTTTCACGCACGAGCAGCCCCCAATCTGTGTGGCGGATGAGCCTGTGCCTCTCGGCGACTATGTGTGTCTGAAAGTGCGTGATACGGGTGAAGGCATTCCCGAACATCTTCGTGAGCGTATCTTCGAACCCTTCTTCAGTACCAAGGGCGTGGGCAACACGGGGCTTGGGCTGGCAACCGTCTACGGCATCGTGCGTCAGAACCACGGTTTCATCACTTTAGAAAGTGAAGTGGGCAAGGGCACGACGATTTGCGTTAGCTTCCCCGCTTGGAAAGAATCGCGCGCCGCTTAGGTACAATCTGTATCGTAAGGAGGCAGTTATTATGGACTTCACACTATCCGAAGAGCACCTGATGGTGCGAGACACAGTACGACGCTTTGTAGAGAACGAAATCAAGCCCCAAATTCGCGAATGGGATCGGCACGGCGCAGACCCCAAAGTGTACCAGCGTATGGCGGAACTTGGCTTGCTGGGTATTTGTGTGCCGCGCAAGTGGGGCGGCTCCGGGCTGGACTACATTGCGCTGGGCATCGCCTGTGAAGAGCTGGAATACGGCGATACCTTCCTGCGCGTGGTGATGTCCGTGCATGTTGGGTTAACCGCGATGACGCTGATGAGTTGGGGCAACGAGGAGCAAAAGCAACGATTTTTGGTTCCTCAGGCGCGCGGCGAGCGACTTGGCGCCTTCTGTCTCACCGAACCCAACGCAGGCAGTGATGTCGTTGGCATGCAGTCCATCGCGCGGCGCGAGGGCGACTGCTACATCCTTAGTGGCGAGAAAATCTGGATCTCGCTCGCCGAAGTGGCTGACCAGTATCTCGTGGTCGCATGGACGGATATGGAGAAAAAAGCCAAGCGCGACCATTCGGGCATGAGCGCATTCTTCGTAGAGCGTGAGCGTCCCGGCGTGCAGCCCTACACGCTGAAGGGTAAGCTCGGTGTGCGCGCAGGCAACACAGGCGGCGTGGTGTTCGAGAATGTTGAGATCCCCGTTGAGAACCGCATCGGCGAGGAGGGCGAAGGTTTCAAAATCGCGATGTTCGCGCTCGATCAGGGGCGCTACACCGTCGCCGCGGGCGCTGCAGGGCTGATTCGTGCCTGTCTGGACGAATCCGTGCGCTACGCCAAAGAGCGCAAAACCTTCGGCGTGCCTCTCGCGGATCACCAGCTCATCAAACAGAAAATTGCGCAGATGGAGGCGGACTATCAAATCAGTACCCTGCTCTACCAGAAGGTGGGCTGGATGAAGAACGTCGGCTTGCGCAACACACGTGAGACCTCGCTGGCAAAATGGTACAGTACCGATGCTGCGCAACGAGCCGCCAACGCCGCCGTGCAGGTCTTCGGCTCCTACGGCTTCTCCGACGAATACCCTGTGGAGCGTTTCTACCGCAACAGCAAGGGCGCGACCATCTACGAGGGCACCTCAGAGATCCACACCCTGCTGCAGGCGGACTACGCGCTCGGCTACCGCGTGGATAAGCCCCTGCGCATCAATCTGCCGACCTACCCGTTTGAGGAAGACCGAGTGAGCTAATCGGAAACTCATCTCCCTTTGAACGAGCCGTCTTTTTTTCAATCTTCGCACTGCGCGGAGACTGAAAGATGGACGGCTCGCTCTCCAGTGTTGTGCGTTAGGTGTGGGCAAAACCGCTTCCTTAGACAATCCCAAACAGTCTCTAACGCAGAGTGATAACATCCACCTGTTTCTCGGGTAGCGTGACAATCGCACAGGTGGGATTGTCCGTGAGCCAACCGCAGACCTCACCGGGATTGAGAATGAGGCATTCGTTCAAAGCGCGCAGTTCCTGCTGATGTGTGTGCCCGTATATCACGAGGTCATACAAACCGCTACGGGCGAATGCCTCCACAGGCTCCGGCTCATGCACCATCGCGAAGCGACACCCCTCCAGCTCCAAACACAGGGGCTGCACTTGCACCTGCCCAATCTCGCTGATGCGCTTGGTCAGCCCAACGCGCTCGCCGTCGTTGTTGCCAAAGATACCCAGTAAGCGACAGGGCAGGCGCGATAGTTCGTTCACCACGAACGGCGCAACGTAGTCGCCCGCGTGTAGTACCAGTTCCACTTGCAGGTCATTCAGCGCGTCCACTGCGCGGCGGAGGTAGCCCAGATGGTCGTGCGTATCCGACAGGACGCCAATTCGCATAGCGCCGTTAGTGTACCTAAGGGAGCGGTTTTAGCCCATACGCCAAGTAGTGCCTTGCGGACTATCCTCCATCAGGATGCCCATCGCTTTGAGGTCGTCGCGGATGCGGTCGGCGAGATCGTAGAGTTTGCGAGTACGCAGCTCCTGTCGCCACGCAATCACACGCTGCATTAACTGCTCTAAGGTTTCGCTTTGCACGGTAGCAGGGATACTCAGCGACACGCCCAGCACATGCTCCATCATCCACTGGAGGGCGTCCAGCAAGCCCGCAAGTTCGGCGGGCGTTTCGGGTTTGGAGGTGAGTTCAGGCGTATTCAGGCGCGTGTTAACCTCGCGCACAATCTCAAACACCGCCGCCAGCGCCTGCGCCGTGTTGAAGTCGTGGTTCATCGCGGCACGGAACTGCTGCACGTACGGCTCAGCGACGATGGAGTCAGCAGTTGCGCCCCCGTGCTCGCGCAGGAACGCCTGCCCACGCTGGTACGCCGTGCGGATGCGCTCCAGTGCGGCTTTCGCCTCGTCCAACCGCTCATACGAGAACTCCAGCGGCGTGCGGTAATGCACTGTCAGTAGGAAGTAGCGTATCACAGCAGGTTCGTACTGTTGGCGCAGCTCGCGGATGGGCACGACCACGCCCGTGGATTTGGACATCTTCTCCTGACGCAGGCGCACAGGTCCCCAGTGCAGCCAGTAGCGGGCGAACGGTCGCTCACAGTGCAGGTATGCCTCCGACTGCGCGATTTCGTTCTCGTGGTGGGGGAAGATTAGGTCCATACCGCCCGCGTGGATGTCGAACGCCGCGCCGAGATACTTGAGGCTGAGCGCGGAGCATTCAATATGCCAGCCCGGACGCCCCTTGCCCCACGGACTGTCCCATGCAGGCTCACCGGGTTTGGCGGCTTTCCACAGGGCGAAGTCTTCGGGATTGCGCTTTCGCTCGTCCACTTCAATCCGCGCGCCTGCCTGCATCTCCTCCACACTGCGCCCCGACAGCTTGCCGTATTCGGGGAACTTGTTTACCTCGAAGTACACATCTCCGTCTACCACATAAGCGTAGCCGTCATCCACGAGGCGTTGTACCATCTCGATGATGGCATCCATGTTCTCGGTGACCTTCACGAAGCGAGGCAGGCGCACGCCCAGCGCTTCGGCGTCCTCCACGTACATCTTACTATACTTCTCGGCGACCTCGGTGGTGGTGATGCCTTCCTCGCTTGCACGGCGGATGATTTTGTCGTCGATATCGGTGAAGTTCTGCACAAAGTTAACCTCGTAGCCGAGTTGTTCGAGCCAGCGTCCAACGATGTCCATCACGACCACGCCGCGCATGTGCCCTACGTGGGCGGGGGCTTGCGGGGTCAGTCCACAAGCATAGATAGAGACTTTACCCGGCTCGCGCGGGTTGAACGGCTCTTCCGCACGCGTCAGAGTGTTGTAGAGGAGTAGCTCCGCCATATCGCGGATTATACCCGTAAGCGTGCGAGATTTCAAAAGTTCCCCGTATATGCACAGAGCGGCGTTGCAGAGGTAAACGGCATAATCAAAGTAGGCGCGGGGGAAACCCCAAGCGGAGGCGCTGCAGAGGCGGCGATGCTTTGAACGACTCTCATCAGCACCGTCCAGCGCCACCGCCACACCCCCTGCGGCGTAGCACTTTCCGCAGGGGGATTTTTAAGATAGCGAGAGGCGGGTGGGGAGGAACCCGCCTCTCCAGGGGTAGGGGAGGTGCGACCAAGTTTAATCGGGAGGTTCTAAGGTCAACCTGTACCCTCTCGCCACTGGTAATTATCGGCAGGGGCACAAGCGTTCTTTAGGGGGTACGCATTAATTAGCGACGATTAACTCACTTCGCCTTTGGTGATTTGCATAAACACATCCTCGAGGTCGATCGACTCCTCGTGGAAGGCGGCGATTCGGTAGCCTTCGCGGATGAGTGAAGCAAGTAAATCGGCTTGTTCCTCCAGCCCGCCCGCAAAATGCACATAGAGGCTGCCATTGCGCGTCTCAACGCCGTGCACGTGCGCTTCGCGTTCGAGTCGTTGAATTAGCGGTTCGGCATCGCCCAGTGGTCTAATTTCCAGCACGCGGTTCGCCTGTAGCTGCTCCACAATCTCGTCTACCGCGCCCCACACCAGCAGCTCGCCCTTCTCGATGATGCCAATCTTGTTGCAGAAATCCGCCAGCTCTGGCAGAATGTGTGAGGAGACCAGCACAATTTTGCCCATCGCCCCCAGCTCGCGGATGAGTTCCTTGATTTCGATGCGTGCACGGGGGTCTAAGCCGGAGGCCGGTTCGTCCAGCAGCAGCAGAATCGGGTCATGCACGAGGCTCTTGGCAAGGCACAACCGCTGCTGCATCCCGCGCGAGAGGGTCTCCACATAGGCGTCTTTTTTGACTGTGAGGTCGGTTAGCTCCAGTACGTTGTCGATAATCACTTGGCGTTGCGCTTTCGGAATGCGGTACGCCGCCGCGAAAAACTCCAGATACTCCGTGACGGTGATACCCTCGTACAGTCCGAAGAAGTCGGGCATATAGCCCAGCAGGGGGCGCACTTCTTCGGGCTTGCGCACGATATCGATACCATTTAGCGTTGCCGTACCGGCAGTCGGCTCCAGCAGCGTAGCGAGCATCTTGATGGTGGTGGTTTTGCCTGCGCCGTTCGGACCAATGAAGCCGAACACATCGCCCGGATGGAGTTGAAAATAGATGTCGCGCACGGCGACCAGCTCTCCATACTCCTTGCGTAGCCCCTTGACATCCAGCATCGCTATCCCCTCTATTTGCGCCAAGCAATTTTCAGCCCGCGATAGGTGAATCCTGCAAACAGCGCAGCCAGCCCCTGATAAATCAGGCTGTGCGCGAAGCCCCAGCCTACGTAATATAACCCTATGGCGCGGCTTTGGTAATCGGCATACCTCCAGGTCTCAACGTCGACCATGGAACCCAGTCCGGAACTAACATAAATCGGATTCAGGTAAAGCAACGCGCGCGGATGCAGTAGCGTTACAACCCACCAAGCGAACCCGTCCGCGTAGCTGTTGATGCCCATCAACAGATCGAAGTTATAACCGTAGTCGTAGCTGAAAATCGAGTAGAGGCTAGGTAGTAGCAGCAGCACAAACACTTGCCCTGCGTAGAGTGCGGAGGCTGTGCTTAGGGTGCGTTTGAGCTTGAACGAGAGCCACATACCCAGCGAGACCAGCAGCGCGCCCCAACTGAAAAGCACTGCAATCGCAGCGAAAAAGGTGTAATTGTCGTACTGCCCAGTTCTGGAGGGGGGCACAAAGATCGAGCCAGACGCGCCGTAGCTGGCGAGCAGTATCGGAATGAAGAGCAGTGTCAACACTGCCACGCGCGCGAGCGCTGCTCCCCACTTACCCCAGAGAATCTCTTTCGCCGTAAGGCGCGTGAGGGCGAGTGACTCCCAGGTATGCCTTTCGTACTCCAGCGAGAACAGGTTGTACGCCATCAGCGGCGCAGCGAGGCACATGAAAAAGAGGGCTAAGCCAAGGGAGCCGCCGATTCCTACCTCGTTGTAGCGAAGCAGCTGGTACACCATCAGGTACACCAGCGCGACACCCCCAAACACTGCGCCATAGAGCAGGGGTTGACGCTTCCAACGATTCACCGTGAAACCGAACATTTGATACCGGAGCAGCGGATTCTCGTGTCTGTGCCTCATTGTGCGCCCTCCAGCGGTAGGCTAATCAGATAGGTCACTTGAGCCGATTGGTCAGTCGCGGTGGTCAGTTCGGGCGTCAGTACCGGTTCATTCGCCCGTGCGACGAGGAATGCTACGCCTTTATACTCGCGCTGCTCCAGCATCGCAGCCAGCAACGCCTCAGTGGAGAGCGAAGGCGTCTGGTACAAGCTGCCGCTCCAGCTCAGAGCGGCGGGCGCGGGCAGTGGCTGCAACCGCTTGGAGTTAACCTCCACGGTCTGGCGTGGGGGTAGGTCGGAGACGGTTAGTTCGCCTTCGGGCGTGAGGATGCGCACGTTGGTCAGCATGTAAGGCAATCTGTTGCGCAGTTTGCCCGAGACACGGGTTTGACCGTTGCGCCGTTCGATGCGCAGCGCGCCCTCCACCTGCCCCTGCAACTGCACCGAGCGCGTGTAGCGGAACCACTGGAAGCTGAGGTTCGTGACACGATAGCCCTCCACGCGCGTCGACTCGCCTTGCACCGTGCGCACCGTTGTAGCCTGTACACCTGCACCATAATCCTCGTCGATGCCTACCTCCACCATATCGCTCTGGTCGAACTGCAAATCAAATAACCCCGCACGAGGGAAGAAGAAGAGCGCGCTATTAATCGTGTACGCTTCGGGACTACCCGATTGCGCCACAATCAGCGTGTGCACGCGACTGGAGAGCGACTTGCGGTACAAATCGCTCGCCAGCTGCCACAGCACACCCACAAACACCACCGCAATCAGCGGCGTGATAAGCCACGCCCAGTCCAGCGCACGCAGCCGCTTCAGCACCCAGTAGTTCACGGGTACAACCAGCATAAAGTAGACGCTGAGCAGTACGATTATCAGCGCGACGCTGGGCGGCTTGATTTCTATGTCGGAGGCAGTTTGCAACTGCCCCCAGCGGTCGTACTGATTGCCGCCCTGATTCTGATGGATGGAGGCAATTGTGAAACTGGGCGTGAAGGAAGCCGCCTGCTGCAGCAGGTTTTGCCACATCCGTGCGAGGGCGTTGTACTCGCGCAGGGGAGACTCCAGTGGATTGAACGCCAGAAACAGGATCATACCCAAGCCATAGGGGCGCACGGCGATTATCGGCAGCCCGTCCTGCGCCAGCAATACGCTGCCTGACCTACGCACTGCCCGCGTGATAGTTGCCGCACCTGACGGGGGACGTGCACCTGTCCACTCGCCGATAGCATAGAGTGAGCTGACTGTGCGTGTGCCCTGCGGTTCCACAGGCAGCAACTCGCGCAGAGCAGGATTTTGTAGGTACACTGCGCCTGCGCCACCCGGGACAACCAGCACGCCGCCCATCATCGCCCACTGGCGTAAGGCATTCCACTGCTCCGCACGCAGCCGTTCCGCGCCCGCGCCCAGCACGATGAGTTGCGCCCCGCTCAGCGCAGTCACCTGCTCCGGGAACAGCTCCGGGCGGCAGTAGGCGACCTTGTAGTTGCCCCGAGCCGCGCGGCGTGTGCGGTAGTCCTCAATCGTAGGATTTTCAATCGTGCGCACCTGCTCCAGCACGCTCAGCCCGCCAATCGCATCCCCCACCAGCACGGCGAGCTGGTCAATCTCCAGAATGTTGCGTACCGGCTGCTTCGATTCCAGATTCACCCCCCGCGCCGTGAAGCGCACTGTAGCCTGCTCAACAAAGCGACCGACAATTGGCGTGGCAATAATCACCTTGCGCGAGCCTGCTGGCAGATCCACGGGATACTGATACTCGCGTCGGTAGCCGAACCCGACCACCGACACGCTCAACATCCCCTGATAGTTGCCCGACTTCGACTCCAGTTGTACTGCAATCGGGAACGCGCCGTTCAAGGCGGGCGTCTCACCCAGCAGCGGCTGCACCCGCATCTCTACAGGCGGCTGCCCCCACAATAAGAGCAACGCCATCCAAAACCCCAAGCTGAACACCCAACGTAGCATCGGCGATTATAATACACGATGGAACAGGGGATTCCTGCTACACTCATGCCTCCACCCGTTCGAGTCGAGTGTACAACCACGCCACGCCTATTAGCGCGAGTCCTAAGCCTGCGAAGCTGAGCGCGCGATAGGGCATCTCCAGAAAGCTTAGGTCGTACAGGAACAGTTTACAAGTGGTGAGGGCGAGCATGCTCAGCCCCATCAAGCGCAGGGCACGGATGGCGTGCTGCACGCCGCCGATATGCAGCCCCGCGCCGAGCAGCGTCCACTCCAGCGACACGAGCAGGTGCGCCAATGGTGCGCCGCGCTTGCCTTGCAACTCAAAGGTATAGAGCGTCTGCTCCGCGCTGAACCATGCAAACGCAATCACCAAGCCCAGCGCGCCCACCAGTGCAAGCGCGTTTCGGGGGAACAGCCCATCCAGCGGCGAGACCGCATGCGCCTTCAAGTGGCGGCTCAGCGCATACAGCGACACACTCACGCCTGTCATCCAACCTATCCACGCCACGCCGTGCTCATTAAGTAGCACCAGCTCGGTGCGAATCGGCTCTATCACCGTTGCCCACAGGGCAATCGCCGCGCCGAACGCCAGCAGCATTCCAAACGCATACATTAGGCGCAACTCGTAGCGCAGCCCCACAAGCAGCAACGCCGCTGCGAACAGGCTGTACAAGAAAACTTGCACTGCGGGCTGGAACTGCACCGCAACTGCCGCTATGAGACAAATCACGCCCAACGTGGCAAGCGTCATAGAGGCGGGGGCATCTTGCCGGCGGTACATCAGCTGGCTAATGAGTATAAAGATTCCGCCAAAACTTGCTAATAACGCGCCCGGATAGTCGCCCCATGCCTCGCGCCATAGCCCATAGCCTGCAGGCAGATAAACGACCGTTGCCATCACGAACTGTGCGAGGCTGAACTCGCTGATGTTTTTTCGGCGCAGCGCGTGGGGCAGGAAGTACGCCGCGCTAAACAGCAGGTAATAGAGTGTGATGAACCCCAGCGTGAGCAAGCGAAACTCTGGTTTGTAGCTTTCCAGCGCCCAGCCCCACAACAGCAGTATCGTGGAAGCGAGGCACACCACCTGCTGCCCGCTCCACGCGCGCCAAGTGCCGACGATCAGCAAGCCCAGATTCAGTGCAGTAAGGTAGCCGAAAAAGTTCAGTGGGCTGCCCGCTTCGCCTGCGCCGCGCAGCCAGAGAGGCGCAGCAAACCCACCCATCGTCGCCACAATCGCCAGCGTCTGCGAATTGCGCCACATCGCCAGCACAACCCCGAATACAGTCACGAGCATCACCGCGCCAAACGCCCATCCGAAACTAAGCAACTGATACCGCCCCCAACCCGCCCAGGTGGTCAGGTAAAGCGCTGCCAATCCTGCGCCCATCAAGCCGTCTACGAACCAGCTTTCCGAGCGGCGACGCGCCAAGCCACCCAAGCCAACCAGCGAAAACCCACCCAGATAGCCCATCGCGAGCCGACCTTCGGGCGAAAGGCGCGTCCACGCCCAGCCCAAGAAGAACGCCATCGAAAGCAAAATCAGCGTGATGCCTGTATACAGAGCGATCTTGCCCCCCAGGGTGCGCTCGAACGAGTGGAGTTCATCCTTTTGAAGAGTCGTCGGTGCAGGTTGAGCAGGACGAAGTGAAGGCGTCTCGACGGCTGGTTGTGCGGGTATAGGCGCGGGCGGCTCTGCCTGCGCTGCGCCCTCCAGAACCACTCGCCGCTCCAACTCGCGCACACGATACGAAAGCGCATTCAGTTCCGTCATAATCTGTTCCAGTTCACGGCGTACATCGTCCGACATGGCTTGCACCTCCATAGGAAAATACGCAAAGTGTCCCTCATTTCCTATGGGTCTTTAGTCCCAATTTTTTGGATATAAAAAGAAGTCTCGTGTGTATCGTCGGCGGGGACGCCGACGCTACGCACACCCCACCCGTAACGTCGGCGTCCTCGCCGACGAACCCACCCCA
>CAYVKB010000002.1:12054-107683 GCA_964451985.1 uncultured Fimbriimonadales bacterium | reverse complement strand
CGTCGGCGGGGACGCCGACGATAGGATGGTTGGAGCCGTCGGCAGGGACGCTGACGACTTACTCACCCGACGCGACGGGTAGCCCCTCGCGCCGCCACGCCAGCATCCCGCCCTGCATATTGTAAGTATTCTCGTAGCCTGCCTGCTGCGCTATCCGTTGCGCCTGCCCACTGCGGTTGCCACTGCGACACACAAAGTAAATCTTTTTATCTTTCGGTAACTCCTTCACCCACTGCTGGATCTGATCCAGCGGTTTGTTCTGAGCCTCCTTAATCCGCTCCATGCGGAACTCGGCGGGCGTGCGCACATCGATAATCACCACATCCTTGCTGTCGCGCTGTTCGTACACCTCGCGGGGCGAGACAGTGGTCTTCGCACCCTGCGCATCTTGCACTTCGCAAGCCGCGAACGTAATGCCTATCAAAGCCCCAACTAATGTCTTGACGATTTGCATAGTTGCCTCCTGTCAGGTAGATTAGAGGCGCGAAGGCATGAGAAGGATTCAGCTATCGATTGCTTCAGGTACAATATTCCCTACTATGCACGGCGGAGCGATGCACGAACAGTACGAACCCAAGCATATTGAACCCAAATGGCAACAACGCTGGCGCGAGGCGGAACTTTTCCGCACGGAAGAAGACCCAAGCAAGCCGAAGTGCTATGTGCTGGAGTTCTTCCCCTACCCATCAGGCGACGGGCTGAGCGTAGGACACTGCCGCAACTACATCCCCGCCGACGCGCTCGCCCGCTATATGCGCATGCGCGGCTACAATGTCCTCCACCCAATGGGCTGGGACGCCTTCGGATTGCCCGCCGAAAACGAAGCAATTAACAAAGGCTCGCACCCCAAATACACCGTGCCCCGCTATGTCGCCAACTACAAACGCCAAATGAACCTCATCGGGCTGTCCTATGACTGGGAACGCGAAATCAACTCCAGCACGCCCGAATACTACAAGTGGACGCAGTGGTGGTTCCTGCAGCTCTACAAGCGTGGGCTGGCATACCGCGCCAACGCCCCCGTCAACTGGTGCCCGCGCTGCCGCACCGTGCTTGCCAACGAAGAGGTCGAGGGCGGCAAATGCTGGCGCTGTGGGACACCCGTTGAGAAGCAGGATATGCCCCAGTGGTTCTTCAAAATCACCGCCTACGCCGACCGCCTGCTGAACGACCTCGACGAACTAGATTGGCCCGAAGGCATCAAACAGATGCAACGCAACTGGATTGGGCGCAGCGAGGGCGTGGAGTTTGAAATGCAAGTGCAAGGACACCCCGACCTCAAGTTTCGCGTGTTCACCACGCGCATCGACACGGTGTTCGGCATGACCTTCGCCGTGCTTGCCCCCGAACACCCATTGGTGGATGCAATCACTACCTCTGAACAACGCGATACCGTCAACGCCTACCGCGAACACGCCCGCCGCATGGACGAAACCACCCGCCAATCCACCGAACGCGAACGCACAGGTGTGTTCACGGGCGCCTATGCCATCAACCCCGTGAGCGGCGAAGCGGTGCCCATCTACATCGCCGACTATGTGCTGATGAGCTACGGCACGGGCGCGATTATGGCGGTGCCCGCCCACGACGAACGCGACTACGATTTTGCCCAAAAGTATGGGTTACCGATTAAGGTGGTAATTGCGCCGCAGTCTGATCTCACCTCCCCTACCCCCACCCCCCTAAATGGAGAAGGGGACGACCCCACCACCGCACGCAACAGCATCCCCTCTCCGTTTACGGAGAGGGGGTGGGGGGGCGAGGGCATTCCCCCCTGCTACACCGGCGACGGCATTATGGTCAACTCTGGCGAGTTCAGCGGGCTGCCCAACCGCGAGGGCATGCAGCGTCTGGCGGAGTGGTTCGAAGCGCGGGGCATCGGGCAGCGCAAGGTGCAGTACCGCCTGCGCGACTGGCTAATTAGTCGTCAACGCTACTGGGGCGCGCCCATTCCCATCATCCACTGCCCTACCTGCGGCGAAGTACCTGTGCCCGAAGACCAGCTGCCCGTGCTGCTACCCGATATTGAGGAATATAAGCCCTCCGGTACGGGCGAATCGCCGCTGGCGGGCATTCCTGAGTTCGTGAACACCACTTGCCCCACGTGCGCTCAGCCAGCCCGCCGCGAAACCGACACGATGGGCGGCTTCGCCTGCAGCAGCTGGTACTTCCTGCGCTTTTGCGACCCGCGCAACGAATGCGAGCCGTTCAACTACGAAACAGCCCGCTACTGGATGCCTGTAGACTACTACGTGGGCGGCGCAGAACACGCCGTGATGCATCTCCTATACGCTCGATTCTGGACAAAGGTGGGCTATGATGCGGGCTTCGTACCCGTGAACGAGCCGTTCTATCGCCTGCGCAATCAGGGCATGGTGCTGGCGCTGACGCCCTATCGCCCTCCACGCGAAGACGAAACCCTGCGCGAGGGCGAGATGGGCATCCTTGTACGGCGCGACCAGCTCGAGCAGATGAGCGACGAGGAGAAGGCGCATTTGACTTGGGCGTGGGAGAAGATGTCTAAGTCGCGCTACAACGTGGTCACGCCCGACGAGATTGTGGAGCGCTATAGCGCGGACACCCTGCGCCTGTACGAGCTGTTCGTTGCGCCGTTCGACACGGCGATTGAGTGGAAGGAAGAGGGCGTGAAGGGGATGTATCGGTTTTTGGGGCGGGTGTGGCGACTGATGCACGCAGTGCGCCCCTGCTTTGTGCGCGATTGGCGCGAGGTGTTGGCGCAGGCATCGCTGGACGAGACCGGGCGCAAGCTGCGGCAGCGCACTCACAGTAGCCTCAAGAAGTTGCACACCGACATCCCCGATTTTAAGTTCAACACGGCGGTGGCGACGCTGATGGAGTGGTTCAACGACTTGGAAGATTACTGGAAGCGCGCCCCCCGCGACGACCGTGCGGCGCTGGCAGCCGTCAGTGAGGCAATGGAGTGCTTTATTTTAGCGTTGTCACCGTTTGCACCACATGTTGCCGACGAGCTGTGGGAGGCGTACGGCTTCGAGGGCTTCACGCTGCAGCACTGCTTCCCCGACTATGACGAGAACCTCGCGCGTGCGGAGGAGTTCGAACTCGTGATTCAGGTCAACGGCAAGGTGCGCGACAAACTGACGGTGCCTGCCGACATCTCGCGCGAGGCGATGGAACGTTTGGCGTTGGAAAGCCCGCGTGTGCAGGCGTACTTAGAGGGCAAGCCCCCGCGCAAGGTGATTGTGGTGCCAGGTAAGCTGGTAAACGTGGTGGTGTAGGGGAGAATCCCCCACACCCCATCGGGGACTGGTTCCGCGAGAAGCATACGAAGAGAAGCTATGGCGCAGGCGCGTCGCACACCACACGTAGCCCCACGAACGGCGCGTCTGATAGCCACCACCGACTCTTGGGGTACTGCGGGTCGGTCATGTTCCAGTCGGGGGTTTGGCGGGCGCGCGCGCCGGGGTGTACCTGCTCTGGCTTATCCATGAACGAACCGCCACACGCCACCGCCTTGCCGTCCAAGCTGAAGCACCACTCCATCACGTTCCCCAGCATGTCGTACAGCCCCCATGGGTTGGGTTGCTTCTGCTTGACCTTGTGGGGCTTGAGATCGGAATTCTCTAAGTGCCACGCAAACTTATCCAACATCTCTTTGGGCAGCGGCTCGCGTTTGAGAACACCTGCTCGCGCTGCGTATTCCCACTCGGCTTCGGTGGGCAGGCGGTAGGGTTTGCCAGTCATCTTGCTGAGCCACTCGCAATACCGTTGTGCCGCCATGAAAGTCATCCCTATCGCGGGGTTGCCCTCGTAGCCGAAGCCACGGTCTATTGCGCCGTAGGGTTTACTCGGCTTGGCAACGGCGTCTGCCTCGCGTTGTTTCTCCAGCTCCGCGATGTCCTTATTGAACGCATAGGTTCCGTACTCGTCCCACGTAACTTCCGTCCTGCCTATCCAGAAGCCCTTGATTTCTATTACGCGCGTTTTGGTAGGGTCTTCAGGGTCAGGTTGCTCGATGGTACCAGGCGGAATGTAAACCATCTCGAACTCGACGGTTGTGCCTGGCAATCGTTCGGAAAAGGTTTTCGGCTCGGGTGACGAAGCCGTCGCCGTCCACGCGAAGAGCACGGCTCCAAGCAAGCACAGGCGTTGCATAGGCATAAGTGTACCTGAGAGTCCTCAGAAGTATAGATATGCGCACTGGAACCATGCACAGGTCGTGGGTGCCCTGTTTGATAGGGGCACCCACGTGCGAGGTGCTTTGAACTCTCTGTCTTTTACTCCACCTGCAGCATTTCCATCAACGGGGAGACGTTCACCTGCCGATCGAGGTTCCAGACGAAATGCAGCACCTCATCCTGACGCTTGCGGGGCAGCGCCCACTCGGTCAGTACATAGAATTTCGCCTCTACTTCCTCGTCGGTCATGGGGTTCTTGGCGTGCCCACGCGGGAAGGTGTTCTCTTCCGTCAGCGTGTGCCCGTCTTTGAGGTACAGCGTGATGCGGTTCGGGATGCCTTCAGGGTAGCGGGCGTCCATCGCAGGGTCGTGGCGCACAGTGATTTTGCTCACCAGCTCCAGTAGCACAGGGTCGGTGTAGCGCGCCTCTTCAAAGGTGTCAAGGTCTATCTTGCCGTCCATCAGCGTCGCGCCCACGATGTAGGGCAAGCTGTGGTCAGCGGTCTCGCGGCTTTGCGGACGCCACTTCTCTGGCTCACTGCCGATAATCGAGTAGCAAGCCTCGAAGGTATCAATCTCAATTCGCTCAATCTGGCTGATGTCGCCCGCGATTTGCTCGCGCAGCGCCAGCGCCGCCCACACTGCGCTCTGGGCGTGGTATTCCACAGGGTAATACTTGATGTAGGTCTCGTTAATCATAAAACCGCGTCCCTCTTCGCCGCCGAGCGGTCCCACCGTAAACTCGCCTGAAACCTGCTTCATAAAGCCCATTTTGCCCTCGAAGATTTCGGATGGACCCGTCAGCCCGTGCTTGGCAAGCCAGCTGGCGAACACGGCGTGTCGGCTGGAGTTGGCAAAGGCGCAGCCCTTCCACGCCGAGATTTCACCTACGCGCGTCTGGCGCATCGCTAAGCCCGATACACCCGCGATGCTCATCGCATGGCGTGTCGCAGTGGCATCCAGTCCCATCAGCCGACTTGCCGCCGCCGACGCCGAGAACAATCCATAGTTCACGTGGTCCCAGCCTCGCGCCCGCAGGCTCGCCGAATCGCACAGTCGGCACTGAATCTCATATGCTAGCACAGTCGCCAGCAGGACTTCCTTGCCTGAACTGCCCTCAGCTTCTCCAACCGCCAGCACCGCCGCGATGTTGTCGCTGGGGTGTGCAGGCTCTTTGGACAAGTAGGTATCGTTGTAGTCCAGATAGCGTATCAGCAAACCGTTCGTAAACGCTGCCCATTCAGGCGAGGACCTGTGCGCTGTGCCAATAATCGTGCCACCGTAGTGGCTGCTTACCTGCGTGGCAACCTCGCGCACCTGCTGCGCCGTCTCTGAGCGCCACGCACCAAATGCGCAAGCGATAGAATCGATAATCCGTCGTTTCGCTTCGTGAATCGCCTCTTGGGGCAGTGAGTCGTAGTTCAGCTCCGTTGCGTAGCGTGCAAAGCGTTCTGCTAAGGTCATACTTGCCTCCCTATTCACTATTCGCCGCGCGGGGGCGGCTGGGATTATTATACCGATAGCACAGGGACGCCCCTGTAGAGGGGCGCGTGCATAATTCCTGCACAGGTAAGAGCGATGCTATTGACTGATTATATCCGTATTAATGCTCAACGGGAACGATTGTAAAGGAAATCTCAGCATGGTATCTTCTATATATATGACTCGCGAACAAGCTTGGCAACTGCTTTGCGAATACACACAATCCGAGAACCTGCGCAAGCACGCGCTGGCGGTGGAAGCCTGTATGCGCTACTACGCCCGCATGTACGGCGAAGATGAGGAACTTTGGGGCGTGGTAGGGCTGCTGCACGACTTTGACTACGAACGCTACCCATCGCTGCAGGAGCATCCCTTTCGGGGGATGGAGATACTGCGCGAGCGAGGCGTATCGGAGACCATCATCCGAGCCATCGGCGCGCACGCGAACCACACAGGCATCCCGCGCGAAAGCCTATTGGAGCAAGCCATCTTCGCATGCGACGAAATGTCGGGCTTTGTAATCGCCGTCGCGCTGGTGAAGGGGCGCACCCTTAGCGCCGTCACGCCCGAATCGGTGCGAAAGCGCATGAAAGAGAAAAGTTTCGCACGGGGCGTGAACCGCGACGACCTGACGCAGGGTGCAGAAGAACTGGGCGTCCCGTTCGATGAGCATGTGGAACATATCGTAAAAGCGTTGCAGACGATTGCACCACAACTCGGATTGAACCCGTGAGTTGAGCAGGTATAATACACTTTCCAAACAGGAGGCAAATAACGATGTACGCGATTATCCAAACCGGAGGCAAGCAGTACCGCGTGGAGCCAAACACGGTGCTGAGCGTGGAGAAAATCGACGCCGAACCTGGCGCAGAGGTGGAAATAAGCGAAGTACTGATGGTGCGCACCGACGACGGTGTGAAAGTCGGCGCGCCTTATGTGGCAGGCGCGAAGGTCGTCGCTGAAGTGGTGAAGCAGACCAAAGCACCCAAAATCATCGGCTTCAAGTATAAGCCCAAGAAGAACGAGCGCAAGCGCTGGGGACATCGGCAGCCAATCACTGTGCTGCGGGTGAAGACCATCGAGGCATAAATCATGCCCGAACCGATTCAGCGTGTTCTGAACGCCCTGCTTGAAGACATTCAGGCAGGCGTTCCAATACGCCTAGAAGCAGCCGAACGGTATCGCGCCGAGCTGGATGGCTACATCATCCAGTTCGAGGGCGAGGATGATTTGCTCCACTGCAGTGTGACCCGCGCAGATGGTGGCATGGTGGAGTTGGATTCAGCCCATCAGGTGGTGGAGCCGTTTTTCAACGTGATGCCCAAGGGCATCGTGTGGTTTAAGCCTGCCGAATATTCTGTGCATTACTACGTGGGACACGACCACTTCCTTGCGGCGCATGCAAGCGCGCAAACTATGGGAGACTCCCCACAGCTCCCCTAAAGACCCTCAGCAGGATTTGCCCAACCGATTCGGAAATTTACCTGTCTATGAACGCGCTGTTCATTTTAGTAGGCGTGGCGGTGTTGTTGCTGCTGGCATACCGATGGTACGGGCGATACTTGGCGGCGCGTGTGTTCCCTCTCGACGATTCGGAGCCAACGCCTGCCCATACCCTACGCGACGGGCGCGACTTTGTGCCTGCACCGCCGATGGTGGTGTTTGGACATCACTTCGCCTCAATTGCGGGGCTTGGACCGCTGCTGGGTCCTGCAATTGCCGTTATCTGGGGCTGGCTGCCTGCCTTGCTGTGGATTGTAATCGGTTGTATCTTTGTGGGTGCGGTGCATGACTTGGGCTGCCTATACAGTTCCATGCGTAATCGGGCGCGCAGCGTGGCGGATTTAGCCTACGATGTGGCAGGGGCACGCGCACGGGCGTTGTTTCTGTTATTTGGCATTTTCGCAATCGCGCTGGCGATGGGTGTGTTCGTGATTAACATCGCGAACCTGTTTGCGTCCGGCACGGGGGGTGCAGAGGGCGGGCATGTACCTGAAGCCGTGCTGCCCAGCGCGATGCTGATTGCGCTGGCGTTGGGCGTGGGCGTGCTGTTTTACAAGTATCGTGTGGCACTAAGCAAACTGACAGTGCCTGCGCTGCTGCTGAGCCTCGTGTTCGTGTGGCTGGGCGTGGAATATCCCATCACGAGCGCGCTGGGCGTGGAGCTAACCGCCAACCTGTGGATTTACCTGCTGTTAGGCTACGCACTGATTGCGACTCTGCTGCCGGTGTGGCTGTTGCTGCAGCCGCGCGATTACCTGAACTCGTTCCAGCTGTTTCTAGGGATGGGGTTGCTGCTGCTGGGGGCGATGGTGGGCGGCTTTACGATAACTGCGCCCGCCGTAAACCCGAGCCCGCAGGGTGCGCCGCCGATGTTTCCGCTGCTGTTCATCACCATCGCCTGCGGTGCGGTATCGGGCTTCCACTCACTGGTGGCGTCGGGCACGACTGTGCGGCAGTTAGACCGCCACAGCCACGCGCTGCCGATTGGCTACGGTGCGATGCTCACTGAGGGTTTACTGGCGACGCTGGCGTTGCTGGCAGTGGCGGCGGGGCTGGGTGCGGAGTGGCAATCGCGCTACCCCGACTGGCTAAGCGCAGGCAAGGGCGCGCTGGCGAACTTCGTTCACGGCGCAGGCACGATGGTCAGCGCGGTAGGCGTGCCCCTCGAAATCGCTAAGGTGTTCGTCGCGACGGTCGCTGTCGGCTTCGCACTGACTACTTTAGACACAGGCGCGCGACTGATTCGATACAACTTGCAGGAGCTGGGGCGGGCATGGCGCATCCCCCCACTGGAAAACGTCGTTCTCACAACCCTACTTGCGGTCGGTCTCATTGGCTTCTTCGCGCTGCTCAAGGCGCCCGACCCCGTGACGGGCGAGCTGAAATCGGTGGGTGCACTGCTATGGCAACTGTTCGGCGCATCGAACCAGCTGCTTGCCGCGCTCGCGCTGTTGGTGGTCTCACTCTATTTGCGCTCGCTTGGGCGTCCCACGCTCTACACACTGCTGCCGATGGGCTTTATGCTCATCGCCACACTCACTGCCCTTGTGATTGGCATGCGCAACTTCGCCAATCAGGGCAACACATTGCTTTTGGGCTTCAGCGCGCTGATTTTCGCGCTTGCTGTGTGGTTGGTGGGCGAGGCGATTGTGGCGTGGCGACGAGCGGGCGTTGCAGAACCAGTGTCGTAAGTCGTCGGCGAGGACGCCGACGCTACGCGCCCCGTTCGCAACGCCGACGCCTCCATTACTTCAAAAACTGGTACAATTCAGGGTATGTACACACTGGCGTTGCTAATGGCGGGCTTGCTGATGCTTGTGCCCGCCCCGCAGAAGGAGGAGACGCGCATGCAACTGGGCAAAAAGCGCCTGCTGGTCGTTACCCACACCGCAGGCTTCCGACACGCAGATTCCATCGAACTCGGTGAAAAGATACTGGCGGAAATCGGCGCGCGTAGCGGCGTGTTTGAGGTGGACTACTGCCGCGACGCGAGCGATGTGCAAAAAATGTTGACCCCAGAGTTCCTCAACAGCGGTAAATACGACGGCGTGGTCTTTCTGAATACCACAGGCGACATCGGTATCCCCGACCTGCCCGCGTTCCTGAACTGGCTGAAGGGAGGCAAAGCGTTCATCGGTATCCACGCCGCCGCCGACACCTACCACAACCGCCCCGAATATCTGGAGATGGTGCAAGGGCAGTTCGCCTATCACGGACAGCAAACTAAAGTGGAAGCAAAAGTGGAACAGCCCGACCACCCCGCCGTTGCGCACTTCGGCGCATCGTGGATTGTGTTCGACGAAATTTACATCTTCAAAGAGAACAACCGCAAGAACGTAAACGTACTGCTTTCGATGGACAAGCACCCAGACGACGGCACGCCGCAGGCAGGCAAGCCGGGCGACTACCTGCTGGCCTGGTGCCGCGAGTACGACAAGGGACGCATGTTCTACACTGCGCTGGGGCATCGGCTCGATGTGTGGCAGAGCGAAGAGTACCAACGCCACCTGCTGGGTGGTATCCTATGGGCGTTGCGCTTGCAGGAGAAAGGCGCGGTGAAATTCTAACAGGTATACTCCTAAACGATGGAGCAGAGTGAGGTCATCATGATGGACGCGGAGGATATGCGCCGCGCCGTCACCCGTATTGCACACGAGATCCTGGAGCGCAATCGCGGCGCGAAAGATTTGGTGGTAATTGGCATCCAGCGCAGGGGGGCACCCGTTGCACGGCGACTGGCGTTAGCCATCTCGCAGATTGAAGGTGTGGGGGTGCCCTGCGGCAGCGTGGACATTACCCCGTTCCGCGACGATGTAGAACGCAAGGCAGGCGCGCTTACCCGCAGCCAGACCGATGTGCCGTTCCCTATCACCGACAAGCGCGTGATACTGGTCGACGAGGTGATTCACACGGGGCGCACGGTACGCGCCGCGATGGAGGCAATTATGCAACTCGGTCGCCCCGCGAACATCCAGCTGGCAACACTAATCGACCGCGGACACCGCGAGTTGCCTATCCGCCCCGACTATGTGGGTAAGAACCTGCCCACCAGCCGCAGCGAGTTCGTGCTGGTGGAGCTGATGGAGCTGGAGGGTCGTGACCGCGTGGTGCTGCGCAAAGCTGCGCCGCATCTGCCGTAGGAGCCTGCCATGCCGCATGTGCTGACCGCCGCTGCGCTGCCCACGCCCGACCTGTTGCGCCGTGCCGATGCCTGGCAAACGCGCCTTGAGTCCAATCCCACACCCTCCGTGCAGCTCAAAGCCGCGCTGATTGCACTGCTGTTTTACGAACCCAGCACGCGCACCCGCGCGGCGTTCGAGCAAGCATGCGTACTGCTGGGCTACCACCCGTTAGTGATTACCGCCGAAGCAAGCAGCATCGTGAAAGGCGAGAGCCTGCATGATACTGTGCGCACGCTAAACGCACAGGGCATCCGAGCGATTGTGATGCGCCATCCGCAGGCGGGTGCGCCCCTACAAGCCGCGCAGGTTTCCTATGCGCCCATCCTGAACGCCGGTGACGGCGCACACGAGCACCCCACACAGGCATTGCTGGATTTGTATACGCTGTGGCGACACTACGGCAAACCCGACCCTAATACACGCTGGCTGAGCGGGCACAAGGTTGCAATCGTCGGCGACATTCGCCATAGTCGCGTGGCACGTTCAAACCTCACGCTGCTCACGCAGGCAGGCGCAGAGGTGTGGCTGTGCGCTCCACCCACTCTGTTGCCCGACGCTCCCCTGCCCGATGCCCACACCACCACCGACGCCGACGAAGCCGTCCAGAACGCCGACATCGTGATGGCACTACGCTTGCAAACCGAGCGCATGCAGCAGGGACTCCTGCCCAGCTTGAACGCCTACCGCCGTGATTACCAGATTAACCCCAAACGCTTGCGCCTTGCCAAGCCCGACTGCGTGGTGATGCACCCTGGTCCCATCCAGCGCGGCGTCGAGATTGCCGACTCCGTTGCCGACGGAGTGCAATCGCTGATTCTCACGCAAGTGCGCAACGGCGTGTATGCGCGTGCTGCCGTGCTGGAGTACGCGCTGAGTGAATGATACTGATGCCGATGCCCCACATATCGACTTGCCAGAAATACCGCTACGCTGCCGACGCTAATTTGTTCGCACTTTGAATCTGCGCCAACACCTCCTCGATGCTGGTGACGCCCGCGCGGATTTTTTGCACTGCGTCATCATGCATCGTGAACAGCGTGCCGGGTGGCGCGGCGGCGCGCAGCTGCTCGCTGTCCGCTTCGCGGGCAATTAGGCGGCGTACAGGCTCACTCAGCACAAACAGCTCATACAGCCCTACGCGCCCCTTGTAGCCGATGTCGTTGCATGCGCTGCAGCCCACAGGTTCATATGCTGAGATTGGCTCACCCGCACAGAGATTGGTAATCGTGGGGTCGGTTATGGTCGTGAGCTGTTTACATCGGTCGCATAGGCGACGCACCAGCCGTTGCGCCAGTACGCCAACCAGCGCGGAGTTAATCAGAAACGGCGGAATACCCATGTCAACCATGCGAGCGGGCGCGCTGGTTGCATCGTTCGTGTGCAAGGTTGCCAGTACCAAGTGCCCCGTCATCGCCGCGCGACAGGCGATTTCGGCGGTCTCTGCGTCGCGCACCTCACCTACCAACACCACATCCGGGTCTTGACGCAAAATCGCCCGTAGTTGGCTGGCGAACGTCAGTCCTGCTCGCTCATTCACCTGGGACTGTCCGATCCCCTCAATCGTGAACTCCACTGGGTCTTCACAGGTGAGAATGTTGCGACGGTCGGACTTCACTTGCTGCAACAGTGCATACAGGGTTGTGCTCTTCCCTGAACCAGTGGGACCTGTGACTAATATCATGCCCCACGGTCGGCTCGCGAGTTCGACTAAGCTCTGCTCCACCTGCGGGGGCATGCCCAGTTGGTTGAGCGGCTTCAAAGCGTCTTCACGGTTCAGCAGGCGTACCACCACGCGCTCACCGAACACGGTGGGTAGCGATGACACGCGGGCATCGATTTTGCGCTCGCCCGATTTGAACGTGAATCGTCCGTCTTGAGGGCGGCGTCGGTCGGCGATGTCCATCTCGCCCATCAGTTTCACACGCGCCAGCACCGCCCCCTGCAAACAACGCGGAATGTTGCGCACGGGGTACAGCACTCCGTCGATGCGCAGGCGCACCTGCAGACGGTTCTCCATCGGCTCGAAGTGGATGTCGCTCGCCCCACGCTCCACCGCCTCCAGCAGAATCCCGTTCACCATCCGTATCACAGGGGCTTGGTTCACGGTCTGCTCCAGCTGACCTACATCCTCGAGCTGCTCAATCGGTGACTCTTCGATTTCAAGGTTCTCTTCAGAGGAGGTGGCGTGTGCCTCGTGGACGCCGTACAGGCGGGCAATTGCCTGCAGCACGTGCTCTGGTGGGCTGTAGGCGACTTTAATGAACCGTCCCGTGCTCTGGCGTAGGAAGTCGAGCATCTCCACGTTGTTCGGGTCGGGTGTGGCAACCCACAACGCGTTGGCTTCCTCGCGCAGGGGCACGACCATGAACCGCGTGGCGTCTTGCAGGCTAACCCAGTGGCGTAAGGCGGCGGCGCGCGTCAGCGTTGCCTCGTTCAGCGGCTCGTAGGGGCACTCCCACTGCGCCGCCTGCGCCTCATGGTAGTCATCAGGCGTGATAAACCCCAACTCAATCAGCGTCTCGCCCAGCCGCTTGCCCGTAATCCGCTGAGTCGCCAACGCCTCCTCCAACTGCTGCGGCGTAATCTTGCCCTGCTGCAATAGCCATTCGCCCAATCGTTTAACACCGTACATGGTACACTCCTGCAGGAATTATCGGCGTGAAGAGCGTATTTATAAAGACGGCTTGGAATACGCTAGGATGACCCATGTCCGCGCGAACGCCTTGTTTATAGAGGAGGTCGTATAATGTATCAGCCAAATCGGCTACTTACCAATCCAGTGAATAAATATATAGTAGAGTTGATAAAAAACTGGGAATCTTACGAGCTGCTGCTGCGCCCGGCGCGGCGATTCCTGTTCCATAACTTGTATCGTCCCAGCGCGTATGTGCCGGAGTTCAACAAGCCCTGTTTCGGAGTGCTGTGCTTGCGCGACGACCGCGAGAAACGCCCCTTACTGGTGATTGAGACCGACTCGCAACTCAGCGAGGCGTTGCGCCAATCGTATCGCGAGTGCGAGATCCTGTGGTTGGAGATTTTCGAGGGTCCTGCGGGCATTCACCTTTACAGCGAGAACGCAGGCATTCGGATGGAACTGACATGCTCGATTACGCAGCTGGGTGCGGCGTTGCGTGCGCCTCTATCATTCGTGCAGGAGCGCGTGGACAGGCAATACATTCCGCAGGGGCGCCTTATCCAAAGCTTCCACGAACGCCTGCTGCGCGAGGCGCTGGACATTCTGGTGTCGCAGTATCCCATCGAGTGCCACCACCAGATGCCGTTTGGCTTCGTGACGGGCTATCGCGCGCAGATGCCTCCGCAGATTGCTCGCTCCGCCGTCGATGTGGTGCTGCTGGTCAGCTCCAGCGTCAACGCGGACGGCGTGGTGCTGCTACCGATTAACCTGAACCTGCATAACGCGCATGTATCGAATGAGCAGACGAGCGAGCGCGACCGCTTGATGTGCGACTTCGCCCGTGAGATAGAGATGCCGTTCCTGACTATTCGCGCCGCTGAGCAGCCCGATGCGTATGTGTTCTCCGCACCCACACTGCAAGAGAAGGCGATTACGGTGGTAGGGCGCGCCCCTGCCGATTGGGCGAATGTGATTCGCCCGTTCGTGGAGGCGGCGTTAGAGGCGTTGAAATAGCCGCTGCGCGTTGGCTTCCGTGATTTCGGAGAGCTGCTCCAATGGCGCATTCCACAACGCGGCGACCTGTTGGGCAATCAGAGGCAGATAAGCAGGCTCGTTGCGCTTGCCCCGATATGGATGCGGTGCGAGGTAGGGGGCGTCAGTCTCCAGCAGCAGACGGTCGCGCGGCATACCCTGCACAATCGCCCGCAGTAAGTCCGCGCTTTTGAACGACACCACACCGCCAATTCCCAAGTAGTAGCCCAACTCCAGTCCGCGCTGCGCCTGCTCTGCTGTGCCCGAAAAGCAGTGTAGCACGCCCCGCACATCGGGATACCGCGATAGTACACTCAGCACTTCTTCATACGCTTCACGGCAATGAATCACAACAGGCAGATTCAGCGACAGTGCAAGCTGCATCTGCGCGTGGAACGCTTCGTACTGCGCCTCGCGTGGCGACAGGTTCCGATAGAAATCCAGCCCAATCTCGCCAATCGCAACCACACGCGGATGGGCTGCTAATTCACACAGAGTTGGGAGCGATTCCGAGTTGTACTGGGCCGCGTCATGCGGATGAATGCCCACAGCAGCGTACAGCATGTGGGACTGCTCAGAGAGTTCTACAGCGCGGCGGCTGCTCTCCAAGTCGTAGCCAATCAGTATCAGCCGTTGCACGCCCGATTGCTGCGCACGATACAAAACGGCTTGCCATTCGGCGTATAAATCGGGGTGGTTCAGGTGGCAGTGTGTGTCGGTCCAGCGCATAGTCTCTCTCTGGCGGAGAGGGTGGGATTCGAACCCACGATCCCCCTTTTGGGGGGATTCTCGTTTTCGAGACGAGCCCGTTCAACCACTCCGGCACCTCTCCGCGTTGATGGCGCCCTCGGAGGGATTCGAACCCCCGACGCCCTCCTTAGGACGGAGGCGCTCTATCCACTGAGCTACGAGGGCGGGGAAGAAAGAATGGCGCGTCCGGAGGGAGTCGAACCCCCGACCTCAAGGTCCGCAACCTTGCGCTCTATCCTCTGAGCTACGGACGCGCAACGATTCTATTTTACCTTATGGACTACGGAAATTGCAAGAGGGGAGTCGGTGGAGCACCGCCTGACAACGCTGAAGTGAGAGCGAACGCCCCATCTGCTGGTTGAGGGTCATCGCTTCTTGGAGGCAGGTGCGGGCGCGCTCGAAGTCGCCCTGATGGGCGTACACCTCACCCAGATAGTAGAGGGTGTTCGCTTGCCAGGGACGCCAACGGAGCTTTCGCCAGTATTGGAGGCACTCTTCCAGCTCCTCCAGCGTGTTGGGTGCGCCCTGCATAGCGCGGTAAAAGGCGTGGTGGGTGCGGGTGTAGTGCAAGCGCACAGCGTCGATTTCGCGGCGGCGCAGGCGCAGCGCGTCCTCGCTGTAGCGCAGGGCGTCGGCTAAATTCCCCATTTCATAGCTGCAAAGGGCAGCGCCATCGAGCATGGTGGCAGCTGCATGCCAGTTGGACTGCAGCTCCATCGGGGCAACCTGCGGCAGAAGGAGCTGCAACCCGCGCTCTGGCTCGCCCCGCCAGCGATAAACCAACGCCTGCAGCCAGTAGGTATAGCTAGACGTCAGACCCCGCTCGCGTTCAAGCACCGCGATTGCATCGATCTCCATTTGCGCCTCGTCCAGTAGCCCCTGCTGGAGATAGCCATATGCCTGTCCGTGCATCGTGGAGAGCAACTGGATGTAGTCGCCCAGCTGCTCACAGAGACCGCGCAACTCGCTCAGCAGGCGCATCAGCCTCGCGTAATCGCCGTAGAATGCCAAAGCTTCCGTGAGCGAGTTTAGCGCGTTGATTTGCAGCACAGGGTCGCCTGTGGAACGCGCAAACTGATACTCCGCCTCGCGCCACTCCAGGAAATCGCCCACCGACGAGAGGTAGCCCTTCAGATAATGGATGGCGTGGTGCAGTTCCGGGTCATGTTCGCACGGGTAGTAGGCTTGTAGCGCATTCCAGTAGCGGTCCACCAGCGACATATCGCGAATGGTGAAGGCGGTTTGCACAATCCAGTAAAGCGCGCTGCCGCGTTGCGAATGACGGCGGTCTAATGTACTCAGCTCCAGTGCGAGCGGGAGCGCGGTCTGAAACATTTCGATTTTACACAGCAGGCGCACGCGTATCAACTGCGCCTGAACCCGAGCGCGAGCGGAGAGTTTGCCCGACTCCACCAGGCGTGCGAGCCGTTGCAGTGCGTCAGCGTGCATCGGGCGCAAGAGCCAGTATCGCAAGGTGTCGTGCATCAAGCGCAGGCACTGATGGTGCGCCCCCTGCGCTTCCAGCAGGGTGAGCGTTTGCAGTAGCACGGGGCGCACGCTGTCCCAGAACGCGAGCCAGTGAGGCAGCTCGGCGGTGTGTGCTTGTGGAGCGCGCGCGGTCGCCTCGTGTAGCGTCCATGCGCACAGTCGCTCCTGTGTGGTGCGTCGCTGTGTGGGCGTGAGCAGGGTTTGGGCGTACTCACGCACTACCTCCAGCATCCGGTACCGTTCGGCGGGGGTGTGCAGAATCAGTTGTGCCTCGATAAGGCTCTCCATCAGCGCATGCGCCGCTTCAGGGGGCGTATGGGGGAACGCAATCGCGAGGGCTTGCTCAAAGCTCCAGTCGCCTTGGACTAGGCTGAGCCGTGCGAAGGCATCGCGGGCAGGCTTGGGCAACAGTTCGACAGTGGCATCCAACACGCCTTGCAGCGAGCGGTGGCGTTCAGGCAAGTCGGCTCGGCGAGCGCGCAGCCACTCCAGCTTCGCCTCGATACGCTCCAGCATCCGCTTAGGCGAGAGTGTGTTTAGGCGCGCCGCCGCAAGCTCCAGCGCCAGTGGTACGCCCTCTAACTGTTCACAGAGCGCGTGCAGCAGCGGGCGATTCTGCTCGGTGAGCCGAAAATCGTGGACCAGCCGATGTGCCCGATCCACAAACAGCTGCAACGCGGGACATTCGGGCGCAGGCAAGCAGCTCAGCGGCGCAAGCGGATAGACCAGCTCCGCGCCTATCCGCACCGGCAAGCGCGTAGTAATCACACAGCGCAGGTTCGACACTTGCTCCAGCATGGTTGCTACCAGGGGCGCCCCCTCAGGCAGCAGCTGCTCGAAGTTGTCCAGAAACAGCACAACTGTCTCACGCGCTTCGCAGAACGCTTTGAAGGAATGAAGCGGCTCGGCGGTGACAGGCAGTCCCAACGCTTCCACAATCGTGGCCAGAACCTGCTCAGGATCCAATATCGACTGCAGCCCAATCCAGAACACCTCCATCTCACCTCCGGACTGGAGTCGTCGGGCGAGTTCGAGAGCAAGGCGTGTTTTTCCGATGCCACCCAGCCCCGTAAGCGTGATGCAGGCGTTGGCAGGGTCTTGCAACAGCATCATTAGCTGGGAGATTTCCGTCTCGCGTCCAAAAAACTGAGTGCGTGGTGTGGGTAGCGTGGCACGTTCGGTTGCGGCAACTAAGGGCAGCATTGGGGTGACCGTAAGCGTGGGTTTGTCAGGGCGCGTATCGGGTGGGGGTTGCGTCCGACGCGCCATGTACCGTGCGCCCCGCTGTGCCTCCTCCAGTAGCGTGGTGATGCGCTTCGTAAGCATCGCGTCGCCCTGTTCCGCGTGTTGCGCCAGCCAGGTATGGCAGACCTGCACCACCGCCTGGTACTGACGCGCCTCTAAGTACAGCCCTGCCAAGCGATACAGGGCATCTCCGTCGTCAGGGTTAATTGCAAGCATCTTGTGTAGCCACTGCTGCGCCTGAAGGGTATCTCCACGCTCAAGATCAATCGCCGTCAGTTGCTCCAACACCGCCAGGCATTCCCCCTGAAACACAGAGGCTTTCTGAATCACCCACTCGTCGTAAATGCCCGGCAAAAAGTCGCCCTGATACAGGTGCGCCGCGCGGCTCAGTTGTTCATAGCGCAGCGCGGAGTCAGACGCCCGCCGCGCCACCTCCAGCACATGTTCGAACTCCAGCACATCCGCCATGAACCGCTCTGGAATCAGCCCTATCGAGGATGCGTCGGACTGAAGCAGGGGAGGTGCGTGACCACTGTGGAAGGTATAGCGCAAGGCGTTCAGCGCGACGCTGAGGTTGTTCCGAGACCGCTCAATCTCCATGTCGCCCCAGAACAGATCCGCCAACACATCGCGTGAGAACCAATGCGGTGGATGAGCCGCCAAATACGCCAGCAGCGCGGTCGTCTTCGCCGTGCGCAGGCGATTAATCCGAAACGCGCCGCAACGCGCCTCGAACCCCCCAAAGAACTGCAGATACCATATCGGTTCGTGTGCCATAAATCGATCCTTTCGATTCGATCCTAATTATAACTCGAAACTCTCGCCGAAATAATATTTCCGTGCTAAGGGGTCAGTTATCACCTCTTCGGGCGCACCTTGCGCCACAATCACGCCGTCTGCCAGAATGTAGCTGCGGTCAGTGATGCGCAAGGTTGCGCTCACATTATGGTCGGTAATCAGCACGCCGATGTTGCGCTTGCGCAAACCGAGAATAATTTCCTGTAATTCCTCGATGGTTTTCGGGTCGATTCCTGTGAACGGCTCGTCGAGCAGCAGGAAAGCGGGTTGCAGGGCAAGTGCGCGGGCGATTTCCACGCGCCTACGCTCGCCGCCCGATAGCGCATAACCTTTACTATGGCGCAGGTGGTCGATGTGGAACTCCTCCATCAGTCGCTCGGCGCGTTCGCGCCGCTCTTGGGCAGGGATGCCGCGCATTTCCATCACCAACAGGAGATTCTGCTCCACCGTCAGTTGGCGGAACACAGAGGCTTCCTGGGGCAGGTAGCCCAGTCCCAGTCGGGCGCGCTGGTACATCGGCTTGCGGGTAATCTCCTGCTCACCCAAGAACACGCGCCCCCCATGCGGGCGGATTAGCCCCACCACCATGTAGAAGGTAGTGGTTTTACCTGCGCCATTGGGTCCCAGCAACCCGACAACCTCGCCCTGCCCCACCTCGAACGACACATCGCGCACCACCAGCCGTTTGCGGTAAGCGCGTTTTAGGTTCTCAGCGCGTATCGTCATCGGGGCGATTCTACCTCCTGCGCCACGTGACGCGCCTCCTGAACATCCTGCGCCATTTGCTTCAGCAAAGCATCCACACTCTCGAATTTCTGCTGTGGGCGTAGGCGCTTCAGAAACTGGAGTGTGAGGACGCATCCGTACAGGTCTTGGTCGGGGAAATCGATCAGGTAGGCTTCGATGCGCCCGCGGGCGTTTTCGAACATCGGCGGCTTGCCAACGCTAACGGCGGCGGGATAGACTGCACGAACGTCAACCGCCTCTTTGTTCAGGGAGAGGGGTGACGGGGAGATGAGGTAAGCAACGCACGCATACACGCCTTCCAGCGGGGTAATCAGTGGCTCCAGCGGGACTAAGTTAGCCGTGGGGTAGCCGAAGGCGCGTCCGCGCCCGTCGCCGCGCGTCGCCACACCAGCCCAGTGCAACGGCTCGCCCAGCAGTGCGTTCGCCTGCTCCAAATCGCCCGACACCACCAGATCCCGAATGCGCGTGGACGAGATGCGTGCGCCCGATTCGTCCAGCACTCCGCCGACGGTAATCACCTCGAACGCGCCTGTGCGTTGTAAAACGCCCACATCGCCCGTACGCTCGCGTCCGAACCGAAAATCATCACCCACAATCACCGCGCGGGCGTTCAAACCTTTGAGGAGTATTTGCTCGATAAACGCCTCTGCGCTGAGTTGGGCGAACTCGCGTGTGAAGGGCTGAATCACCACGCAGTCAGTCCCAAGCGCGTGCAGGCGTTCTACGCGGTGCGCGAGGGTGCAAATCATTGGGGGCGTGCGGTCGGGCGCAAGTACGGCAGCGGGGTGCGGATGGAAACTCAGCGCGACGGCAGGCACGCCATGCGCTTTTGCCCAATCCGCTGTCGTTTGCAGCAGCGCACGGTGCCCGCGATGGACACCATCAAACACGCCCAGCGTGACTGCGCAGCCGTCGGGGAACGCCCTCACCAGTCCCTCAACACCGATAGTCCAGTTCATCCTTGAATCACGCGCACGGGGCGTAGCAGCGGTGGCAGCCACCGTGCAATCAGCGCAACGTTGCCCTCTGCATTCAGCACCACCACATGCCCACCCGGCGTCCACAGCGGATGCTCCGCCTGCACATAGTTACCGTGCTTGAGCCGTTCCAGAACGGCGGGCGTGGGCGACCAGCGTGGCAAGTGCCTCAGCGCGTCGGCAATCGGAATCATACGCGCCAGCACACTCTCCGCATCTCTCAACGCCGACAGTTCACAGGCGTCCTCCAGCCGAAAGTGCCCAACCGCTGTGCGCGTGAGTTGCTTGAGGTGCGCCCCTACACCCAGTGCGTCGCCAATATCGGAAGCCAGCGTACGGACATAGGTGCCTTTGGAACATTCCACCTCGAATGTAGCGGTGGGGTATTCGCTCGGCTCAAAACTCAGAATCTCCAGTCGGTAGATGTCCACCGGGCGGGGTTCGCGCAGTACCTCCTGCCCCTTGCGCGCCAGCTCGTGGAGCTTTTTGCCCTCCAGTTTCAGCGCGGAGAACATCGGCGGGATTTGCATGATGCGCCCTTTGAATCGCTCGGCGACGGCGCGCACTTGCTCAATTGTTAGGTGCGGCGCGGACTTCTGGTAAAACACCTCACCTTCAGCGTCTTGAGTGTTCGTGCGGATTCCGAACTGAATCACACCGCGATAGGCTTTGGGCAAGTCTTGTAGGTAGGGCGTGAGGCGCGTAGCGCGTCCGAGCAAGCATAGCAGCACGCCCGTCGCCTGTGGGTCGAGCGTGCCCGCGTGTCCGACCTCCTTCTGCCCTGTCGCGCGGCGCAGGGCATCCACCACATCGTGGGAGGTCAACTCGCCCGGCTTGTTTACGTTGAGGACTCCATCCATCGTTGCGCCTCTCGCACTAAAATCATCTCCGCTTCCGCGAGGCTAGTCTCTAAGGTACAGCCGGCGGCGTTTTCGTGTCCGCCACCACCGAACTGCTGCGCGAGTTTCGCCACATTCACCTTGCCGCGGCTGCGCAGGCTTGCCCGAATCTTGCCGTTGGGCGATTCGCGAATCATCATCGCCACCTCCACGCCGCGAATGGAACGCACGAAGTTCACGATGCCTTCAGTCTCTTCCTCGTGAGCGTGCGCCTCCTCGAAGGCACAGCGGGGCACAGTGACCCATGCGATTGCACCATCGCTGGTGCGCTGCAGGGTGGAGAGCGCAAGCCCCAGCAGTTTCACCGCCGAGAACGAGCGCGTCTCAAAAACCTGCTCGCTGATGGAGCTCAGGTTTGCCCCTGCCTGTTGCAACGCAGCAGCGATGCGCAGCGTGCGCGGGGTGGTGTTCGGGAACTTGAATGAAAAGGTGTCGGTGACGATGCCCGTCAACAGGCATGTCGCGATTTCGGGCGTGAGGGGCAGGCGCATTGAGTGCAGCAGGCGATACACCAGCTCCGCCGTCGCCGCCGCGTCAGTGTCCACAATCCGTACATCGGCGAACTGCTCCAGCGGCACATGGTGGTCAATCTGCAAGAGCTTCCGTGCCGCACGGGCAAGTTTTTCGTGTTTGCCAGCACGGTTTAGTTGGCTCTGATCGACCACAATCGCAAGGTCGTAGGTGGTATGGTGCGGATGCTCCAGCAGAATCTGCTCCCAGTCGGGTAGAAACCGATAGATTTCGGGCACGCTATCGTGGCTTACAACGGTCACAACAGGCTTGCCCATCTGCTTCAGCGCGTGATACAGTCCCAGCGCGCTGCCCAGCGCGTCCCCGTCGGGATGCAGGTGTGGGACAATCAGGAACGACTCCGCCTTCGCAATTAGCGCGGCGGCGCGTCGGAAAGTGTCTCGCGAACGCATTTCGCGCCGAATTGTACCCGACATCGGGAACTTTCCGGCGCGAAATTGCGTCTATACTAATAGCAAGCAACTACACACCTCTCTTGGGGGCGATAGGTTTTGCTCTCCTTTGCCTATCGTCCCCTTTTTTAGTTACACCTTTCTCCTGCCGATTCCTGCCATGTACGAGTGAAAATTGACGAGGAAGGGAGGCTCTCTCCTTCTATCCCCCGCCGCCGTTCCGCAAGCTGGGCAGCAGCGAGGGCAGCTGATGGGGCGCAAGGGGTACGGAGTCAGTTGCCAAGCCATCGGGCGTGCCTAAGCCGCGCCGAATCGCCTCCCACCAGTCCCACTGCACGATATGCGAGGCGTCGAAAATCATCACGCCGTGCGAGTTTAGTCGTGCGGCGCGTATCGCCCGCTCGAAGCCCGACGGGTCGCCTCGATAGTCCAGCGCGTAGATACCTGAGTAGACGAACAAATCGCCGTTCGTCCACTCCATCACACGGCGTGTCATGCCTTCCACCGTACGGATCTCATCGGCGTCGTACAGAGGAGCTTCGTTCATAAACGGCACGGGGTAATAGACGCCCGGCATCAGGTAGTCCATATCGTACAGATAGGAGGTGAGCCGATATTCGGGGCTGACAAAGCCGTAGGGTCGGGCTAAGGCGTCGCTGCCCCAGTTCACGCCGAGTTCAAAGTAGATGGGGTACCAGCTACCCACATACGCGCCGATGGGCATCGGTCGTACGGACTCGATAGTGCGGCGGATGTCGCGCAGCAGGTTGCGAATCACACCTGCGCGGAACTCCGCCCACTGCGCAAAGCGTGGACCACGCTCGTAGCCCTCGCGGGGCAGTGTGGGAGGGCGCACGATGTCGTCGGGCCAATTGCTCACATGTCCGAACTGCGCCTCGAACGCCGCCCGCGTGCGCTCAGAAAAATCGGTATACACATTCGCCCAGCGCATGCGGTCTAACACGAAGCCGTCAATCGGGTAGTTCTGGCAAATCTCGCGGATAATACTCAGCAGTCGCTCGCGCACTACGGGGTGCATCGGGTTTACGAACACGGCGATGCCCTCCGTGTCCGACTCGGCGATTGGCTGCAGAATAGGCTGTGTTTGCAGGGTCAGCGGGGTTCCGAGTGTGCTGAGCCGTTCTAAGTTCTGCGCCGCCTGACCGTCCGCCACCAGAATCCAGCCGTTTTCAGGAGGCGTGAGCGGGCGAGTGACAAACATTCCGTCAATCACTGCCTGCACGCGCAAATCGTCGGTCAGAACCGCATACGCCCAACTGCGTCCGGCGGGCGGCATGGGCGCAGGGTTGCGCCGATAGGCAGAGATTCCATCAGGCGGGGGCGTGGTGTCGAACCGATTCAGGTCATAGCGCGAGCCGTCGGGCAACACCAGCGTGCGTCGGCGCGAGTACGCCACCATCTGCCAGTCCACATTCTCGTAGGCGGGACCCGCGCTGAACATCTTGTGCCCCTCGGAAAGTACATTAATATTCGCATGCACCTCCAGCCCAATCGCGTGTGCCTCTTCCAGAAACACTTGCAGCACGTCCAAGTCAGGTGGAACCTGCACGCCGCGCCACTCGGTGAGTTTGGGGGCAATCTGGCTGTTGTAGAGCACATGTCCGCTGATGGGCTTCACGTCCAGCACGATGCAGTTGATGCCCACCTCGCGGCACTTGCGCACGAAATCACGTATCTGGGCGCGGTCAATCAGCCAGCTGAGGTTTGCGGTGGCGTCGACCCACATTACGCGCCCTTCCAGCCCCATGCGGCGCGTGAGCGCAACCGACGGCGGCAACGACTGCGGAAACGCGCCTGCAAGCAGACCCGCCAGAACGAACCAACACCAGAACCGACGCATCGAGCGGAAAGGATACCTGATGGGGGTAGAATCTCTCCACTATGCCACAACGCGCGAGTTTGCCAGAGCCGACGCCACGCAAGCTGCCCCGCTGGCGCGGATTCAACCTGCTCAATAAATTCGGGCTGGAGTGGAGCAACACGCGATTCGACGAGCGGGACTTCGAGTGGATTGCTGAGCTGGGATTCAACTTCGTGCGCCTACCGATGGACTACCGCATCTGGACGGACACCGACAATCCCTACCGCCTGCGCGAGGAGGAACTGCGCGAAATTGACCGCGCCGTGCGCTTCGGGGAGCAATACAAACTGCACGTTCAACTCAACTTCCATCGCGCGCCTGGCTACACGGTGGCGTCGCCCCCTGAACGGCTGAACCTGTGGAAGGACGAGGAAGCGCAGAAAATCTGCGTTCACCACTGGACACAGTTCACCAAGCGTTATAAGGGCATCTCGAACCGCCAACTGAGTTTCAACCTCTTCAACGAGCCGGCGAATGTGGACGCCGAGTCGCATCGCAAGGTCGTGGAGCGTGTGGTGGAGGCGATTCGCAAAGAGGACTCGAAGCGGCTGATTGTGTGCGACGGGCGCGATTGGGGCGGCACCCCCAGCGAGGAGCTGCTCCCTCTGAATGTGGCGCAAGCGACGCGCGGGTATCAGCCATTCCGATTAACGCACTATCGCGCCGAGTGGGTGCAAGGTGCAGACCGCTGGCAGCCGCCTACAGAGTATCCCCTGCGCGAGGGCGATGTAGTCTGGGACAAGCAACGCCTGTGGGACGCCTATTACGCCCGCTGGAAAGCGCTCGAGCAAAAAGGCGTGGGCGTGATGGTGGGCGAGTTCGGCGCATACAAGCATACGCCCCACGCCGTTGTGCTGGCATGGATGCGCGACCTGCTCGAACTCTGGAAGCAGGCGGGCTGGGGCTGGGCGCTGTGGAACTTCCGCGGATCGTTCGGCGTCCTCGAGAGCGACCGCGCCGATGTGCCCTACGAAAATTGGCGTGGGTACAAGCTGGACAGGGCGATGTTGGAGCTGCTGCGGGAGATGTGATGCGTCCTTATTTTTCGCTTTGTTCGGAATGATATGGCTCTTACACGAAGAGTGCCTGTCATTCCGAGCCGAGGCGAGTAACCTCAAGCGCTATTCGTGGGAACGAACGGCAGCGGACGCGAGCGTAGACGCTCTGTACACCGCTTGCAGGTTGATGGGCACATCGGGGTCGCCGCGCAGCAGAGGCACGGGTATCAAAAGCTGGCGTGGAAATCGCGCCACGCTTGCGCCTCAGTGTGCGGATCCATCCTCACAATCCGATGTTGAACCATATACCCTGATTCTACCGCCTACTCGCGCGGGCGATACCACAGCAGGCGCAGTCCGTTCATCACGACAATCAGTGTGCTGCCCTCGTGCCCCACGACACCCAGCGGCAGGCGCAGGTTCGCTACGAAGGTGAGGATGACCAGCACCACAATCACGCCTGTTGCGAAGATGAGGTTCTGCTTGAGTACGTGCATCGCGTGGCGGCTGAGGGCAATCGCATAGGGCAGGTTCGTGAGGTCGTTGCCCACGAGGGCGACGTCGGCGGTTTCTAAGGCAACGTCGGTACCTGCACCCATCGCGATTCCGACTTCGGCGGCGGCGAGGGCGGGGGCATCGTTCACACCGTCGCCTACCATCGCCGTGACGCCGCATTCTGCACTCAGTTTGCCCAGCACCTCCAGCTTCTCGTGGGGCAACAGGTCAGCGTATACACGGTCAACACCCGTTTGCTGGGCGACGGCGCGAGCAATAGGCTCCGCATCACCTGTAAGCATCGCCACGCAGGGAATGCCCAGCGCGTGCAGTTGCGCTACTGCACGCGGGGCTTCAGGGCGCAACTTGTCGGCGGCGGCGGCAACCGCCAGATACCGCCCACCTGCCCACACAATCATCGCCGTCTTGCCCGCCTCGCGCAACGCCTGCACGGTCTGCTGCACCGATTCAGGCACGCCCACATCCTCAAATAGGCGAAGGTTGCCGATGCGCGCTTCTACGCCGTCAGGCAGGGTCGCAATCACGCCTTTGCCTGGCACAGCTTCCACGCGCTCGACGGGGCGGGCTTCGTAGCCACGCGCTTGCGCCGCCTGCACCAACGCCTGCGCCAGCGGATGCTCTGAACGCGACTCCACATCGATAATCATCTGCCACGCCTCCGATTCCGAAGCGTCGGGCAGTGATACCATATCCGTGAACTCCAGCTTGCCTTCGGTCAGCGTGCCTGTTTTGTCGATGGCGACAGATTGAATGGTCGCCAGTCGCTCCATCGGCTCGCCACCTTTGAACAGCACGCCGCGTCGGGCGGCGTTGGCGATTGCGCTCAGCAGGGTAGCGGGCGTGCTAATCACCAGCGCGCAGGGCGAGGCGACCACCAGCAGCGTCATAGCACGATAGAAAGCGTCGGGGAAGCTCCAGCCGACGAGGGGCAGCCCCAGCGCGACCGCCGCCGCGCCGCCAATCACTGCAAGTGCATACCGCTGCTCGAACCGCTCCAGCCAGCGTTGCGTGCGCGCTTTCTGCTCCTGCGCTTGCTCTACCAGTTGCATAATCCGCTGCAGCAGCGTCTCAGAGGCGGGCGCGCGCACTTCAATCTCCAGCACGCCGTTGCCGTTTACTGTGCCCGCGAACACAGAGTCGCCGACGGTTTTGTGCACAGGTGCGCTTTCACCTGTAATCGGCGACTGGTCGACGTGCGAATCGCCTTGCAGCACGACGCCGTCGGTGGGGATACGTTCGCCGGGGCGGGTCAGCACGCAGTCGCCTACTTGCAGTTCCTCTACAGGCACAGTCTCCGTGCCAGCGGGCGTGAGGCGCGTGGCGACTTCAGGCTGCAACGCCATTAGCGCACGCACAGCGCGACGGCTGCGGGCAAGGGCGTAGTTTTGCAGCGTGTTGGACAGCGAGAACAGGAACAGCAGCGTCGCGCCTTCGGGGGCTTCGCCGACAATTGCTGCGCCAATCGCAGCAGCAATCATTAGGAAGTTCACATCCAGCCGTCGCTCGCGCAGGGTCTGATAGCCGTCGACTACGCCGAAGTAACCCCCTGCCAAGTAGGCAATCGCATACGCCCCGTTCGCCGCGCCTGTGAGACCTTGCCAGCGCAACAGCCCGCCCACTATTATCATCAGCAGGGTCAGCGCCGCGAGTATCGGTTCCCAAAACGCGCGGCTCTGCCACAACGGCGCAGGACGCTCGATCGCTTTCACGCGGCGCAGGATGCGGTCAGTCGGCTCTGGAGGCGCGCCTTCCTGTTCAATCGTCAGTGTTTCGCCGTCGAAACTCGCGCGGTAGGCAACGCCGTTTATGTGCCAGCGTTTGCCGTGCTGCGCCACGCTGGGGCACGCCTCGCACACGCCCGATTCGGGGTTGCGCAGTCCACACGTGGGGATACGCACTCCCAACTCGCGCAGCAGCGGCTCGGCAGCGCGCTGGGCGTCCTCCGCACTCAGCGTGTGGGGATCATACTCCAACTCCACGGAGTCTTCCTTGTAGCGGTAGCGCACGCGCTGTAGCCCGCGTGTGGCGATTGCGACTTTCGCCATCTCGTCCGCGCACGAGTCGGCTTCCGCCCTGCGTTTCCGCAAGTAGCGCATCACACCCATCACGCGCTCTCCTTCGCGCTCAAGGCGCGGCATTGCGGACACAAGCCGTAGTACACAATCCGCGCGCCTTGAATCTCGTAGCCCGACCGCTCCGCCACCGCCTGCTGCACCGAATAAATCAGGTGCTCATCAAAATCCATAACGCTGTGGCACTTGGTGCATACCAGGTTAATGTGCGGTGTTAGGTCGGCGTCGAAATGTTCCGCGCCGTCGCCCGCGTCGCCCAGTGTATGCACCAGCCCCATCGATTTCAACACATTCAGCGTCTTATACACCGTCGCTAAGCTCAGCGTGGGAAACTGAGGTAGTAGTTGGTGATAAATCATCATCGCGGTTGGGTGGTCTTTGCTTTCCGCCAGTATCTTGCAAATTGCCACGCGCTGCGGGGTGAGGCGCAGCCCTGCTTGTTTCAGTCCGATGGTCAGTCGGTTCATCGTCTCGCTCCTATGGAAAATAAATCTCTAAAGCGAATTATACTCCAATCAAGGTGTGGGGTGTCAACCCCCCCCCTTGATATTTAGCCACGCTAAAGGGTATATTTATGGAAAATGCCAACTGTTGCCACTGCTGAGGAATCCATGCGCAGGCAGGCGCGCGCCGACGCGAAACCGACCGTGCTGATTGTGGGCAGCCCGAACGTGGGCAAAAGCGTGCTGTTCCATAAACTCACAGGACGCTATGTCACGGTCTCCAACTATCCGGGTACGACGGTCGAGGTTTCACGCGGGCTGATGCGCTATCGCGGGCGCGAGTTTGTGATTATCGACTCGCCGGGCATGTATTCGCTTTCGCCGATTACCGACGAGGAGCGCGTGGCGCGGCGCATCCTGTTGCGCGACCGTCCCAATTTGGTGTTGCATGTAATTGACGCCAAGAACCTCGCGCGGATGTTGCCTCTTACCGCGCAGCTGATGGAGACGGGTGCGCCTGTTGTGCTGGTGCTGAACATGATGGACGAGCTGGAGCGTGCAGGGCTGAATATCCAGATTGATGCGCTGCAGCAGCAGTTGGGCGCGCCCGTGCTGCCGACGATAGGGCTGTCGGGACAAGGAATCGATGCCCTGAAGGAGCTGATTTATGACCGCCTCGCCGACACCGACCTACCCCATCGCGATTGAGCAAGCCCTTGAGCAAATCGGCGAGCGACTGCGCGGCGACTATGCCCTCAGCCCCCGCACCATCGCCCTGCTGCTGCTGCAAGACGATGCCGAAATCTGGGACGAAGTGCAGGCGCAAGAAAGCGCGTATACGCTGGAGCAAATCCGCCACATCAAAGAGCAACTCGAACGCGCCGGCGAGACCCCACTGGCATGGCAAATCGAGCAGCAGCGACAACTCTGGAGTCAGCAAATCGCCGCGCAGGTAACCCATACCACCAAGTCTCCACGCCCGCAGACCCTCGCGGAGTGGGCAGGCTGGCTGAGCATGAACCCGTGGACGGGCTTCCCCATCCTTGCGCTGGTGCTGTATTTCGGGCTGTATCAGTTCGTGGGCGTGTTCGGCGCGGGCACAGTGGTCGGGCTGATTGAAGAGAACCTGTTCGGCGAGACCATCAACCCGTTCGTGGAGAGCCTCGTGCGCCGTATCGTCCCGTGGCAGTCGATTCAGGAGCTGCTGGTGGGCGAGTACGGTGTGTGGACGCTGGGTGTGACCTACGCGATTGCGCTGATTCTGCCGATTGTGACCTTCTTCTTTCTGGTGTTCGCGATTCTGGAGGATACAGGGTACCTACCGCGCCTCGCGATGCTGATAGACCGCGTGTTTAAGGCGATGGGGCTGAACGGGCGGGCGGTGATTCCGATTGTGCTGGGGTTCGGCTGCGACACGATGGCGACAGTGGTCACGCGCGTTTTAGAAACCCGCCGCGAGCGCATTATCACCACTTTTCTGCTGACGCTGACTATCCCCTGCTCGGCGCAGTTGGGCGTGGTACTGGCGTTGTTGGCGCAGTATCCGCTGGGGCTGGGCATCTGGGCGGGCGTGATTGCGGGTGTATTTTTGGTGTCGGGTTGGCTGGCGGCACAGGTGCTGCCCGGACGCGCCATGCCCTTCTACATGGAAATCCCACCGATGCGCTTGCCTAGCCTAAGCAACGTGCTTATCAAAACGCTGGCACGATTGCAGTGGTACTTTATGGAGGTGCTGCCGCTGTTCCTTATTGCCAGCGTGCTAATCTGGATAGGGCAGCTCGTGGGGCTGTTCGATTGGGCGTTGCGTGCGCTTGCGCCACTAACCCAGCTACTGGGGCTGCCAAGCGAGGCAAGCGTGGCGTTCCTATTCGGCTTCTTCCGACGCGACTACGGTGCTGCGGGGCTGTACGACCTGCAGGAGAAGGGCTTACTAACGGGCAACGATATTCTGGTGGTTGCGGTGGTGCTAACGCTGTTTGTGCCGTGCGTGGCACAGTTTCTGGTGACAATCAAGGAGCGAGGCTGGAAGACGGCGTTGGCGATGTTCGTGATTGCGATGACAACGGCGTTTGGGGTGGGCTTCGCACTAAGCCGACTGCTGAGCGCGTGGGGGGTACAGTTGTGATACGTTGCAGTTTCTGCGGGCACGAACTGACTGAGGAGGGCATCCAGAAAGCCTGTCGCGGTTGCGCCGCGTTTGGGGGCTGCCGACTCGTGAAGTGCCCGCGCTGTGGCTATGAGCAACCGCAGGAGCCGAAATGGATACAAAGCCTTGTGAACTGGGCACGGCGCAAGCGTCAGGAGACGGCGCACAAGCCGTCCCGCTGACGCAGCTACCAAAGGGCGCACAGGCACGCATCGTACGGGTCGTCCATGACCACGATGGGCACTGGCGCAAGCTGAGTGTGCTGGGCATCATGCCCGGAGCAACAGTCTACGTGCAGCAACGCTTCCCCGCGTATGCCGTGCGAATTGGCATGTCTACCGTCGCCCTCGACGCGCAGCTGGCAGGGCTGATTTTTGTTGAACCGCTTTAGCGTAGCAATCACGCACAGACAAGATTGCCCGTGCCACTTTACCATACTTCATCAAGCGCATCGCGCAGTAGGCTATAAGCTCCCACTATGCAGGCGACGGCAAGCGCGATGGCAATCGCCGAGAACATGTGTACCACCTCCCCTTGTGGGTTGTAAAGGATATTTCGGCAGAGGTCTGCGCACGCCTCACAGCGAAAATACAGGTTTCCCCCAGAATCACCTCAAAGCACACAACAGCCCATGGAGGGCAAGGCTCCCGCCAAGCCAACCTATTTCCTCACATCGCGCGACCTTACCACTGCTGGAGGGCGAGGCGCCTGCCGAGCCAACCTATTTTCTCACATCGCGCGACCTTACTACTGCTGGAGGGCGAGGCGCCTGCCGAGCCAACCTATTTTCTCTTATCGCGCGAACTTACTACTGCTGGAGGGAGAGGCTCCCGCCGAGCCAACCTATTGTCTCGTATCGCGCAACCTTACCACTGCTGGAGGGCGAGGCGCCTGCCGAGCCATCTGTTGTGCCGAAAGCCGCGCGGTGAGACCGAAGAACGGGTTGGCTCGACGGGAGCCTCGCCCTCCAGTAGCGATGTAGCAAATGCTGCCAAACTCGTTCCCCGACACTTTTCCTCGTGTCACCCCTGCGAGTGCGGCACCTCAAGTCGACGGCAGCACAGCCCAGCCGTTAGCCGCTCCGATGTGTCCCACACGCCTGAACGAAAGCCTCGAACAAGCGACGCGTGGCGGGAGCGTCAGGGTCGCGTTCCGGATGCCACTGCACGCCGATAAAGAACGGGTGTGTAGGGTCTTCAATCGCCTCTATCACGCCGTCGGGCGAGTAGGCGGTAATCACTAAGTCCTTGCCCAGCGTGCGTATTGCCTGATGGTGCGCGCTCACGGTCTCGAAGCGCGTTTGCCCCTCAATCTGCGCCAACTTCGAATCGGTGGCGACCTCCACAAAGTGGCGCGGGAACGGCTCGTCGGAGCTGGTGCGCTGGTGTTTGAGGGTCACAGTAGGCAAATCGGGCAGGTGCTGATACAGCGCGCCGCCCCGCCACACATTCAGCAACTGGCAGCCGTAGCAGATGCCCAAAATCGGCTTACGCCGCGCCTCGAACGCCTGCAGCAACGCCCACTCCTCCTCAAAGCGCGGAGCGTTCACAATTTTCGCCTCTGGGTGCTGCTCCTCACCGTAATATTTGGGGTCAATATCCGCACCGCCGGGAATTAGCAATCCGTCCAGATGTTCCGCCAACGCCTCTGCATCCGCACCGGGCGGTATCAGCACCGCCACGCCCCCCGCACGAGCCACCGAACGCGCATAACCATCGTTCATACTCACTTTGCCGCTAATCTCGTCCACCAACTTCCAGTTCGCCGTAATGCCGATGAGAGGCTTTGTTGTGTCCATCAGGAATAAGTATACACCAGCCACTCGAAAAATAAGCGACGCTGTCGAAAGGAGGATCAAAGCCCAGCGCCGCTGATTTCTATCTAATTCGCCCTGTGGAACGCCTTCGCAAGGCATTCCACCCCATATAGACTCAAAACTCGTCCAAAACCGGACAGGGAATTCGGGAATTTGGCGGAATTGGCTCGAAGTGGTGGCGGGGTATACTCTTCGCTGCTATGCAAAAGGCGGAGTGGAAGATCTCGCTGCATGGCGGGCACAGCGGCGAGTTCTGTGAGCACGCTGAGGGCAGCCTGCGCGAGATTCTGGAAGCGGCACATCAGGCAGGTTATCATGTGTTCGGTGTGGCGGAGCATATGCCCCGTGTAGAAGCCAAGTTCCTCTACCCTAAAGAGATTGAGTGGGGCTGGACGCCACAGACCTTAGATGAAATCTTCGACCGCTACGCGCACACGATTAGTCAACTCGCCGACGAATTCGCCGACCGACTGACCGTTCTGCGCGGTTTCGAAATCGAAGTAGTGCCGCAAGACCGCTATGCGGAGCTGGTGCAACACTACCGCCAGAAGTATCAATTTGACTATATGGTCGGTTCGGTGCATTACCTGCATGATGCCTCTATCGATGGCTACTCTGATAAGAACTTTCTCGACATGATGGCACAGGTGGGTGGGATGGAGGAGGTTGCTGTACGGTATTATCACAAGGTGGCGGAGATGGCACAAGCAGTGCGCCCGGAGGTGATTGGGCATCTGGATTTGGTGCGCCTGAAAGCCGCGCGCTTGGGCATGCTGGAGCAGATATCAACGGAGCGCGTGCGCCGCGCCGCCGAATATGCGTTGGAGGCGATTCGCAGCGTAGGCGCGCGCGTGGAGGTGAACACCTCCGCCTTGCGCAAAGGCTTAGACCAGCCCTACCCCGCCGACTGGATAGTGCGACTGGGTGCGCGAATGGGCGTGATGTTCTGCATCGGCGACGACAGCCACCGCCCAACTCAAGTCGGTTTCGGCTTGGACGAGGCGCGTGAACACCTACTGCGCAACGGCATCCGCGAAGTGCATTTTCTTACGCGCGAGCATGGGAAGATTGTGCCTGCCTCTGCCTCGCTGGATGTGTAGTACAGTCTCTGAGATTGAAGCAGAGGCGTATACCCTTTCAGCGACATCCACCTAACTCAAGAAACCCCTCCACTACCGCAACAGCCCGCTCTAGGTCGGCTTCGTTTATGTTTTCCAGCGTATCAGTTATCCAGTGCCAGTTGGGGGGCAGGTTAGGCTCCAGCTCGCACCACAAGGCGATGGCTTTGTAGCCTCCCAAGTAGAACGGCAGCGCATCGGTGTAGGCGCCGTGAGGTACGGCACTGGGCTTGAGGTGGAACTCCGGGTGTGCGGCGGCGAGCTGCTCCATCTGCTGAACCATTTCGGAGTGAGCGCGGGCGCGGGGCAGCATCGCCTCCACCGTTAGATAGCGCGGCTCGCCCAAGCCGATGTGATCGATAATCAGAAATTCGGCGTCGTGCAGTTGGTAGCCGTATTCGCGCTCAAACGCGAATGCGCCGCTTGGTCTGCCCACCTCCTCACAGGCTGTGAACACGCCCCACACTTCCGTATCAGGCAGTGGGTTCTCGGCGAGGCGCTCCAGAATTGTCAGTAGGGCAGCGGTTCCAGAACCGTTGTCGTTTGCACCTTGCACATAAGGTAGGGCAATTTCACGATGCAGCAGCACACCCATCCCATACAGTGCGACCAGACCGCCCAGCGTCATCACACCTCGCGCCACTCCCACCAGCCACGCCTGCCCCCACAACGGCGACAGCGCAAGCGCAATCGCCAGCAGCGAGTGCAGAATCAGCAAGCCTGCCTGCAGCTGGAAGTTGCGCCCAAACGCCCGCACATGCTTGGGATGCCACATTAGTGTGGCACGCTGAGTGTCGATATGCGCCATCAGCACAACTGTGCGGCGCGGCGCATGCTGGGCGGGCGCGACGGCAATCAGGTTTGCACTGGGGCGTTGCGGAAAGAAGCGCGAGACATCCCAGCGCCCGCTGACCAAGCCCCAAAACATCAGCATCGCCACAACGCTGGCAATCGCACTGAACAGCCATGCCCCACTTGTGTTCCCCCATGCCAGTGCAGCCGACAGTACAAACAGCGTGGAGACCACCAGCCACATCGGTGCAAGCGAGGGCACACTCTGAAACGGCTGCTCGAACACCTTTAGCCCATGCTCCTGTAGGCGGCGCATCAGGTACGCCCGCAGGCGCGACTCGGCTTCGGTCGTTGCAGGACGCGCGCCGAAGGCGTGGATAATCTCAGTGAGATTCGCGTAGGTGGTAGGCATAGGCTTGCGCCTCGCGCCACGCGCGGACAAGACGGTTCGGCATCCACGGAGCGCGCAGGAACAGCGTGCCGATGCTGAACGCCCGCGCACCTAACTCCCAAAGTTCCTGCATGTCCGATAGCGTGTAGATTCCGCCCCCTGCGATAATAGGTAGTATGGTGGCTTGCGTGAGACGCTGGATTGCCTCGCGCACATACGGTCGTATCGGCTCGCCTGACACGCCGCCCCCGCCCAGTTTCGCCAGGGGTGACGGCTGATTCGGGTACACCATGCGCCATGGCACGGCGTTAATCGCATGGATTGCCTCCGCGACGCCCTCCAACGCCTGTGCAATTGCTACATAGGGCTGGTCATAGCCCACCTTGACAATCAGGGGATGCCCCGTGTCGGCTAAGGTTTGGGCGATTGTGCGCACATGGTTCACGGCGTCCACCTCGCAGTGTTCCACATTCGGGCAGGAGGCGTTCAGCTCGATCGCTGTGATTTGCAGCGGACGCAGCTTCTCGGCGAACGCCTGCGCCTCCTCAAGGCTTTCGGGGTACACCGAGACCACAATCTGCAGCCCCATGCGGCGCATCCGGGGGTAGCAGGCGCGCAGCCACCAATCGATCCCGGGGTTGGTCAAGCCAACAGCGTTCACCGTGCCGCCGCGTATCAGGCGCACGCAGCGCCACGGGGCGTACCAGCGCAGGTTGCCCCGACGCGGGCGCAGCGTGAGAGTCTTCACCACAATCGCGAAATCGTGGGGATTCAAAACACCCATCCAACGCAGGGGGTACTCCCACCACCACCCGCGCCCGTCGAAGCCCAACGCGCCACTGCCCGTGAAAAACTCCACCTGCTCGCCGTTGGAGAACTTAATCATACACTTCAAGTGTACCTGCTACAGGCGCGGCGCGGAGGGGATTAACCCTCGTCGACAGGCGAGAAGTAGATGACCGTCACTAAATCGTCCATCGACACCGGGCGGTCGTAGATGCGCTCCAGCAGCGCGATAACATCCTCCACCGTGCGAAACTCAGGGTTCTCGCGTTCGATGTCGCGCGGGCTGAGGTCGGCAATCGGCTTGACCTCCACGCGATCCAGGATCGCTGTGAACAGTCGCTTGCGTTTGCCGAAGCGCGGTCCCACAGTGATCCACACAATCTGCCCTGCACTGTATTTACGCGACTTATCGCCGAGCCGAATCGTCGCCGTCTTGCGCAGGGTACGCAGCATATCCTCGTACAAATCCGTATAGAAGTTCAGCGCAAACATAGAAATCATCCCTCTTGATTATTCCATACGGCAGATTCGCTCTCGCGGTTTGATTTCCTGCTACAGGGTTCTCAGCATCCGTTCCACATTATGCAGGCATCGCGCCGCACTTTCGAGGGGCGTGCGAATATAGCGTTCCTGCTCGATAATCAGCCACTCCCAGCCGTGTTGGACTGCCAGTTTCAGCACGCCGTGCATGTCAATCGCGCCCTCGCCGACTTCGATATCGTGCATTTCGGGCTTGCTGATGTAGTCTTTCAGGTGCAGGGCGCAGATTCGGTCGGCGTACTGGGCGCAGAACTCCAACGCGTTCACGCCGCCGAACTCCGCCCAGTAAGTATCCACTTCTAAGCTGAAGTAGTGCGGGTCGGTGTTCTCCATCAGGAGGTCGATGGCGCGTTTGCCGTCGTATTCAGTGAACTCGTAGCCGTGAATGTGGTATAGAAAAGGTACATTCCCCTGCGCCAGCGATTCGCCGATGCGATTGAACCGTTCCGCGATGCGCCGCCAGTCGTCTGCGCTTTGCCGTTCGGCGTCATGTATCCAGAAGGTCACAGCGTAGTGGGCATTCCACTGCTTGCAGGCGTCTATAGCTGCTTGGGGTTCAGTCTCCAGCGCGTGCAGGTCGAAGCCCAGCCCTGCGATTTTCAGCCCCGTCTCGTCGAGCAGTTGCTGCATCACAGGGCTGTGTTCGCCCATAAAGCCTGTGGTCTCGATGTAATCGTAGCCCATTTGCGCGACGGCGCGGATAGTGCCCGCGAAGTCCGTTTTCAGGTCGTCGCGCAGCGTATACAGTTGCAGTCCGATGTTTGGCATGGTTTTCTCCTGTGGGCACAAGGGTTTGTTTTTTATGCCTCGCCTTTCAGCCCTTTGAGTTCAGCTTCCGGTGCTTGGGAGGCGTTGCGCCATTTGTTGGGCACGTTCGTGTTCTTCCTGACCTTCTTCCCACTGCTTGTAGGAGCGTCGGTGTCCTTCGGGCGTCGAAGACCACCATCATATCGGGGGGGTACGCTCCATGTTGTTACCATTGACGGGATACCAAAACAGATCGATGGCGATAAACACTTCGTCGTAGTGGCGGAACATCGCCTCCAGGTTCTCTTGGAAGGTCATCATCATTTGCGCCTGTATCGTGTTGTTCGCCATCGGTTCTCCGTCCGTGTCGGGATACTCGATATCGGGCGGCGGGAGTGTGCTTCGCACGCCGATCATCTAGGAGAGTATACCTCCGAGTGCTTTACAGATACGGGTTAGTCGCCCTCTCTATGCCGACGGTGGTGTCGGGTCCGTGTCCCGGATGCAGGATGGTGTCGTCGGGCAGGTTCAGGACGCGGGTATGCAGGTGATGATGCAAGGTCTCGAAGTCGGCGTGTGGGATGTCCGTGCGTCCGACGCTGCCGGCAAAGATGGCGTCCCCACAGAACAGGCGCATGGGCTGCGTGTTTTTCAGCAGGAATCCGATGTGGTCGGGCGCGTGCCCGCGCAGCGCCAGCACTTCAAAGTGCAGCGCGCCTATCGCAAATTGCTCGCCCTCGCGCAGGTATCGGTCGGGCTGGGGCACGGGTTCTGTTGGGGGTAAGTTCAGATAGACAGGATGCTCGTGCGCGTACTGTGCCCAGAGTTCCCACTCTTCCTGAGAAATCCAGAAGGGGGCGTTCGTGTATTGTTTGAGGGTGCGCACGCCCACCACATGGTCAAAGTGTCCGTGCGTAGCTAATAACGCAACGACAGGCGGGTCGCCCAGGGCGCGCAGGCGTTCAATTATTCGCTCAGGCTCCAGTCCGGGGTCGATAATCGCAGTTGCGCGCGTGGCAGGGCACTGTACGATATAGCAGTTCGCCTGTAGCACGCCCAGCGGCAGTTTCTCGATGTGTACCATCAGGGCATGTAGGTCACAATCGCGGTGAGGGCGAACATCGCGACCGCCAGAATCAGCGTGAGGCGCGACAGGTTGTCATCGAAGCCGGGCTTGGCTTTGCCGAACATACTGTCCGCCGCGCCAGGACTGAAAATCCCCTCCGAACGCGAGGTCTGGATAGCCACCAGCCCGATGAACAGCACCATGATAATCATGTCTACCCAGGTCAGAATGATTTTCAGGATCTCCATCGTCGCTCCTCTTCAAACTCGATTGTCTGCTGAATGCGGTCGCGTAGGTCGTCCACAGGCTCTTCGAGCGAGCGTGTGACTTCCTCGCCTGCTTTTTTGAATTCGCGCATGGCTTGTCCGACGGAGCGCGCGATTTCGGGCAGCTTGCGCGGACCGAAAATCAGCAGCGCAATCACGAACAAGACCATGATTTCGCTAAAGCCGATGCTCCCGAACATAAGTTTTCGCCTCCGCGGGGATTGCCCCGCGTGCACTCATTATACCTCTTCTGGCGTGATTGCAACGAGGGTACGCCGTTCGGGGGTCAGCAGTTGCTGGGTGAGCGCGTGGATGCTCTGGGGCGTGACGGCGTCGATGTGGGCGATAATCTCCTCCATCGGGGTCACGTAGCCACGCATCAGGGTCTCGCTGCCGATGAGTTCCGTGCGCGCCTGCGTCGACTCCAGCGCCAGCACGCGGTTGCCCTTAAGCAGGTTCCGTGCACTCGCCACCTCGTCATCACTGGGCGGCTCGGTAAGTAGCTTGCCCAGTTCGGTATCGATGACCTGCACGGCTTGCTCAAACGCGCTGGGCGCAACGCCGCTGTAAATTACGAATAGCCCGCCGTCGGACATCGGCATCGCGTAGCTGCCGATTTCGTAGGCAAGTCCGCGTTTCTCACGCACCTCCTGCCATAGTCGGCTGAACATGCTACCGCCCAGCAGGGTGTTCAGCACCGCCTGGGCGTAGCGCCGCTCGTCGAAAAACGACACGCCGTCCATCACGAGGGCGAAGTGAGTCTGCTCCACATCGCGGGTTTCGATATGGTGTGGCGGGGCGTTCGGGTAGCGCGACGGGATAGGCTGTGCGGGCGCGTCGGCAGCGGGCGGTTCAGGGTTCCAGCGTCCCAGCCAACGATCCACTTCCGCAAACAGCGCGTCAGGGTCTAAGTTGCCTGCTGCCGCCACCACCACACGCTCGGGGCGATAGTGGGTGCGGGTGAACTCCAGTAGCATCTCACGAGTGAACGCGCTCACGGTATCGGGCGTGCCGATGATGCGTCGCGCCAGCGGGTGGTCGCCCCAATGTACCTCTGACACGCGATCGTGCAGAATCTCGTCGGGCGTGTCTTCAATCATGCGCATCTCTTCCAAGATTACGCCTTTTTCGAGCTCGATATCGTCGGGGGCTAAGCGGGCGTTCAGAAAAAGGTCGCTCAGCACTTCGACGGCGACGGGCATATGCTCGGCAAGCATGCGGGCATAGTAGAAAGTGAGTTCTTTGCCTGTGGAGGCATTCAGCACGCCGCCGCGTCCTTCAATTTCTTGGGCAATCTGGGCGGCGGTACGAGTGTACGTGCCCTTGAACAGCATATGCTCCAAAAAGTGGGCGATGCCGTGCTGGTGGGGTAGCTCGTCGCGCGATCCCGCGCGAATCCAGATGCTCACGGTCAGCGACTGCACGGTGGGGATTGCCTCCGCCACAACGCGAACGCCGTTGCTCAAGGTGGTCTGATGCAGGTTCATTGGCGAAAAGTATACCTACTGCCCTGTCAGGAGTGGAGTTCGACTTGACACAAAAGTTCCCTTAACTTCGGGATCGCTTGGCGCATTACTCGGGCGCGGTGGCTGATGCGGTTTTTGAATTCGCTGGGCAATTCGGCGAGGGTGCAGCCGAGACTGGGCACATAGAAAATTGGGTCGTAGCCGAAGCCTGCCTGACCGCGTGGAGCATCAGCGATGCGCCCCTCCAGCGTGTCTTCGAAGGTGTAGACTTCGCCGCTGGGTAGGGCGATGGCGACGGCGCAGCGGAACCGCGCGGTACGCCGTTCGGAGGGCGTGTCTTTGAGCATTTCCAGAATGATGCCCATCTTCTCGCTGAAGGGGGTCTCCTCGCCTGCAAATCGGCGGGAGTAGAGACCGGGCTTGCCTCCCAGCGCGTCGATTTCCAGCCCGGCATCGTCGGCAAAGCTGATAGTGCCCGTGAACGCAGCACAAGCGCGCGCCTTGATTACAGCGTTGCCCACATAGGTGTCGGCATTCTCATCGGGCGGCTCGGGGGCGTTGGGGTAGTCCGCCAGCAGACGCACTTCCACAGGCAAGTCGTTTAGCCCCGCCCGCAGGAGTTGCTCGATCTCGCGCGACTTGGAACGGTTGTGGCTTGCAATCACGATAATCATAGGTTCACGCATCGTCGGCAAGGCGTTGCACTAACTCTTTCACGCGTTCTTCAATCATTGCGCGCACACGACGGAACTCGTCTATTGGCAGCCCGATGGGGTCAGGGATGTTCCAGTGTTCCTGGATGCCCGTATAGGTCGCGGGGCAGAGTTCATCGGTGGGGACATCGCACAGGCTCACGACGGCGTCGAACTGGGTGATATCGAACTCATCCACGCTTTTGGAGGTCTGGCGCGTGATGTCGATGCCGACCTCGCGCATGGCTTCAGTGGCAAGTGGGTGGACTCTGCCCGACGGGGCGATACCCGCGCTAAAAGCTACCACTTTGCCCTGACCGTAATGGTTGCCGAAGCCCTCCGCCATCTGGCTGCGACACGAGTTGCCCACGCACACAAAAAGCACCAACTTCGGTTCCGTCGCCATTTCAGTAGCCCCGCTGCTTATACTGCTCGATGGTTTGCTTGTAATGCTCCATACCGTTGGGACGGTTGATACTGGCTAAGAGAGTGGGGGGCTTGCCCTGCGCCGCCATGCGCTCCACGATGCCCGCGACCAACGCCCACAGCGCGACTGCCGCGCCGACGCCCGATGCGGGGCAGAACGCCGTCTCCACACCCTCTAAACTCAGCATCGCGTCGCCATAGGGTGCAGCGTTGTCAATCACTAAATCCACCACCTCGAACAGCCGCTTGCCCGATTCGTGTTCGGATTGGAGCTCGGACGAGTAGTCAATCGCCGTAAGTCCAATCGTGAACACGCCACGTGCCTTTGCCTGAATTGCCAGTTCCACAGGGAAAGGCGTCTTGCCTGACACGCTGCCGATAATGAGCACATCGTTAGGGGCGACTCGGCTTCGGTCTAAAGCGGCGTGGACGATGCAGCGCACGGTTTCGGGCGTGGTTTGCGCACCGACGCCATGCGCCTCGCGGTAGGGGTTCGTGTTGGTCACTTGCAAATCGAAACTTAGCGAGCTGAACGCCGCCAAGCCACCCGCGCGGTTAATCAGTTCGCGCGAGACTAAGTGCCCTGTGTCGTACACATGAATCACGCCACCCTGCAGCAGGCATTCAGAGCACTGGTCAGCAGCTTGCTCGATGGCAGTTAGCGACCGTCGCTCCAGTTCAGTTATCTGCGCACGGACGCGCTCGAAATAGGTTTGCGCCAGACTCATCGCGGGTAGATTGTACTCGAAGGAGGCTCCTTCTATCCGAACCAGCGCAGAGGGCGATGCGTCGCTTTGCTCGGAATAACAAAGATTTTGGACAAAGACCGTTTGTCACTCCGAATGGAACGAGGCTTCTGGCATGCTCAAAATCAGCAGGGAAACCACTCAATTCGACGAATGTGCCCTTCGGAGGATACCTATGCCGCAGGTGCGTTTCGATACCTACTATCGCTACGACGAGCTGACACAGATTTTACACGCTTACGCTGAAGAGTTTCCTAACCTCGTGCGCATTCAGGGCATCGGCAAGAGTTATGAGGGGCGCGACATTTGGCTGCTGACCGTGACCAATTTCGCCACAGGTTCCGCCGAAGAGAAGCCCGCGCTGTGGGTGGACGGCAACATTCACGCCAGCGAGGTATCTCCCTCCAGCGCGTGCCTGTATCTCTTGCACCGACTCACAGGCGAGTATGGCAAGGATGACAAAATCACACGCTGTCTGGATACGCGCACATTTTACATCTGCCCGCGTGTGAATCCCGACGGCGCGGAGTGGGCGCTTGCCGACAAGCCCAAAATCGTCCGTTCTAGCACACGCCCCTACCCCTACGACGAAGAACCCATCGGCGGACTGGTGACCGAGGACATCGATGGTGACGGACGGATGCTCATGATGCGCATTCCCGACCCGAACGGGAACTGGAAGAAACATCCCGACGAGCCACGCCTGATGATTCGTCGGGAACCCGACGAGGTGGGCGGCGAATACTACCGCATCTTGCCCGAAGGCAGGTTCGATGAGCCGTTCGACCCTGCAATTCTGACCATCCAGCCGAAAAAAGAGGGCTTGGACCTCAATCGCAACTTCCCCAGCAACTGGCGGCAGGAATATGAACAACACGGCGCAGGTCCGTACCCCACCTCCGAACCTGAAGTGCGCGCGATTGTGGACTTCATCGCCAAGCACCCTAACATCACGGGCGGGATCACATTTCATACTTGGAGCGGCGTGCTGCTGCGCCCCTACAGCCACCAGCCCGACGACAGCTTCCCTGCCGAAGACCTCTGGACTTATCAGAAAATCGGCGCGAAAGGCACCGCAATCACGGGCTACCCGAATATCTCGGTGTACCATGACTTCAAATATCACCCCAAGGAGTACATTTCGGGCGTGTTCGACGACTGGATGTACGACCACATGGGTGTGTTCGCGTGGACAGTGGAGATTTGGAGTCCACAGCGTCAGGCGGGCATCACCGAGTATAAGTTTATCGACTGGTACCGTGAGCATCCTGTAGAAGATGACCTGAAACTGCTCAAGTGGAGCGACGAGGTTCTGGGCGGCAAAGGCTATGTGGACTGGCACGAGTTTGAGCATCCGCAGCTGGGCAAGGTGGAGTTAGGGGGCTGGAACGCGCTCTATGCGTGGCGCAACCCACCACCCGAGTTTCTAGAAAAAGAGGTCGCGCTGTTCCCCGACTGGCTGGTGTGGCATCTACTGATTTCGCCGAAGCTGGAGATTTACGAGGCGCAGGCAGATTCGCTTGGCGAGGGCATCTACAAAGTGCGCCTTGTCGTGCAGAACACAGGCTGGCTACCCACCTACATCACCAAAAAGGCGTTGGAGAAAAAGGTGGTGCGCGGCGTGATTGCTGAGATCGAACTACCTGAGGGAGCAACCTTGCGTTCGGGCAAGCCACGCGAAGAGTTAGGGCAGCTGGAAGGACGCGCCTACAAGCCCAGCGCCGCCAGCGTGTGGAATACTGATCCGACCGACGACCGCGCCAAAGTGGAATGGGTCATACACGCTCCGCTAGGCGGAACTGTGCGCCTCACCGCTAAACACGATCGCGCGGGTGTTGTGCGCGTGGAGCTAAGGCTGTAGACTTTCTCGTACCGAGCGGAGTAAAACATCTCACAACTCCAAATAACGCAGAGGGCGCGGAAAAGACCTCCGCGCCCTTGCATTCACGCTCCACCTGCTCCGTGTCTGCCTATTAACACCCCTGTCCGAAACCGAACAGCACCGTCAGTAGGTCGGCATCGTCCACTACGCCATCGCAGGTGACGTCCTCGGGCAGGAACTGCCCGGTCTGTCCGAAGGCGAACAGAATTGCCAGCAGGTCGGCGTCGTCGATGCAGCCGTCGAGGTTCACATCGCCGCCCGCCGTGATGCAACAGCCGCCCGCGCTCACGAAGAATGCGCCCGTGAGCTGAATAACGTAGCGCTGCAGCTCCGCCATTGTCGCGCCTGCCCAACCTGCTACAGGCTGATCCGCGCGAATGCCATCAGGGCAGCGCACGCCGCGTCCTGCACCTGTGGGATTCCAGATGGGCTGCCCATCTTGCGCCACGGCGTCGCGGTTGTAGCGACTAATCGCTAACAGGTACACGCCCGCTTGCGATATGCAGTTTGTGCGATTGTCAATACGCGATTGTAAACCGGTTGTAGCGTCTGGGTTATCATCGTTGAACACCACGCCTAAGCCGTCACATTTGAACAGCCACAGCTGTGTATCCCATGTGGTGGTGCCCACTGTGCTGGCAGAGAATTGGGCAGGGTTCGTAATGCAGATGACATACATATCCACATCGTCCGCGCCCATGCGCCCGCGCACACGCTGCACAGGGGTCTGGCAAGCCTGTGCCTCGGGGCTTTGAATCAGCTGCGCACTGCCAGGGAGGTCGCCCGCATCACCGCCGCCGTTACCTGTCTCATCCCAGCCGTCGAACGGTGGACAGGGCGGAATATTGGCTTGCGCCGGTGCCGTGAACGCATTCGTGAACGTGATTTCGTAGTTGCCTGCTGCACTTGTTGTGTTCAACCAGCCCGCCACGCGGGTCGCCGCATCCGGACCGTTCGGCGCGCGCACACCTGTGAACGGTGTGTTCAGCCACATCAGACGATCACCACAGCCAATCGCGTCCCTATCGTAGCGCGAAATCGCCACATAATAAATCCCCGCACTGCGATTCGTCAATAGCTCCGAAGAGTTGTCAATTCTCGAGCGTCCTGGCGTATCGCCCCCAACATCGTCGTTGAACGCCACACCCTTGCCCTCGGAGTCGAACAGCCAGAGCTGCGTGTCGAAGTTAGTATTGTTGTTCACAGTTGTCGCAACAAAGTTTGCAGGATCAGCGATGTAAATCACATACATATCCACATCGCTTGCGCCCAGCGTGCCGCGAATTGCTGCTAATTGCGTACTCGTATCGGTTCCAGTCGCCTGGGCGGTTTCGGGCAGGTCGCCTGCGTCGCCCTGTTCCTGATGGTTCATCTGAGCGTTTGCCAGCGTCAGCAACGCGCTCGTCGTCACAATTGACCATAGCATGCGTTTGCGCATCGTCGTAAGCCTCCTTTCGGCAGATTTGCCTGCCTTTATTATACACCAGTTCTACGCTATAACGAAATTGTCTCGCCATGCTGGGGCAAGTGCACATTCCAGCCACGCTGGTCTACAACCAGCGTGCGGAGAGTCTCGCGTGCGTGCGGCTCGCCGTGTGTGAGCAGCAACTGCTGCGGTACAACCTGTATCGCGTTCACCCAGCGGAGTAGTTCCGCCCGGTCCGCGTGCGCTGACAGCGCGGAGGTTTGAAAAATACGCGCCCGTACCTGTACAGGTTCGCCATGAATGGTGATTTCGGATGCGCCGTCCAGCAGCATGCGCCCACGCGTCCCCTCTGCCTGATAACCCACGAACAGCACTGCGTTGCGTGGGTCGGGCAGGCGCGCCTTCAGATGATGCAGAATCCGCCCCCCCGTACACATCCCGCTGGCGGAGATAATCAGCATCGGACCCGACTGCACGTTCAGGGACTTCGATTGCGAAACGGTTTGCACAAACTGTGTGTGATAGCAATACAGCGGTAGTTGCCCCTCGCACTCGCCGCCGGGGCTGGTCTCCAGATTCAAGTCGTCGCTGAAATGGCAGTAGAGGCGCGTGGCGTTTTGCGCCATCGGACTATCTACATAGACGCGCATCGGCGGAATGCGACCCGCTTCCTGCAACCGACGGATATGATACAACAGCAACTGCGCTCGCCCCACCGCAAACGCAGGTACTAACAGAACCCCCTGCGTGCTGTGGATATGCTCAATCGCCTCAATCAACAGGGTCTCCACAGTGTCTGGTTTGTGGAGGCGGTCGCCGTAGGTGGACTCCATCACGATATAGTCTGCGCCACCGGGAAACTCCGTCGGCGGGCGCATAATCGGGTCTTCGTAGCGTCCGATGTCGCCAGAAAAGAGCAAGCGTCGGTTGTTGGGCAGCTGGATTTCAATCGCGGCGGAGCCTAAGATATGCCCCATCGGATAGAAGAACACCTGCAACGAGTCGAGGGTCAGCATTGTGTGGAACGGCGTGGCGCGCAGGTGTTCTAAACTGGCTTCGGCGTCTTCGGTGGCGTAGAGCGGCAGAGCGGGCTGGTGGCGACTGTAGCCCTCGCGATTGGCGTACTCGGCGTCTTGCTCTTGCAGCTTCGCCGAATCCAGCAGCATAATCTCCAGCAGGGCGCAGGTGGCGGGCGTCGCGTAGACCGCACCGCGAAATCCCTGAGCCGTTAAGCGCGGCAGGTAGCCCGAATGATCGATATGCGCGTGGGTCAACAACACTGCGCGAATGTCACTTGGTTGAATCGGGAGCGTTTCCCAGTTGAGGGCTTTCCATTCGCGCGCGCCTTGAAACAGCCCGCAATCGACCAGATAATGTTTATCTTCGATAGTGAGTAGGTACTTGCTGCCCGTGACGACACCTGCTGCTCCCAAAAATGTGAGCGTGATGCTCATGCGGGCGAGTATACCTGCTGTGCTCAGTATAATTCGGGGATATGGACAGAGCGCGAGTGTTATGTATCCCCAACTTCTCGGAGGGGCGCGACGAGGCGACGATTCACGCAATTGCGGACGCGGCGGCAAGCGCAGGCGTGCAAATGCACCACCTCTCGTGGGACTACGACCACCATCGGATGGTGCTGGGGTTTTCAGGGACACCTCGGCAGGTGCAGCGGGCGGTGTTGCGAGCAGCCGGGGTAGCCATCGAGCGAATCGATCTCACGTGCCATCAGGGGGCGCATCCGCGCATCGGGGCAGTGGATGTGGTTCCGTTCGTGCCGCTGTCAGGGCTGACGCGCGAGCAGGCAGTGGCGTTCTCGTATCGCGTGGCGAAAAGTTTCGCGCGGCGACTGCGGGTGCCGGTGTATCTGTACGAGCATTCCGCCAGCGCGGGACGCATCCGCGATTTGCCCACTCTGCGCAAGGGCGGTTTCGAAGGCTGGCTCGGCAAGCGGCTCACGGGTGAACGCGAGCCTGACTTCGGTCCCAAACGGCTTCACCCCACTGCTGGTGCAACGATTATGGGCGTGCGCGACCCGCTGATTGCGTTCAATCTGAATATCCATCCGCCTGACGTCGCCCTCGCCCAGCAAATCGTGCGCTGGATTCGTCAGGAGCGTGAGCAGAACCCTGTGCTTCAGGGCGTGCGTGCGCTGGGGCTGTGGCTGCCCACCCGCGGCGTCGCCCAAGTGTCACTGAATATCACACGAACCCAGCAAACCGACCTATTTCGCGTCACGGAAGCCGTGAAACACAGGGCGCATGCGTTGGGCGCGGAGGTCGTCGAGACCGAGCTGGTTGGCGTGCTATCGGCGGACGACGCGGCACGAGCGTTGCAATCGGCTTTGAAGCTCCAACAGATTGAAGCGCGACAGATTGTGTTAACGCTTTGCTCAGAATGATACCGTACTATCCCCTGCCTTAAGTACACCTTGACACTCCCTGAAATAGGCTATAATGGAGGTATGCGACTTTGGACGGAAGGCTGGGCATGGTTGGGTTTACTGTTGCTGGCAGTACAGAGCGTATCAGCGCAGCAGTGGCTGGATTTGCGGTTCCACGACTCGGTTTCGGGGCGCGCGCTAAGCGCAGAAGTCTCATTGACTGAGCAAAACACTGGACAATCCTACGCTTTCCGTTCTCTACCGGATGGACAGCTCGCCGCGCAACTGCCTGAGGGCGACTATGTGTTGCACGCCTCGGTAGATGGCTACCAACCTATGGCAATCACTCTGAGAGTCGATCCCAACACGCCGCCACATCGGTTTTACCTGGATCCGCTTGAGCCGCCGCAGGAGACCGACTGGCGGTATCTGTGGGCGCAGCGCAAGCTGAACCAGATGATTGTGGTGGGTTTTGTTATGGACGAGCAGACAGGGCAGCCCCTGGAGAAGGTGCGCGTGCGCCCGCTGAACCACGCAGGTGAAGCGTATACCGACTCGCGCGGGCTGTTTTACCTACAGTTCCCGATTCGCGACTTGCAGGACAAGCTGCAGCCCTACGCGACGCTCGCGCTGGAGTTGCCTGGCTACCGCACCCTGCTGCTGGAGAAGGTGCGCCTGTGGAGCGAGGGCGACTGGATTTATCGGCTTACGATGCAAGCAGGGACAGGTGTTGAGACGCGCGATATGCGCTCGCCCCGCCACCGCGAAGAGGAACCTGCACTACCCTGCACGGATTGCGAAAAACAAATTGAAGTCGCGCCGCCTGACACTACGAGGCAAACTCACTCGGACGAAGGCGACTTCTTCCCCGCTGCGCCTGCACCGATTGTGCTGCCCAAGTACATTAAGGTGGGTCGCAACTGCACTTCGCGTACCAACTGCCCCGGCGGCGTGGAAGTGTATACAATCGATACCTACTGCAAGGGCGTAATAACCAGCGAGTGGTACGCCTGCTGGGGCAACGTGCGCTTCGGTAGCGAGAACCCGCCCGCGGGCATGGAGTCGCTCAGGGCGGGTGCAGTCGCTGTGCGCAGCTATGGCGTGTCTTTTGTATACACGCCCATCAACAGTAGCTACGACATCTGCGACTCCACCTCGTGTCAAGTGTTCACGGGCAACCAGAGCAGCAACGGGAACGCGGCGGTGGACGCCACCACGCGCTATGTGCTACTCACCAGCTCAGGCAACCTCGCGCGTTCGGAATACTCAGCGGAGAACAACAACGCGGGCTGTGGCGATGGCTTTTCAGGCACGGGTAGCAGTTGGCCCTGCATTTCTGACCCCGTCTGCACAGGTTTTGCACTAAACGGGCATGGGCGTGGACTATGTCAGTGGGGCTCTGCGCGCTGGGCGACGGGCAGGCGACTTTCCAGTAGTCAGGCTTGTACCAGCAGCGCGCCTTTGCACGGCTACGGCACCAAAAACTGGCAACAGATTCTGAGCCACTACTACGCGCCGGGGGGCTATCAGCTGGTGCAAGGTGGCGTCGCCACAATTCAGAACCTTTCGGTCAGCCCCAACCCTGTACGCACAGGCATGCAAGCGACGCTAGGCTTCACTATCAACGCCACGCACGACTTTCAGGTGATTTTGGGCGCGTCCATTCGGCTTGGTACGGGCAACTGGATTTCCGACCCATCGCGCGACTTGAAAGTGAGCCTTGTGGAGGGAACGAACAGTCGCTCGCGCTTCTTCCTTATTCCGAATGACGCCGCTGCAGGAACCTACGATGTGCTGACCGCACTCTGGTTCGACCGCAATAACAGCAATACGATCAACACGGGCGACTTTCAGGTAGACGACCGCATATTCGCGGGGGTGATGCAGGTGCGCCTCGCAACTTCAGTTAGCGTACCAGCAGTCAGCGGCAGGCGGGGGCAGACCGTTGCGCTCCAAGCCACCCTACGCCAGAGCTTAGACAACGCCCCACTTAGCGGACGCACGATAACCTTTAAGGTGAACGACGCCGTTGTGGGTAATGCCGTTACCAACATGTCAGGTGTCGCGACGCTGAACTACACCCTCCCTCTAAACATGCCGCTGGGCAACCAGACTGTACGCGCCGAGTTCGAAGGCGACAGTACCTACGCCGCCTCGTTCTCCACGAACACGCTCACTGTGCAGCCCGTGCGTGTGCAGGGGCAGGTCACGCTCCAGGGCGTCTCCAACCCGCAAGGAACGGCTGTGCGCTTCGTGCTGCAAGCAGGCAGTCAGCAGGAGACGATAAATACAACGCTTGGTGCGAACGGCAGCTTCGCCTTCGATACGCAACTTTCAGGCGCAGCCAATGTGCGTCTTACCACCCCCAGTGGCGTATGGCTCTGCACTCAGACCAACACCATGCTCAACAACATTACCACCCTGAACTTCACAATGAACGCGGGCGACCTGAATCAGGATGGTGTAATCGACGATGCTGACTTGCTGCTGGTGCTGTTCGCCTTCGGCTCAAACAATCCTCAAGCCGATGTGAACCGCGATGGCGTGGTCGACGATGCAGACTTGTTGGTGGTATTGTTTAACTTTGGTACCGGCTGCTGAGGAAAGACACTAAAGGTGCTATTTTACAATTGCAGGCGTGAGCATCGCTGATGAGGGTTTGCCACTGAAACGCACCTCCTGGAGGGCGAGACGCCTGCCGAACCGCTTCCGACTATGGTAGATACTTCGCGAAGGTATAGGCTGGAGGCTCAGCGGGCACCTCGCCCCCCAGAGGCATATTCGGGCGCTATCTCTTGAGGAACCCTATGCCCTGTATCCTCAATAGTCTCTTACTCTAACGCGCCTGCGCCTTTGCTTCCAGCTTGTTCAGCCAGAACACGATACCGCCCAACATCGCAGCCACGACCAGCGCGGTGGGCAAGTAGGGCAGGTGCAGCGCCTCGTGCAGGGTGAGCTTGCCCAAATCCAGTGGCTTCATCAGCACCGGCTCCAGTGCGGGATAAGCGAGGATAAAGGCAAACGCGCCCAGCAGCCCACCCATCACGGCGAGCAAGCCATCGCGCACGCCGCCGCCCAAGCCAATCAGCGCGGTGCCCGGACAGTAGCCTGCAATCGCCATCCCAACACCGAAGATTAACCCGCCCACGAGAACGCCCCACACATAGAGCGACTTCACCTTCAGGTGCGCATACTCGGGCGCGAAGGTCGCCAGCGCCGCCGCGCCCACCATGCCCACCGCAATTGCTGTGAGCATCACCTTCAGCATCGTGAAGTCGCGGAACGCCAGCCCACGCATCACCAGCCCGCAACGGCTGAACCCGGCACGGTGCAACGCGAAGCCAAACATCAGCCCTGTAATCAGCCCCAAAATCTGAACAGTTTCCATATTTGCCTCCTTACCTCGCTCGCTTCAAGAGCAAAGTCGCTGTCAGCACGCCTGTAGCAAACGCCGCCGCGCCGAACAGGAACCCACTCAGCGCCAGCTGCGCAATCCCGCTGAGCATGTGCCCCGAAGTGCAGCCACCCGCCAGACGTGCGCCAAACAGAATCAAAAACCCGCCGACGAACGCCGCCAGCCCACGCCCCCAAGAGGAGCGGAACACATTGGGCAAATCGCACGCCGCCGTGCTGCGACCACCCGGCAGAATGCTGGAGAGGAACGCCCCCAGCACCAAACCGGTAATCAGCATCACTTCCCAGCCGATTTTCGCGCCGATTTTTTGCAAATACGGCTGCGACTCAGCAAAGCCTGGCACAATCTTATCGACGAACCAACCAACCAGTTGTGGATAGGCGGTGGAGACGCCCAGCGGCTGCACCGTCGCGATGGCGAAAATCTGTACCAAGCCAATCATCCCGCCCCAAATCAGCCAGGGCGGCAACGCCGCACGCGACGGTGCGTCCGCCTCACTCGCCGCCTGAGACCGTACCTCTACACGCTCTGTAATCATCCCTACGGATACCTCCACAGGGGTTAGAGGCGAGTAGAGCAAGAAACGATTCACGGGGCTTGCAAAAAAGGTAGGAATAGTGTATAATACCGCAGGAGGTACGTCATGCGAACGCGATTCCAAGGGTTTACCCTTATCGAGCTACTGGTTGTCATAGCCATTATTGCGATTTTGGCGGCGATTCTGTTCCCTGTGTTTGCGCAGGCGAGAGAAAAGGCGCGTCAGACGCAGTGCTTGTCTAATCTAAGACAAAATATTCAGTCGGTTTTAATGTACACGAACGATTACGACGCACTGTACCCGCGTGGTATCAGCGGCGAGGGCACGCTGATTGTGTATCTGTTCGATCTTTTGCATCCCTACCGCAAAAGCGCGGAGATATTGACCTGTCCTTCCTATCCGAATGAGAATGGTGGGATGGATTGGCCCGCGCGCCTGCGATTCCGCAACAGCTCCAACCGCAGCGTGGGTACGTTCCGCTACTTCGCTGTCGTGCCAAACTACGGCGTGTTCAGCCTGTTCACCTGTCGGATTTCTACCATCGGCTACCGCAACGAAGGTAAAGTGGTCAGCGAAGCGTTTGTACCGCGACCTGCCGAAACCATCGCTCTTGTAGACGGCTACTGGTATTACAACGCAGGAACGTACTGGTTTGAGTATTGGTTCAAGTATGATATCTGGCCGCGCCATCATTTGGGAAGCAACATCGCCTATCTGGATGGACATGTGAAGTGGTCGCACCACTTGGGCGTGCCGCGCGGCGGTGAGATTCCGCCTGCATGGCGACAGACCTTCTCGGGTGTCTGCGCTCAACGCAATACGAACACCTACTACTTCTTCAACTACCCGCCGGGGTGGAACGGTCGCACGCCTAAGAATGAAGGCGAGTTCAACACTGTCAATCCACACGGGCAGTGCTTCGGCGACTACTTCGGCATTCCCGATACGCCGGTGGTGAACGTGTGTGAGCGCACCTGCGGCTCCACCACGACCCCCATCTGCTGGTAACGATTTTGAACCCATAGAAAATCGATTAGGTATAATTTAGGTGCGTTGCCCAAGTGGTCTTGGGCAACGTACACTACATTACAAGGAGGGTTATGTATCATGCACAAGGGACTATTGTGCTTAGCGACGGCGGCGCTGATTGGGACACTCGCGCTGACTGCGCCTGCCTCTGCGCAAGAGACGGAACTGCAGGGGTTCACACTGAACGCGGGTGTGTTTCTACCCAGCCAGAAGGGCGTGCGCCGTGCTTCGGAGGACGTGTGGTTCAGCATCGACCTGGGCTACAAGCTCCAAACCAGCGAGCCGACCGATACAGGCTATTACTATGACCTGGGCGCGTCGGTGGGCTACCGTGGAGCGGGCAATAACTACTACATTCCGCTGCATGTCACCTTCACGGGCTATGTGAACGAGCAGTTCTTCTACCGCGCGGGTGCGGGCGTCGGCTTCCCCAAGAAAGGGAGCGTGTTCACCGCCGACGACGCCTCGTTCTCCTACTCCATCGAACTGGGCTACAACTTCAGCACAGGCGGACAGACCCCGATTGCCCTCACGGCAGGCTACGCGGGTATCTCCCGTAACAACGTCAACGGTTTCACGGTTGGCGTGATGTTCCAGTTCTGAGGCTGTCTCGTTCCACACGCTACGCAAAAAATCCCCCTGCCCGTCGGGCAGGGGGATTTTTGTAAGGAAGGAAGGTACTCTCCACCCTATAAGACTCAATCGCCTCCAAAAAACGGACACGCCCCACTGAAACCCCGCATTTGCGCCTGCGTCTAACGGTATGTATGTACTGCTGGGGACGGCTTCGGGGCTTCACTCTAATCGAGTTGTTGGTCGTGATGGCACTGATTGCGCTGTTGACGGCGATACTGCTGCCGGCTTTGCTCAGTGCGCGACGTGGAGCGCAGCGCACGGCATGTATCTCGAACCTGCGCCAGATTGGGCTTGCGGTGCGGATGTACCGCGAGGACTATCAAGAGCTGCCACCCTATCTCTCAGCGACGCGCGCTTATGTGAGGGCCCCGCGTGTCTTTGTATGTCCTGTCGACCCGCTGGAGGGCAAACATCAGGTGCGCGATACGCTGGGCAGTGCATTTCGGCTGGAGGGAGATTTCTACTTGCCCAGCGGCGTAAGCTATACCTACGTGCCGAACTGGGCGATTGCGCGGCAGCTGGGCTGGTGGCAGCCCGGACCGCCCTACGGCGCAGGTAAGTGGGAGGAACTGACCCCGCTTGCCGAGTGCCACTGGCACTGGGCGCAGCAGTTCAACCCGCAATGGCAAACTGACCGCGTATCGGGCGCGCGGGGCTGGGTGCTGGTACTGACTCTAAACGGCGCGGTGCGACGCCTCCGAGCCGAGACGCCGCCCGAAGCGTTCACCCCTGAACTCTATCGCTAACGTACCTGCTGCATGCGCTCCAGAAACTTATTCGCGCGTTCGAACCCCGTCAGGCGCAGGTCGCGACGCTCGTTGCCTTGCGAATCGATGAAAATTACTGTCGGCAGCCCCACCACCTCGTGGCGTTTGAGTGCCTCTTGCACCGTCGGGTCGCTCTCAGTGGTAGCGTCCAACACGAGGCGCACGAACCGCTCCGACTCGCGCACGACGGCAGAGTCAGTGAAGGTGTAGTGCTTTAGCTCGCCGCATGCCTGACACCATGTGGCGGTGAAGTCGATTAGCACAGGCTTGCCTTCTGCTTTGGCTTGCTCTATCAGCGCGACGCTGTAGGGCTGCCACGCAATTTCTACCTTCGGGCGCATCATCGAGAGGGCGTTGTTCACCATCACCGCGACGAACAAGACGCCCAACACCTGCTTGAGGCGCACCACGCGGGGCTGCGTAATCTCCTTGCGCTCGCCAAACAGGAAATAGAGCGCGGTCAGTCCCAGAAACCCTATCCACGCCCAGCCGTACACTTGGGGACTCATCAGGCTGCTGGCGAAAAAAAGCGCAACGGCTAATAGCATCACGCCAAAGATGCGCTCTACCAGGATTGTCCACTCGCCGGAGCGGGGGATGCGCTTTTGCACACGCTCGTAAAACAGTCCCGCCACAAAATAGGGCGCGCCCAGCCCCAATCCCAACGCAAGGAAGAATAGAAACCCTACCATCGGGTTCGCCGCTGCCGCCACTATCGGAATCAGCGCGGCAATCACAGGACCGATACACGGCGCCGCCGCCACGCCCGCCAACACCCCCATCAGAATCGCGCCAACCCAGCCCTGACGCGCTCCCACATACCGCATCAGCGCAGGTGGTACCTGAAACTTATACACCCCGAACAGCGCAAGCGCGAACAGCACTATCAGTGCAATCAGCGTGCCCAGCACCCATGGGTTCTGAAACTGGAAGCCGAACGCCTTGCCCGCCAGCGACGCCGCCGTTCCCAGCACTGCGTACATCGCCGCCATGCTCAGCGCGTACAGTGCACTCAAGCCCACACGCTGACCCGCTTGCCCACGCGACTGCATGCTGAAAAAGCCCAGCGTGATGGGTATCAGGGGCAACACACACGGCGTCAGGTTCAACGCCAGCCCCCCCACAAACAAAATCAGCGTGAACCACACCCACTGCCCCGTGCGGAACGATTCTTCCAGCCGTCCCACCAAACCGCCCGAACCTCTGCTGTATTCTACCAGCCCGCTTACACCAACCGTGTCGTTCAAGGCAGACTCGCTGCCTTTGATTGCCTCCTGATACTGCGGATTCACCGCGCCGTCTTTGTCGGCGACGGGAATCTTGATTTCAATCGGTGCGGTACGCGGGGGATAGCAAGCGTTGTCATCGCACGCCTGATAGCGCAGCGTCGCCTTGAGGGTCAACGTACCTTTGGACGCAGCTTTGTCCAGCGCAATCTGAAACCTGATGGGCACGCGCCCTTCGTAAATCTTGAGGGGCTTGCCTTCTGAGAAGGCGAAGGCTTTCTCTTTGGGCTTCGGATACTCAATCTTACCCACCTTATAGCCCCTACCTGCCTCGATGCGCAGCTCGGTTGGTATTAGGTAGTCCTCCGAAGCGGGATTGGCGTTCACATGATAGGGCTTATCCACCTGCATCACCACAATGCCGTTTATGGTCGAGCCGGGCGCGTAAGCGACGCGTTCTAGGATTACCTCCGTCTTGAACTGAATCTGCCGCAGCTGCGCCGAAACGACGCTCAGCAGCAGCATCCCCAGCAACCCTATTATGCACATGCGGTACATACCTATAAGATACCTGACGACCCATTGGGTGAGTTCCGACGGGTATACTCTCGCCCGATGTTGAGCATAGACAACCTGATACAGACCATATTGTGGATTCTTGCCATCCTGCTTAGCCTAACGGTACACGAATACGCGCACGCAAAGTATGCGGACTGGGCAGGCGACCCTACGCCCCGTCGTCAAGGGCGCGTGACGCTCAATCCCATCGCCCATTTAGACCCACTGGGCACGATTCTGATTATCTTCACGGCGATTTCTGGTTTTGGTATTGGCTGGGGCAAGCCCGTGCCCGTGAACCCTGGCTACTTCCGCAACATGCGACGCGACTGGGTAATGTGCGCATTCTGGGGACCGTTGTCGAATGTCATCTTAGCGATTATATTTGCGATACCGTTGCGCTTTCTACTGGCGTCGGGTCAGCCGCTGCCCGATAATGTGTATGTGGACTTCTTGCTCGCGCTGGTGCTGGTAAATATCGGGCTGGCTATTTTTAATTTGATTCCGCTGCACCCGCTGGACGGCTCCAAAGTGCTTTCAGGCTTTCTAAGGGATGTGTTCGACCCGCGCTACTGGAACTTTCAAACGGTGTATGGTCCCATAATCCTGTTCGGTTCCATTCTCATCTTACCGTTGATTCGGCTTCCGAACCCGCTAAGCTATATCTTGATTCCGCTGCGCGAGTTCTTTGTGCGGTTGCTGTTGGGCGTGTAGGTATACTCGAACTGCTATGGCGCGTGCGTTGTACAAGGGTTTACTGCTGATTGCCGACGGTTTGGGCGACCGCCCTGTGGCTTCGATGGGACACAAGACCCCGCTGGAGTACGCTTCTACACCGACGTTGGACAGGCTGGCACGCGAGGGCGAGTGCGGACTGATGGATCCGATTGCGCCGGGCATCCGCGCCGGATCGGATACAGCGCATCTGGCCATACTGGGCTACGATCCCTACAAAGTGTATCAGGGGCGCGGTCCGTTTGAGGCGTTGGGGATTGGGATGGAGGTGCGCGGGGGCGACGTCGCGCTTCGCTGCAATTTCAGCACGGTGGATGCAGAGATGCGCGTGCTGGATCGTCGCGCAGGACGCATCACGGAGGGCACGGCGGAGCTGGCGCAGGCGGTGAATGGTGTGGAGATTGAGGGCGTACAGTGCTATTTCAAAGAATCGGTGGCGCATCGGGGTGCGCTGGTGCTGCGCGGTGAGGGGCTAAGCCCCCATATCACCGATGTCGACCCGCACACCGACGGCGAGTTGATACACTCGGCGCAGCCACTGGATCTTAACGACGCAGCCGCTGCCCACACTGCGCAAATCGTGAACGCTTTTGTGAAACTCTCCTACGAGCGGCTGAATGACCATCCTGTGAACCGCGAGCGCAGGGCAAGGGGTCTGCCCCCTGCGAACATTATCCTGCCGCGCGGGGCGGGTATCGCGCCGCATTTAGACCCGTTCCCTCAAAAACACGGTATGACTGCCGTCGCTGTCGTAGAGACGGGACTAATCCGCGGCATCGCGCGCTTCGTGGGCATGGACACGCTCGACTCGCCCGGCGCAACCGGCGGGATCGATACCGATTATGACAGCATCGCCGACACACTTGCTAACGCTCTGCGCCAGTACGACTTCGTGTTGTGTAATGTGAAAGCACCCGACCTGTGCGGGCACGACCGCAACCCCATGCTCAAGACGCAGGTCATCGAGAAAATCGACGCCCTCATCGCCCGCCTGCTGGAGCAGTATACCGAGCCGTTCTATCTCATGGTCACGGGCGACCACTCGACGCCCTGCTCGGTGGGCGACCATTCGGGTGACCCTGTGCCCGTGCTGCTGCACGGACCTGACCTGCGCGGCGACGAGGTACTGCGTTTCCACGAATACGCCTGCGCCAAAGGGGCGCTCGGACGCCTGCGCGGGGGCGATTTGGTCAACATTCTCACTCAACTCATGGGTGTACAGGAGAAGTTTGGGGCGTGAGATTTACAGAAACGAGATTCCTGTGCGATTCTTGTTGCATTTCTGCGGTGTTTTCGCAGGATGCGCTTCCCTGCTGAGGTTTCAAGTACTACAATCGGCGTCCGTTGGGAAGGACGCATGCAGAAAGTGGCTTACTCGATTCAGCAGCGTTGTTGCCGCTTCGTGCAGGGGCGCGGCGTGGACTCGAAGCTGCTCCTGCAGAGCCTCGCGCTGCGTGTGAAATGCCTGCCACGCCTGCAACCGCTCGGTTCCCAGTTTTGCAAGCTCGAGGTGCGGCGCGCGTAGCTGGTTTGCAAGGGCATCCACTTTGGGGTCGTAAGAGATGCACAGCACGGGCGTTCCCTGCGCAGCGGCGAAAATTGCGCCGTGCAGGCGCATTGCGACCATACCGTGCAGATGTGGCATCACGCCGAGCAGTTGCGCAGGGTGTGTAGGGGGCGGCAGCACACGCGAATTACTTGCGGCGGCAATCGTTTCGCACAGGGCGCGGTCTTGCGACTCCTGCATCGGCATCAGCAACGGGCGATAACCGTCCGCTTGAATTTGGCGGCACAAAGCAGTGAATGCCTCTTTCACTGGTGCATCGCGCCAGGCGCGTGGGGCAAGCCCAATCCACCGGGCGTCGGCATCTAGCTCCACATGCGGGGGCTGCGCCGCTAACGCCCAGGTAAGGTCGGCATCTACCGTAGCGTGTGAGACGCCTATCGCGCGAAGCAGCACCGCCGACTCCGCATCGCGCACGCTCAAGAACGGAACCTGGCGCAGGGTCGCCCGCACGAACTGGCGACTGATAAAGCGTCGTAGCGGTCCCACGCCCTGACCAACCAATAGCACTCGACCGTGCGCGCCGAAGCCCCAGCGTATCAGCACAAGGTAATAGAGCAGCGAGCGCAGGCTGGTGACGTCTTGTAGCAGGCTGCCCCCGCCCAAAATAAGCGCGTCCGAGCGGCGTATCGCATGCCGAACGGCTCTTAAATCCATGCGCGGCAGGGCGCACACGCCGTAGGTTCGTTCGGTGAACGCAGGGTCGCCTGAGAGGACAGTAATCAGTGTACGGACAGGAACGTCCAAGCCGCTGAGCAGTGTTGCCAGCGAGCCTTCGTCGCCCCAATTGCGGTAGCCATAGTAGCCTGCGATAACGATTCTCATCGTTTCCGCCGAGACTCTACCTGATAGCGCGTGCGAAACTCGCGATACAGGGCGTCGTACTGGCGCGTGCGGTCGGGTTCGGGCACGAAGCGCGCCTGTACAGGGGCGTGTTGCTCCAGTTCTGCCCAGCTTGTCCAGCCCATCGCGACTGCGCCGAGCATGCCTGCGCCGCGCACAGTCGCCATCTGGGGCTGCACCATCTGATAAATATCGCGGTTTAACACATCCGCAAGGATTTGCGCCCAGAGTTCCGAGCGCGCTCCACCACCGATGAGCCGTATGGGGTTCAGCCGCCTGCCGGCAATCCGCTCGACAGCTTTTAGCAGCCAGCGGGCATTTAGCGCGACGCCTTCCAGCACGGCGCGCGCCAGATGCGCCCTACCATGCTGCAAGCTCAAGCCATAGAAACCTGCGCGGATGTGGGGATTCTCAATAGGTGTGCGCTCACCCGCCAGCCACGGGGTGAACCGCACACCATCCGCGCCCACGCCGACCTGTGCCGCCAGCGCGTCTAACTGCGTGTAGGCGTCCGCAGGTGGACACTCGCCCCAGAACAGTCTGCTGAGCCAGTTCAGACACGCGCCTGCCGTCTCCTGTTCGTTTGCAATAAAATAGCGTCCTGGTATACCTGCGGGCAGCGTCGCGATGTTGCGCAGTAAATCCGTGCGCTTGAACGGCACATGGCAGGTAATCCATGCGGAGGTACTGAGCGCCATATGCGCCTGAAAATCGACGATACCACCAGAGCCAATCGCTGTGGCATGCAAATCGGGCGTGCCTAAGACGACCCGTACGCCCTTCGGTACTTCCCATTCGTCGACAACAGCAGGCAGCAGCTCGCCTAAGATTGTTGTACTGGGGTACAAATCGGGCAACTGCTCGCGCAGCAGCCCCGCATACCGCAACAGCGTCGGGTGATAGTCGATACGCCGAATGTCGCGATTATCGGTAATCCAATGCAGGGCAAGCGTCTCGTGCGAGCTGGCGAATCGCCCTGTGAGGCGCAGGTTCAGGTAGTCTTTCGGCTCCAAAAACTTGTGGGCGGCCCGATAGCGAGCGGGGTCAGCACGGCGCAAGTATAGAATATGCGCCAGCGAGTCCTTGCCCGAGCGGGTGGGCGCGCCCCCTGTCAGGCGTAGCCAATCGCGCAGCTTGAACAGGTCGTAGCCCATCACGCTGGGGAAGCCGCCTATAAGTGTCTCCACATCGGGCGCGCCGCGCGTGTCCATCCAGATAATCGCGTTGCCCAGCGGCTCGCCTCTCGCGTCCACCGCCACCGTGCCCGACCACTGCGCCGTGCAGCAGATAGCCTGAACCGCGTCTCGCAGTTCAGGTGCATCGCTCCACAGGCGATGCACGGCGCGGGTGAGCGTGTTCCACCAGACGCGCGGGTCTTGCTCCACGCCTCCGTCGGGGGTGAAAATAAGCGGCTGTTCCTCCATCGCCCACACCAACAGCTCGCCCCGCGCCGAGACCACCGCCGACTTAATCGCCGTTGTGCCTAAATCGAGTGCCAGAACCATCGTCAGTCGCGTCCCGAATCATACCAAGTTGCGCCGAATCTCTTTCGAGCGGTTCATTCCCCCTAAAATTACCAGTTTTATCCACGCCTCCTTGCATTTGGCATAAAATGTGCTATAATAGAGGCGAGGATCATTTGCCGCTGAATCTATCATTTGCCCTGTTGTACCCAGCCCCCAACATGGGGGCGCGAGGCGAGAATACGATTTCTCGCCGTTCGAGGGCGAGTGGTCTCGCCCTCTACAATACTCATCGTGGAGGCTAACTATGAGAACTTTTCTGAAAGGCTTTGTTGCAACAGCGATTACGCTGAGTATGACCTTTGTGTGGGCTTCGTTCAGTGCAAATGACGATGCCGACGATTCCGCCTACGACCTTGGCTGGGCTCTGACCAATAACGGCGGCACGGGCTTTGGCAACTGGTACGACATTTCTACAGGCGGGGGTGGACGGTTTATTGCGACAGCGTCGTTCCAAGTGCTGGACGGTTCTCGATCGTGGGGGCTGTTTTCAGGCAATGGCAACTACGCCATCGGACGCCCACTGCTGACCACACTGCCCGCAGGACAGTTCACCGTACTGGCGCGCCATAACGTGAACAACGCGTCCGGCTTCACAGGCGTCACCATCTACGACGGTTCGGCGGAGAAACTGCGCTTCGGTATGAATCCTTCTAACAACAACGCAGTCTACTTCGCCTATGGATCGACCACTGGTTCGATTAGTATGGGTAGCTTAGACCTGCGTGGCAGGCGACTGAAGTATTTCCTCGGCTGGGATAATCTCGGCAACTTCACGCTGACCGTAAACCACCTGGACGGCACAGAGACAGGCACCGCCACGGGCAACTGGGGCAGCGGAGTGTCGGTCTCGGCGTTCGGCTTTAATAACTTCAACTCAGGTGGCTTCCAGGACTTCATTTTCGACAACATGCAGGTCATTCCAGAGCCTGCAAGCCTGTTGGCGTTGGGCGCGGGCTTGGCGGGCTTGATGGGACTACGTCGCCGCAAGGCTTGATATTGCATCATCCTCACCTCCCGTCGAACATGCCCCCAGCTGCATAGGCTGGGGGCTATTTGTATATCAGAGATAAAGCCGGTGCTGTGGCGCGGCGAGCCGTTTGAATGCGAACACTGCGCCTTCGGGCAAGGTTGCTGAAGCGCTCACCTACGGCAACGCCAACTTGCCTGCCGTGCACGGCTTGCATACGCCCGTCGTGTTGGGATAGGTAGTAGGCAAGCCCTGCAGGAACCTATCCGCCAGTGCGGCGAACGCAATCGCTTCTTTGAAATCGGGATCGATACCGTACTGCGCCGAGAGCTCAACGGCGATGTTGGGCAGGTGGGCTTGCAGGCGCGCCATCAGCGTGCGGTTATGCACCCCGCCACCTGATACGATGATGCGCTGAATCGGATATTCGGGCAGCACGAACCGTTTCAGCCCATCAGCGATGGTGCGCGCTGTGAACTCGGTCAGGGTCGCCACGAGAGGGCGGAGTTCCATCTCGAACGCCACAATAATCGCCTTCAGATACTCCTCCCCAAACATCTCACGCCCTGTGGATTTCGGCGGCGATTGCTCGAAGTAGGGATGACTCAACATCTGTTCGAGAGCGATTGGGTTTGCTTCGCCCTCTGCGGCGTACTTACCGTCTCTGTCGTAGGTCTGTTTTCCCTGCGTGTAAATCTGGACAGCGCGGTCGATAAGCGCGTTGCCGGGTCCGGTGTCGAAGGCCAGAATCGTTTCGGATGCGCCGCCAGCGGGCAGCACAGTTACATTCGCCATTCCCCCGATGTTCAGTGCAACGCGGTGTTCTGCGGGATGGCGCAGCAACAGCCAGTCGACGATAGGCACGAGCGGTGCGCCCTGCCCGCCATGCACGATATCCCGCGTGCGAAAGTCGGCGACCACCGGCACGCCCAGCCGTGCGGCAATCACGTCGGGCTGCCCTATCTGTAGCGTGTTGCGGGCGGGTAGGTTGAACAATTTACCGTCGGGTGCATGCCACACCGTCTGCCCGTGTGAACCGATAAAGTGAACTGTGAGCAATTCCTCGCTTCGCGCAGAATGACGAGAGTTGTGTCTATATAGATTGATTACTTCCGAAGCCGCCTGCGCGAACCGCTCCCCCAGATAAGCATCCCACGTGCACAAGTCGCCAACTGTGCCGAAATGGATTAGTTGCAGTAGCCCGTTGCGTTCCTCAGGCGTGTAGGGGCTGTGATGAGTGCTCAGCGTCTGTAGTTGTATTGCGTCGCCAGAGCCTTTGATGCGCACCAGTGCCGCGTCAATCCCATCCAGCGAAGTGCCTGCCATCAAGCCGACGGCATAGCGCTCGCGGTCAAAATCGATTCTTAAGCAACGCGCCAGTGGTGGAGTATGACGGCTCATCGTGATAAAGGTTCAGGCAGCGGCTGGTTCAATCGGCTTAATAGCAAGAGCAACTTCGCCACCTGTGTGGGATGTACCGGGGCGTACCCTCTCGAGGGCGATGTCAGGGTCGCGCATTTGTGCGTCGTGATATCCTTCGTCGATGTAGATTTGTTCCTCGATGCGTGCAATGTACTTGGGCGCGAACCGGGTTGTCAGCGATGCGCGTATCCCTGAAATCATCTCTGCGTGGCAATCACGCCACGCTTGCGCCTCGATGTACGGATCCATCCCCACGATGCGAGGTATCACTGTGGAAGTCATCCGCTCAGGCGTGATTTGCGCTTCGATGTACGGATCCATCCCCACGATGCGAGGGTGCGCCATGCGAAAATTTTACCTGAAGCGGTTTTGCGTGGGAACCTGTGCACTCTCAAGGCAGTCCTAAGGGTAAACGCCTCGCTCGATGGTTTTTTCAGGAGGCGCGGGCGGGGTATCCGCGCCTCCCGTGTGTGGTGGGGTTGGTGAGGAAAGTCGCCCGGAAAGGAGCCTGTTCTGGACCTCCTCGCCAACCCATATTATACACGATTATACGCGGAATTGGTAATTACAGCCCGTACAGGGGCATGAATTTTCGCTGGAAGTAGGCAATCAGCGGCTCAGCACTGGGCGGGTTGCCCGTGATGCGCTGAATCAATTCCTTTGCCGAGTAGCGTTGCCCCTGCTGATGGATCTTCTCACGCAGCCACTCCAGCAACGGCATAAACTCGCCCTTACGGAACTGCGCGTGTAGGTCGCCCAAGTCGCGCTCGGCCGCCTCGTACAGCTGCGCCGCGTAGATGTTGCCTAAACTATAGGTCGGGAAGTAGCCAATCATCCCGCCCGACCAGTGAACATCCTGTAGCACGCCCTCAGCGTCGTTAGGCGGGGTGAAGCCCATATAGGCTTTGAACCGCTCGTTCCACGCGCTGGGCAGGTCGGCGACTTGCAGCTCCCCCCGCAGCAACGCCAGCTCCAGCTCAAAGCGCAGCATGATGTGCAGGTTATAGGTCACCTCGTCGGCTTCCACGCGAATGGTGGAGGGCTGCACTGCGTTCACAGCAAACACAAAGTCGTCCAGCGAGATGTCTTTGAGGGTGTCGAAGTGCTGCTGCGCGATGGGATAGAAATACTCCCAAAACGCGCGGCTGCGCCCCACGAAGTTCTCCCACATGCGCGATTGCGACTCGTGCATCCCCAGCGAGGTCGACGCACCCATCGGAGTTCCCCAGTGCTCTTCGGGCAGCCCCATCTCGTACAGTGCATGCCCCAGCTCGTGAATCGTGCCGAACAGCGACGGGTTCAGGAAATCTTCATAGTAGCGCGTGGTGATGCGCACATCACCCGGCGCAAGGCGTGTAGCGAACGGATGCACCGTGGGGTCCAACCGTCCGCGCTGCCAGTCGAATCCGATGGACTCGGCGATGAGGCGGCAGAAGGCTTCCTGCGCGGCGCGAGGGTAGTGTTGGCGCAGGATGCTGGTATGCGGCTTGCGCGGGGCGCTCTGAATCTGCGCGACCAGTTCGGGCGTGTGGCGGCGCAACGGCTCGAAGAGCCGCTCCACCTCCTGCGCGGTCATGCCCTGCTCATATTCGTCCAACAGTGCATCGTAAGGTTCGGTTGCATACCCCAGCCGTTCAGCAATCTCGCGCACAAGGCTCACAATCTTCTCCAGATGAGGCTGGAATAGACTGAAGTCCGACTCCTCGCGTGCTTCCTCCCACACCTTTTCGGCGAGGCTGGTGACGCGCGTGAACTCTATCACCAGTTCGGTGGGCAGTTTGGTCAGTTTGTCATATTCGCGTCGCCACTGACGGATGTTCACAGCGGTCACGCTATCCACTGGCTGGGTCAGGTCGCTTTGTTCCAGCTCGAGCAGCCACTCGCCGATGCGCGGGTCGGTGGCGCGCTGGTGAATCATCCCCGACAGCAGCGCTAGCTGGTTCGCGCGATGGGGCGCGGCTTTGGCGGGCATCATAACGCGCTGATCCCAGCCCAATACGCCTGCAATAGAACCTAATAACGCAGTCTCTTTCTGCCAGTTCTCCAAGTGCTGGTAGATTGTTCGGGCGTCCATAGCGGAGGCGATTATACCTTGTGGCAAAGCAATCACTAAGTGGAGGAGACATCTGTTAACTCTTCCTCAATCAACTCCAGCAGCTTCTCTTTCAACGACTGAGCTACTGCACTCGCTGGCTCATTGAGTACTAACTCTTTATATCTGTCAAGAAACCGCGTTCGCTTTTCGTGAAATAAATGTAAAAAATACTTCAGGAATTCCAGACAGTCATACGCTTGAAGTTCTGTACCGAGCCGCTGGCGATTAATCGATTCGATGTATTCATAGACTGCGGATGGTATCGGCTTGGTAGCAACGAAGGCATATTGTGCAGGTAGTTCCGTGCGCTCGCTTAGCTTGAGAAGCGCATTCTGAATATCGCTCTGAGTAATCACTCTGTCCTTGACTTCGTACACGATATATGGGATTCCTTGCCCTGATAGTTCTATTTCAAGGTCGCCCAGTACATCAGTAGGTTTATCAGCAGCAGTGTGAGGCAGTAAGCGCATGTAGTGTTTACTTAGCGACTCTTTTGTTGTGTCGTAAGCTGCGGCAATGACCAACACAGGTAGACGACTGGAACGTGGCATTTTCAGGTGCTTCGATATGATTTCCAAAATTTGTTGAGTGCCAAGTTCTTTGTGAACACCCTCAAGGCGGCTAAGGCGCTCCTGTATCGCTTGCTGTTGGGTATCACGGATCTGGATGAGCAATCTCAAGGCTTCCTTCAGGTAATCTTCCGGTGGATGCACGCCTTTCTGAATATCTTGGAGCAGGCTAATCAGGCTGGCATACAGTACGGTAGGCTTCCCAGACAGCTTTGTCTCTACAAGCAGAGGTTGGTTGAAAGTGCGAAAGGCAGGAGTCAGAAATGCGGTTGTGCGGTTGAGTGGCAGACTATGCTCCATAATAAACACTTGCAAATACCGCTCATCGTAAGTACGACCTGAGTAGCAGTCGTCTGTTCCGATTTCAGTGAATGGATTGCGGATGTCAACTGTTGGTTGATGCACTTTTGCGAGCAGGCAGGCAAGGAGAAACCGCGCGGGGGCACGATTGGTGAGGTAGCAGCAAATCAGATTGAGCCGCTCATCTTCAATCAGTGGCTCAACTCGAGCGGCAGCGTCGCGGTAGCACCGTTCGAGGATAGCTTCTGGGCTTTCTGGTTCTGCTGGAGAGCTTCCTGTGGGTCGTAGTTCGTCCATAACACCTCCTGTCGGATTTGTTTGACGGAGTGGCAGATGCGCGGCGGCGCGTCAGTGCGATACCAGTCCAAGTAAAGGCTATCCATTAGCTCACAGCGATAGCCTGACAACGCCACTTTGCCCTGCACAGTGTGTAGCAGCTCTGCCAGCCTCCGATGGTCGGCGTCGCTCATCTCGTAAGCGTAGGCATGCACATCGCCACGCGCCCCATGCACATACGGAGGGTCGCAATAAAACAGTGTGTCGGGGCTATCATATTTCCGTATCACTTCCAGAGCGTCGAGGCTTTCAATCTGCACGCCGAGCAATCGGTCGGCGATATGGAACAGTGCCTCCACTCCGCCGAACCAGCGAGAGACCGCGCCTGCAACACCCGCGCGGCTGGTTCCTACGCAGTATGCCCATCTGCCAGGCGTCGCCGTCTGAGCAAGCCCCGTGCGCGTTTGACGGGCGCGTACATAAAATCGTCGCGCTCGCTCTATGGGGTCGTTAGACTTTTCCGCGCTACACGCAAGGCGCAGCTCCTCACGCGAGAAGGGGGTTAGTGCGATTCGGCGAATGAGCTCGTCAGGGGCGTCGCGTAGCACACGGAAAAAGTTCGCCACTTCTCCGTCGAGGTCGTTGTAAGTCTCCACAGGGGCGGGAATGCGATTTAGCAACACTGCCGCTGAGCCGCCGAATGGCTCGCAGTAGTGATAAGTGGGCGGAAGCAACGGCAGTAACCACTGCAGATGGCTGAACTTGCCGCCGTACCAGCCGAAGGCGATGAGTTTTCTGGTTTTCGCCGCTTTGCTATTCCGCATACAGTCTCGCGGCGATTATACCTTGTGGTACGAAAGTTGCTGGAATGCCCACCATGCGCCACAAGGAAACATGGGGACTGATTCTGCTGGTGCTTGCCGATTCAATGAGTACCTACTGGTTGATTACACGCGGGTATGCAACCGAGTTCAATCCAATTATGAACTGGTTCATTCAGCTTAGTTGGGGGGCGTTTTTCGTGGTGAAGTTCCTCACGCTGGGGATGGCGGTGGGGCTTGCGGAGTGGTACCGGCGTCAGAATCCTGTGTTTGTGAAGCGTTGGCTGCGGTTTGGGTTCACGGCGTACCTCACGCTTTGGTTGGGGGGTGCGGTAGTGAGTAGTTTTATCGCGTGGTGAACGCTTCGCGGATGGCAAGCCCTGTAATCACGGCTAAGGGCAGCGCGACGCCGATTGCAAAGCCTATTGTCATCACCTCGCCTCCGCGCACGGCAAGGTAGGCGAACACAAGCAGCATGGGGTACTTGAGCGGGTTGCTGAGCATCAGGAGGCGAGGGAATAGAGGGTTTTGCTGCGGGGCGAAGAAGCGCGTGATTAGCACAAAGAAACCCATTGCCCAGCCCAACGCACCCACGCCCAGCAGCATGCCCACGCCCAATCGCCACGCGCCCAACGCAAGGCTCGCCCCCACGCCAACTGCTGTGAGAATCGCCGTCCACTTGCCTACCGAACGCCACAGCAGCGTGGGGTTCTCCATCACGCTCACGGCTTATCCTCCATTTGGTTCAGCTTGTTTACGATGCGAATCAGCTGCGTCAGCCCCGCGCCCATGCCCAGCAGCGTGAGAATCATCGTCCAGGTGGGGGATGTGGCGAACCGACCATCCAGCCAGTAGCCGACCAGTGCGCCCAAAATCACAGGACCCGCCAGCGCGAAACCGATGGAGAACGCAAGGCTTACCGCGCGGGTGTTGCGCTGGAACGTGGGCGACGGCTGACTGCCTGGTAGAGTGGGACGCTGAAACTCAACCTTCGGTGGCTCCGGCAGCGGGGGCGTCGGGGGTAGGTCGGGCGGGCGAACCTCCTCCGACTCATCGGGCGACGGCGTCCAGTGCGAATCGGTCATGGATTAACTTCACCGCCTTATTCACTTCGCTTTCGGGAATGATGCACGATAACGACAGCTCCGAGTCGGCGGTTTGCCAGATGGGGATGCCCGCCTCGATCAGTGTTTGGTGCAGCTCGGCGAATACACCCGGTTGGCGGCTATAGCCGTCGGCAATCAGTGAGACCATCGTGCAGCCCTCGGCGATGGCGATTGTAATCGTGCGCACACATTCGGATAGCCCCGCCTTATGCAGCATATCGCGCTGAATCTGGCACAGCTGGCTGGGCACCTCGCCGAACTGGAACAGGTAGAACGCGCTCGGCTCGCCCAGGGGTACGACCAGCCCATCTAACGCCGTGCGCACGGTATGCCAATGTTCGCGGGGAAAAGCGAAGCCCAGCCCCTCCTCGTCCACGCCTACGCCCTGCAGGTTCACGCCTACCTGCGCCATCAGACGATAAATCTCCAGCTCCAGTTGTGCTTTGTGTTCCGGGTAGGGGATATAGAAGCTCAAATACGCCAGTTTGCCCGTGTGGGTGACGCCTGTGATGCGCCGTTGCCCGTTGGCATGGGCGGCGACGCGCGTACCCGCTTCGTCGGTAAAGGTACATTTCACCCACAACGGGATGCCGTAGTCCATCGCGATTTCGGCGGCGCGGGGGTGCAGCACGCGCGCGCCTTGGTGGGCAATCTCCGCCACCTCCTCGTAGCTCACTTCAGGCAGGGTAATGGCGTCGGGCACGAAATCGGGATCGGCGGTTTTGACGCCATTCACATCGGTGTAGATTTCAACGGCTTCCGCCCTCAGGGCTGCGCCCAGCGCAGCGGCGGTGGTGTCGCTGCCTCCGCGCCCCAGTGTGGTAATCGAACCGCGCTGGAAAATCGCGTCGGAGCGAGTCACGCCCTGAAACCCCGCCACAATCGGAATCCAGCCCTGCTCCAAACAGCGCAAAATCGGTTCGGGGTTAATCTCCAAAATCCGCGCGTTGCCGAACTCATTATCGGTGATGATGCCCGCCTGATTGCCAGTCAGGGCGACGGTCGCGTAGCCCAGCGTGCGCAGCGTCTGCGCCATAATCACAGTGGAGATAATCTCGCCGCACGCCATCATCAGGTCACGCTCGCGCGGTGCAGGCGGGATGGTGGGGTCTATTTGCGTCAGCAGCTCCACCAGCGTATCGGTGGCGTAGGGCGCGCCACGCCTGCCGATCGCCGAGACTACCAACACAGGGCGCGCGCCCGACTCGATACACTGTATTACCTTCCGCGCCGCCATATGGCGATGTTCCGGAGTGTCCACGCTCGTGCCGCCAAACTTGAGAACTCGGATGCGCATACCGCTAAGTGTACCTGAGCATATCCCCAGAGAGGTTTAGGAAGCGTTTAATACTGTGCCGCTTTCACAATCGCGTCCATCTCTTCTAAGGCGCGCCCAGTGCCAATCGCGACGCAGGAGAGCGGGTCTTCCGCGATGTAGACGGGAATGCCCGTCGCATGCTGAAGCAGTTTATCAAAGCCACGCAGCAGCGCGCCGCCGCCCGTCAGCACGACTCCGCGCTCGATAATGTCCGAAGCGAGTTCGGGAGGTGTCTCTTCCAGCACGGAGCGTACCTTCTCCACAATCTGGTTCACCGGCTCCGTCAGCGACTCGCGAATCTCTTCCGAATGGATGACCACCGTGCGAGGTAAGCCTTCTACCAGGTCGCGCCCGCGCACTTCCATCGTGAGTTCCTGCGGCAGCGGATACGCTGAGCCGATGCGGATTTTGATTTCCTCCGCAGTGCGCTCGCCAATCATCAAGTTGTAGCGGTGGCGCACGTGGCGGATAATCGCCTCGTCGAGCTTGTTGCCCGCGACGCGGATACTGCGGCTAATCACGATGCCGCCCAGCGAGATGACAGCGATGTCGGTCGTGCCACCGCCGATGTCCACCACCATGTTGCCTCCCGGCTGGCTGATGGGCAGTCCCGCGCCGATTGCCGCCGCCATCGGCTCTTCAATCAGATGCACCTCGCCTGCGCCCGCCTCTTTGGCAGCTTGTTGCACAGCGCGGCGCTCCACATCCGTCGCACTGGAAGGCACGCACACCAGCATCCGCGGGGCGAACAGCCTTCGCTTGCCGAGAATCTTATTAATCACATAGCGCAACATCTCCAGCGTGATGGTGTAATCGGCTATCACGCCGTTCACGAGAGGCTTGACGGCGGTGATGTTACCGGGCGTGCGCCCCAACATCAGGCGGGCTTCCTCGCCGACCGCCAGCACCTTGCCGGAGGGCTGTGAGATGGCGACCACGGACGGCTCACGCAGCACGATACCACGCCCTCGCTGGTATACCAGCAGGTTCGCCGTGCCCAAATCCACGCCCAGTTCAGTGTTCAGCCGGAACATAGTCACGTTTTGCGTGTTGTCTCTTCGTGCAGGGTTGCGGTAAGCGCGTAGGGTGTGATGCGTTGAATCGATGCGCCCAGCGCGCGCAGTTTGTCTTCCAACAGTTCGTAACCACGGTCGATATGGCTGATTTCCTCGATTTCGGTCTCGCCGTGCGCCGCGAGCGCGGCAACAACGAGGGCTGCCCCACCGCGCAGGTCGGTCGCCCGCACACGCGCGCCTTTCAGTCGTTCCACGCCGCGAATCAGGATAGTGCGCCCCTCGGCGGTGATGTCTGCGCCCATCTTCTGCAATTCGGGCACATGCTGCGTGCGGTTCTCGTAGATGGTCTCCAGCACTTTCGATGCGCCGTCGGCGAGGGCGAGCAGGGCGCACATGGGCTGCTGTAAATCGGTAGGGAAGCCGGGATAGGGCATTGTGCGGATGTCGAGCGGTTTGGGACGTTCTGTGGCGCGTATCGTGACACTGGTCTCGCGCTCGGTAATGCTCACGCCCGCCTCGCGCAGTTTCGCCAACAACGCGTGCAGGTGTTCAGGCAGCACTTTCTCCAAAGTCACCTCGCCCAGCGTGATGGCGGCGGCTAAGGCGAACGTACCTGCCTCCAGACGGTCGGGGATGACGGAGAACTCCGCACGCGGTGTGAGTTTAGAGACGCCTTGGATATAAATCGTGCTGGTGCCTGCACCCTCGATGCGTGCGCCCGCCGCATTCAAGAAATCGGCGAGGTTCACCACTTCAGGTTCCATCGCAGCGTTCTCAATGGTGGTCAGCCCATTAGCGTACACAGCAGCGGTCATGATTTGCTGGGTTGCACCCGCGCTGGGCATATCCAGATAAATTCGCGCGCCTGTCAGCCCCAGCGTTTGCGCCGTGTAGCAGTTGCCGTTCTGATGAATCTGTGCGCCCAGTGCCCGCAGCCCATTGATGTGGAAGTTCACGGGTCGGCTGCCAATCTGGCACCCACCGGGATGGGGCATCCGCGCGTAGCCCAGTCGGGCGAGCAGCGGCCCAAAAATATAAAACGAGGCGCGCATGCGGTTCACCAGCTGCGGGTTCGGCTTCGCGTGACTCAGCTCGCGCGTATCTAGATACAGGGTATTGCCGCGCCATTCCGCCCGCACACCCAGCCCCTGCATCAGGGCGACCATCGTGAACACGTCTTCAATCTGCGGCGTGTTGTGCAGAATCACCTCGCCTTCAATCAGTAATGCGCCCGCCATCAGTGCCAACGCTGCATTTTTGCTCCCGCTAATCGTCACTGCGCCTGTAAGCGGTGTTCCGCCGATGATTTTGTAGCTCTCCAACAGCGTATGTCCTCCTTGCCCAAAGATGCGTCCTGCAACTGCAAACGATTATACCCGCTCGATGGGGCATCGAGCGGGTAGGCAAGCAACTGCACAAGGCTCCGATACTTTACCACTCACGCGCCCAGAAGCGATTATCAGTCGCCTCGCCACGCCACGAACCGTCCGTCGATGCGTAGTTCCGGTGGTACCATCGCGTAGTGGGAGTGGTTTTCACATGTCCATCAGCATACACCACATTTGTCAAGCGGCCTGTAATCAGCGTGCGAATAAAGGCATTGCTGGTCGCTGTAGTATTCACGTTGCCGTTGCCACGCTGGTGCGCTCCCCACACACCCACAAAGTAAATATCGCCGTTGAAGCCAATCGCGAATTGGGGCGGGCGACTCAGCTGTGCTCCATCAGAAAGCATGATGGTCTCTGCAGGGTATTGAATCGAAGCAATCGGCGCGGGCGTGTTGTAGGCAGAGTTGGCAAACTGTGCAAAGGCGGCAGGATCGCGCGTACACGCCGCCTGGGTCGGGATACACATACAAGTGCTGTAGCCGCCGAACGTCCAGAAGTTGTAGGCATAGGTGTTGCTAATCGCGCTCAATCCCGCTTTAGCAGAAGGGCATGCCCACACATCTTTCAGCTCGCCTGTCTGTACATTCGCACCGTTCTTGATGTATGGATCGACCAGTCCGGGAAACATATAGCGCACTTGCCATCGTAGATTCGGATCGGGGCACATACCCGTCCACGGCGCATAAGTTTCGTCATAATCCTGGACGTACATCATAAATGCAGTGCCTATCTGTTTGAGATTGCTTACACAGGTCGTTTGGCGCGCCTTCTCACGCGCCTGGGCAAAGACAGGGAATAGAATCGCCGCCAGAATAGCGATGATTGCAATCACAACCAAGAGTTCGATCAGGGTAAATCCTCCGCGCTGTCGCATAGTCATATCTCCACCCCTATTATAGCATAAACAACAGGGGTATTGGGTTTTGAGAAAGATTTATCTCTGTAAGGCGTTCCTTACCAGCCCTCGACGCCCTTGCGGAATCGCTGAAAACTCTCCTGTGCCATCTGCTCCCACATGTGGCGCACAGCGTGCAGCCCCTGCATCGCCACCTCGAAGTGTTCCGAAAGGCGGCGGAACATCGGGGCTTCCTCGCGCCACTCGCCAATATCAAACAGCGACACAAGGCGGTACGACTCCTTGCCCTGCTTCACATAGTCGATCAGATGGTCTTTGCGCAGCGAGGCGCGCAGCTTGGGCAGCGCCTCCGGATAGACGCCCGCCCAAAACAGCGTGAAGTCCCCAATATGTCGATGTACCTCGCGCTCCTGATAGAATGACTGCGCGCCCAGCCGAATGTCGGCGTAATAGAGCATCTCGGCGACCTCCTGCAGCGGTCGTCCACTCAAATCGCGCAGGCGGTACAGGCTGTCGATGTGCGCGAACTCGGTCAGCAGGTTCGTCAAGTAGCCCATCACCTGCCGGTCATCCCAGCGCAACGAAAGCGCGAATGCGCGTTCCACCAGATCCCCAAACAGCTGCTGCAACGATAGGTCTCGGTTGAGCATCGTCTGAACCACCTCTTATAATAAGATATTCCATATCAGCGTTTAAGTTCCCCAGGTGCACGGGCGAGTTTGTGCAGGGCTATGATGCTTTGCGAGGCGTAAATGGGCAAGCCAATTAGCAGGAATGGCGCAAGCGGCGCGCAGCACGCGACTACGCTGAAGAACGCCGACTGAATCACCGCGCGGGGTGTAAGCAGGGGCGCGGTGGCTTGCGGAGCGGTTAGCTGGTCACGGATGGCAGCGGGCGCAGCAATCAGCCACGCGCATGACCAAAGCACAACATAGACTATCTGAAGCCCAACGCCAATGCCAAACACGAAGGTTAGCCAAGCGACGCCCATACCCATACTGAACGACGATGCCGAGAACGCCGCGCGAACCAGCCAACCCAGCATCGCGCCACTGAACGCCGCCAGCAGCGCTCGCCCCTGCTGATGCCACGCGCCATACACCCAGCCCCAGAACAGCTGCTGTGGTGCCAGACCCGCCAGAAATGCGCTGCTGAGTTCACCCGAATCGAGCCAGCGGCGCACACGCTTGCCCGTGGAATGGTACCCCCATAGCCACAAGAAAATACCCATTGGTATCAGCAGAAACAGCTGCCAGTCGCTGCCCGCACTATCCAGCGCGAAGAGAGCGAAGGCAGCGACGCCCAAGATTGGCGCGAAGGGCGGCTGACGCTCAAAAGTCGTTAGGCGTGCGACAGGATTCTGCATGCGTTGCTGCACCAACCAGTCCAGTATCGGATAGAGCAGCGGCAACGCCAGCCAGCGCAGGGTGACAGGCGCACGACGAGGCAACGCAGCACGCCCTACCGTCGCCCCCAACGCCAGCACGCCCAACACCACCCCATACCGCACGACAGGCATCGCCGCACACAGCCACAGCGGGGGCTGAACCGACACCCGCGTCGCACTCCACGCATCGGACGCCATCGTGAGCGCGAAGATCGGACTCAGTGCGCCCAGCGTAGCCCACTGCGGCGCGATGTAGAAAACCAGTGCAGGCACAATTCCCAACAGCAGCCCGCCATACGCCCACGCAGGAGCGCGGCTGTGCGCCCGCTGCATCAACCGCCGAAACAGCGCACCGCCCAACCACTCCACCGCGCTTATCCACATCAACACGCCCCAAAACGCCATAGTACCCGTCGGCAAGCCCCACCCAGCAATCGCAACGCCGAGAATCAACAGCCCTAACAGGCGCAGCAGCCCCATCTCCATCAGATGCACACGCAACGGCTGCACTACTGCCTCTGCCTGACGGCGCAGCGTGAGCAGCAGGATGCTCACAAAGCTCACCGACGCCATCACGCCGATTGCGCCATACTGCGTGAGTGCCCCGCCGAAGTAGCCCTGCGCCTCGCCTGCACGTAACGCCATCAGCCCCCCCAGTGCAGCCAGTGCAAGGCTCGGCAGCAGGAAAAACCCACGCCACGCGCCCGACGACGCGTTCACCCAGCGCGCGGTGCGTTCAAATCGCAATGCCTCTATCAGCAGCCACAGCAGTGCGAAGCCCCGTAAGTCGGGCAACACCGCAATCAGATGCTGCGGCATCAGTACGCGCCCCAGAATTGGCAGGGCAATCATCACGCCGAATAGTCCGCTATTAGAGATCGCTGTGCGCGTGCGCCCACCGTCCAGCAAAAACGCATATCCGAGCAGCCCCACCCCCAGCACAAGTACAACACCCTCCCACGCCGACACCAGCAACGCCAGTGAGACCAATCCCAACACGAAGTAGTTCGCGAAGCTGAACAGCGTCCACAGCGTGAGCGCATCCCCGAGGGTCAGCCCCAACACGCGGGCAACAAGGGTGTACAGGGGCAGCCATAGGATCATCATCAGGGCGCGGAACAGCAAATCGGGCAAGCCTCTTTGTATAAGTAGCGTGTGCGCCGTGTGAGGCGTCAGGCGTAGCTGCTCGAAGTTGCCCGTGCGCAGGTCGTGGGCAAACGATGGGTCGGGCAGACGTCGTTCCACCCAGCCGCGCGCCAGCAAGTGTATCAGTGCAAGCCAGCCCAGTAGTGCGTGCAGCCCCGCGCCTCCTTTGTAGTTGATCAAAAGCGGCATCAGCAGCACGCCCAGTACACCCGCGCCCAGTGCGAACAGCCAGCTGCCCAGCAGTAGCTTGGTCACGGGCGCACGACGGTACATCACCCCCCAAAACATCAGCCCGTCAAACCACCCGCGCGACGCAGACGCCTCCGCCCGTACCTCCGACACTGCCACATGAACTACAGTATGCCCCCAACGCCCCGATTCCTGCCTCCTCAGGTATCCTTATAGCGAGATGTTCTGGCGCGTGGCGATTACGGTGTTCATCATAGACCAGCTCACCAAGCTCTGGGCGGCGGCAAGCCTGAATGTAGATCAGTCTTTGCCTGTGCTACCTCCCTATTTCTACCTCACGTTGACGCACAATACGGGGATTGCGTTCGGCATGCTGGAGGGGCGCGGCTGGCTGACCATTCCGCTCACGCTGGCGGTAGCGGGCGGGCTGATTTGGTATCACCATCAGCACAAGCCTACCCGAGCAGTGCAATTACTGACGGGGCTACTACTGGGCGGCGCGCTGGGCAACTTCATCGACCGCGTGCGATTGGGGTACGTGGTGGATATGTTCGATTTCGTGGTGTGGCCCGTGTTTAATGTGGCGGACATGGCGATTACCTGCTCGCTGCTTGGGCTAATGGTGTTGCAGTTTTGGGGTGCGCGCGAGGCAGAACCCGTTAGCGCGACTGAGGAACCGCCGCGATGAGACCGGAACTCATCAAAATCGGACCGTTCACGCTGTATACCTACGGCTTCATGTGGATGGTAGGTATCTGGCTTGCCGTGTGGCGGGCGTTGCGTCTCGCGCCGCGCTACGGCGTCAAGCCCGACGACGTGCTGGATGTGGCGTTCTGGAGCGTTGCGCTGGGCATTGTGGGCGGGCGTCTGGCGTTCGTCATCACCTACTGGTCAAAATACGCCTCCGACCCGCTGAGCATTTTCCGTGTGTGGGAAGGGGGAATGTCCTACTTTGGCGGCTTTGGGCTGGCGATTGCAACGGCGATTTACCTCATTCGCAAGCGTCGGATACCCATTTGGCAGCTGGGCGATTTAGCCGCGCCGTCGCTGGCGCTGGGCTACGCGATTGCCCGTATCGGCTGCTTCGGCGCAGGCTGCTGCTATGGCGCGCCCACCGACCTACCGTGGGGCGCGCTGTTTCCCGGGCATGAACGTGCCGTCCACCCAACCCAACTCTACGCAACGCTGATGAACCTACTCATCTTCGCAGGGCTATCCTATTGGGCGTCGCGCCGTCAGTTCGAGGGGCAGCTGTTCGCAGCGTTTCTAGTGCTGCACGGGCTGTATCGGTTTATTAATGAGTTCTTCCGTGCAGGGGCAACCTCGCTGCTTGCGCTCGGTATCTTCACCTACGGGCATCTAGTGGCAGCGGTGTTGATGGGGATAGGCTTTGCCTTGTACGCCGTGCTGAAGCGGCGGGCGAATACCCACGCGATGCTTCAGCAGCGTCCGTAGGGCAAAGCTCCTACCGAGATTCCTGAGTGTCAAGCGCTCGAGTATGAACCAATCCTAAGGTATAATCCACTCCGCCGCGGTTCGGGAGGCGAATCATATGGCTTCGACACTCACGGCGATTGTGATGGCGGCGGGCAAAGGTACCCGCATGAAATCGGAGCGCCCCAAAGCGATTACCCCGCTACTGGGGCAACCCCTCACCCGTTACGTGCTGCGTGCCTTAGAACAGGCAGGCGCGAAGCCGATTATCGTGGTAGTGGGGCACGGCGCGGAGGAAGTGAAAAGCGCACTGGGCGAGCAATACCTATATGCCCTGCAAACCCAGCAACTCGGCACTGGGCACGCCGTCATGCAGGCTGTGCCGCACCTCCCCAGTGATGCTGAATATGTACTCATCGCCGCTGGCGACTCGCCACTGGTCACCCCCGAAGTGTTCCAGTCGCTTTACGAAGCCGCCCTGCAGACCGACGCCGCTTGCGTGTTAGCCACTGCCCTACTGGACGACCCCACGGGCTACGGGCGTATCCTGCGCAATGCGATGGGAAATGTGGTCGGCATCGTGGAAGAGAAAGATGCCTCGCCCGAACAGAAAGCGATTCGCGAAGTTTGCACCTCGTTCTACTGCTTCCGCGCGGATGTGCTACGCGACGCCCTGCCCCGCTTGAGCAATCAGAACGCGCAAGGCGAATACTACTTGACCGATGTAATTGGGATATTAGCCAGTCAGGGGGCGCGCGTGGTCGCTTGGCAATCGCCCGACCCGACACTGCTACTGGGCGTAAACACCCGCTGGGAACTTGCGCAAGTAAACAATACTCTGCGTATGCGCATTCTTAAACAACTGTGCTTAGAAGGCATTACAATAGTAGACCCCGCCACCACCTACATCGAGCCGACTGTGCAAATCGGGCGCGACACCGTGATTGAACCCAACACCCACCTGCGCGGGAACACCACCATCGGCGAAAACTGCATGCTGGGACCCGATTTGTACCTACAAGATTGCACGGTAGGCGATAACTGCCATCTGTTCCGTTCCCACATTATTCAGGCGCGGATTCACACGGATGTGTCGGTAGGTCCCTTCGCGCATGTTCGCCCTGGAACTGTGCTGCATAATGGCGTGCGCGTGGGCGATTTCGTGGAAATTAAGAATGTGGAAATCGGCGAGGGTACGAAAGTTTTGCACCTGACCTACCTGGGCGACGCCACGATTGGCAAGGGTACGAACATCGGCGCTGGGACAATCACCTGCAACTACGACGGCGAGCGCAAGCACCGCACGGTGATAGGCGACGGCGTGTTCGTGGGGTCGCACGCCACGCTGATTGCGCCCGTGACGATTGGCGACGGCGCGTATATCGCGGCGGGCAGCCCGATTAACCAGGATGTGCCCCCCGAATCGCTGGCAATTGCCCGCAGCTACCAAACTATTAAAGCAGGATGGGTACGCCAACGACGCGAATCTAAAAAAGGCGCGGGAGGAACCAACGATGGATAACGGGCAGGAGATTCTCTTGTTTGGTGGCAACGCCAACCCTGAACTGGCAGAGAAAATCGCGAGCTACTTAGGGCGACCGCTGGGGCAGATGATTTGCACCCGCTTCTCCGACGGCGAGGTGCGCGTGCAAGTCCTCGAAAGCGCGCGTGGGATGGACGTGTTCGTGGTGCAATCCACCTGCGCGCCCGTGAATGATAATCTGATGGAGCTACTCGTGCTGCTGGACGCCTTCCGACGGGCGTCGGCGCGGCGTATCACGGCGGTCATCCCCTACTACGGCTACGCCCGCCAAGACAAAAAAATCAAGCCGCGCGAGCCGATTACCGCACGCCTCGTGGCAGACCTGATTACTGAAGCAGGCGCAACGCGCGTGATTGCCGTCGACTTACACGCCGAGCAGATTCAGGGCTTTTTCGACATCCCAGTAGACCACCTGTACGCGGGACCGATTATCGCCGAGTATTTGATTGCGCAGGGCTACCACGAGCAGAACATCGTGGTGGTTTCGCCCGATGTGGCGGGCGTGCCGCGCGCCCGCTCGCTGGCAGAGGCGTTGGATGCACCCCTCGCCATTATCGCCAAGCGTCGCCCCGAACCGAACAAAGTGGAAGTGATGGAAATCATCGGCGATGTACAAGGGCGTATCGCAATTATGATTGACGATATGATCGACACGGGTGGCTCGGTGGTGCAGGGCGCGGAGGCGTTGCTCAAGCGCGGCGCAACAAGCGTGATTGCTGCGTGTACGCACCCCGTGTTTTCGGGCAACGCGGCGCAACGGCTCGCCGAATCGCCCATCCAAAAGGTCATCTGCACAGATACAATCCCGCTGCCGCCGCATAAGCAGTTCGACAAACTCGTGCGCCTGTCCGTCGCGCCCCTGCTCGGTGAGGCAATCAAGCGCATCCACCACGACGAGTCGGTCAGCGAGTTGTTCCAGAACTATCGGTGAAACACATCGTCTCGGTGAGCTTAGGCTCCTCCAAGCGCGATAAGCGCAGCGAGGTGATGATAGCAGGCGAGCCGTTCCTAATCGAACGCGTCGGCACGGACGGCGACCTGCAACGCTTTCAGCGGATGTTCGCCGAGCTGGACGGCAAAGTGGATGCGCTGGGCATCGGCGGCGCGGACTTGCACATCTGGGTGGGCAATCGGCGCTACACCTTCCGCTCGATTCAGAAACTTGTTGCTGTCGCTCAGCAGACGCCTGTGGTGGATGGCAGTGGGCTGAAAAACACCTTAGAGCGCGAGGCACTACGCTGGATACAAGAGCATCGCGTGATAGACTTCGCGCAATGTACCGTGCTGCTGGTCGCAGCGGTGGACCGTTTCGGCATGGCACAGGAACTGGCGCGGCTCGCCAAGCGCGTGATTTACGGCGATTTAGTGTTTGCTGTCGGTTTGACCCTGCCCATCCGCTCCTATCGCACGGTGGAGATTCTCGGCAGGCTGCTGCTGCCCATCATCACGCAACTGCCTTTCCAGTGGTTCTATCCCACCGGCGAGAAGCAGGAGAAGCGCACACCCCGCGCCGAACATCTCTTCCACGAAGCCGATGTGATTGCAGGCGACTGGCACTACATTCGCAAATATATGCCCGACCAGATTCCCAACAAAACCGTAATCACCAACACAGTGCGCAAGGCGGATATCGAGTTTTTGCGCGAGGCGGGCGCAGCGCGCGTGATTACCACCACACCCGTAATTGAAGGCGAGACCTTCGCCACGAATGTGATGGAAGGCGTGATTGTCGCGCTCACGGGGCGTCGACCGGAAACCCTTACGCCCGACGACTACCTCCAAAAACTCTGCGAACTCGGCTGGTCGCCCTCCGTGATTGAGCTGAAGGTATAGTGCCTGCGGCGGTCTTTACGGCGATCCTTTTCCATGCTTGAACCCCTGCATGAAGACCCGATACTGTGGGGCGGCGTGCACGACCTGCTGATTAGCGCGTTGCATTGTCCGCTGAACCGTGCTTTGCCGGGGGGCTATGTTGCACGGGTGGAAGAGTGCGTCTATCTGGAAACTGAAGAGGCGATTCAACAGTGCACACCTGATGGAAATTGACTTAGCATTACGGCGAGCATAACATCTTTTTGCTGCTGGGTCGTCCGCACTCCTCAGCGAGGCTCAACGCGCGGGACGATGCAGCGCAAGGCGGAAATACGTAATTCCCTACTCTACTTGGAAGGTTTCGGTTTAGAACCACTTATCCAGCAAGGTATACTCTTATCGCCACAATCCCATCGTAGGAGCAGGAACCGATGCACTGGAACGCGCGTGCGCTGAGACAAGCTTTTCTGGGCTACTTTCAGGAAAAAGGGCACTTGCTGCTGCCCTCCGACAGCCTCGTGCCCAAAGACCCGTCGCTGCTGTTTACCAGCGCGGGCATGGTGCAGTTCAAGCCCTACTTTTTGGGCGTTGCCCAACCGCCCGCCACGCGCGTCACAACCGTCCAAAAGTGCCTGCGCACCACCGATATCGAGTCGGTGGGCGACCTGTCGCACCTGACCTTCTTTGAAATGCTGGGCAACTTCAGCTTCGGCGACTACTTCAAGCGCGAGGCGATTCTGTTCGCATGGGAGTTCCTCACCGAGCGGCTCAAGGTGGATACCGACCGCCTACAGTTCACTGTGTTCCAAGACGACGATGAAGCATTCGAGGTGTGGAACCGCGTAGTGGGCATTCCAGAAAACCGCATCTGGCGACTTGGTGAAAAGAGCAACTTCTGGCCCGCGAACGCAATCAGCGAAGGTCCCAACGGTCCCTGTGGACCCTGTTCCGAGATTTTCTACGACACGCGCATCGAGACGGGCTGCGAGAACCCCGACTGCGGTCCTGCGTGCGACTGCGGGCGGTGGCTGGAGATCTGGAACCTTGTGTTTATGCAGTACGAGCGCAGCGAGGAGAACGGCAAGCCGAAACTCACACCGCTGCCCAAAAAGAATATCGACACAGGCATGGGGCTGGAGCGCACCGCTGCCGTGCTGATGGGCTTCGACAGCCCGTTCGAAACCGATGTGTTCGCCCCCATCGTGAAGCGAATCGAGGAACTGGCGGGCGTGCGCTACAAACAGGGCGAGCCGACCGATACCGCGATTCGGCTTATCGCCGACCATATCCGCACGGCGACCTTCACCATCGCCGACGGCGTAATCCCCCAAAATGAGGGGCGCGGCTACGTGCTGCGACGCATCATCCGACGCGCGATACTCAGGGGACAGCGTGTGCTGGGCTTCGAGAAACCGTTTTTCGCCGACCTTGTGCCCGCTGTAACTGAGGCACTGGGCGACCAATATCCTGAAATCATACAACGGCAAGAGTATATCCAGACCACCCTACGCTACGAGGAGGAACGGTTCCGACACACAGTGCAGGCAGGCTTAGCAAGGCTGGAAGAGATGCTTGCCGAACCCGACACTCAACAGAGTAAGCAACTGTCGGGCGAGCGCGTGTTTATGCTGTACGACACCTATGGCTTCCCGCTGGAGCTAACCCAAGAGATCGCCAGTGAGCGCGGAATCACCGTCGATATGCAGGGCTTTGAGAATGCGTTGGAAGCGCAGCGCCAACGTGCACGCGAGGCGAGCGGCATCTCCGAGAAATTGTTCGTTCAGACGGGCGCGGCGCTCACGGAACTCGCACAGCAAACCGTCCCAACACAGTTCATCGGTTATGAACAGTTAGAAGCGGAGGCGCAGGTGGTCGGACTCGTGCGCGAGGGCAACCTGATTCCCGAAGCGCACGCGGGCGAAACGGTCGAGATCGTGCTGAACCGCACGCCCTTCTATGCCGAATCGGGTGGACAGGTGGGCGACACGGGCGTGATTGAGTGGCAGAGTGGGCGCGCGCAGGTACTGGACACCCAAAAAGCGAATGAGTACTACTTCCACCACGCGAAAGTACTGGAAGGAACGCTGCGACTGGGTGAGCTTGTACAGGCGAGGGTGGACGCGGAACGCCGCCTCGATATCCAGCGCAACCATACAGCGACGCACTTGCTGCACGCTGCACTCCGTCAGGTACTCGGAACCCATGTGGCGCAGGCAGGCTCGCTGGTCGCGCCCGACCGACTGCGCTTCGACTTCACCCATCCGCGTGCAGTGGCACCCGACGAGCTGGAGCGCATCGAGTCGCTGGTGAACGAAAAGTTGCTGCAGGAGCTGGAGGTGCGCATCTACAACGATGTGCCTATCGACGAGGCGCGTCGGCGCGGCGCGATGATGCTGTTCGGCGAGAAGTACGGTGAGCGCGTGCGCATGGTTGAGATTCCGGGCTTCTCGCTGGAGCTGTGCGGCGGCACGCACCTGCGCAGCACGGTGGAGGCAGGGCTTTTCAAGATAGTGCACGAGGGCAGTGTGGCAGCAGGGGTGCGACGCATCGAGGCGCTCACGGGGCGTGCACTGTACCAGTGGCTGCGCGAGCGCGAACACGCCATCCGCGAAGCCGCCGAACGATTGCAAACGCCTGTGCCCGAGCTGCCACGCGCCGTCGAACGCCTACAACACCAGATAGACGCGCTGGAAGCCGAACTGGAGCAACTGAAGCAGCGCACCGCAGCGCAAGCCATCGATCAGATTACCCCCATAGAGGTGAACGGCGTGCAGGTGGCGGCGCAGGCACTGCAGGGTGTAGACGCTAAATCGCTGGGCGCAATCGCCGACCGCCTGATTCAGAAAGGGGTGGGCGTGGCGGCGCTGGGGGCAACGCAGGACGGCAAAGTGGTACTGGTGGTCAAGATCGCCCCCGATTATATCGCACGCGGATTGCACGCAGGGAATCTGATTCGGCAGATTGCACAGCAGGTAGGCGGTTCTGGCGGGGGGCGACCCGACTTCGCGCAGGCAGGTGGCAAGCAGCCCGAAAAGCTCGCCGACGCACTTGCCCAAACCCCACAACTGGTCGCGGAGCAGCTGCGCAGCTAACTGCTCTCCCTGCGCCAACGCTCAATCACGGCGTCCACTTCGGGCTGTTTGCGGAACTGGTTTAGGAACCGCATCGCCTCCTCTGGCAGTTTGAGCCTCGCAGCTGCGCTGTAGACCTGCTTCAGCCCCGCGAACAACTCGCCCGCCGCCTGCGCGTTGTACTCGTAAGCAGCCTGCAGCGCAGGCGCAAGTCGCCGATGTATCAGCAGGCGCACTTGGTTCATATCCACCAGCCTACCAGGGCAGGTTTTACTGGTGGGCGTGGGAGCGAAGCCGCGCCTCACCAGCTCGTTCACCTCGCGATGCCCCATCACGACTAAGCCGTCGGGTTCGTTCAGGAATTTCTCGGTGAGTTTGTAGTTCTGGAGCATCTCGATGGTGTGCTGAATCCCGCTTTCCAGCTGCTGTGGCGTGAGCGGGGCGATGTCGCCGTGTCCTGAAAAGCAAATGTGGTAGGTGGTCTCGTTAATACCCGCGACGCCTGCAGGAACTTTACGCGGGTCGCGTCCCTTCTCGAGGGTTCCATCGAAGCGGATGACCACGTTGTAGCCAATTTCGCTCCAGCCACGTTCACGATGCCACTGGTCAATCTGCGTGGCGGTGGTGTCAAACGCTTGCCCGTCGCGCCCATGCGCAGCGGTGTGCCAGACGATTCGTTCGATTTTCCGAGCCATGCGGAGCCTCCTGACCGCTGCGGTCTACACGGGGGATTGCAGGCAACCCCTGTGGTATAATACCCGTGATGGCGATGGGCGATTCGTTCTCGTTTATCCGCGAGGGTCTGGAATCGGAACCGCAAGAGTCGCGTGTGGATAGGTTGCGCCAGCCAGCGACGGCGGAGGAGGCGCGGCGACGGGGCGACGCGGCGTTGCGTCAGGGCGAGTTCGATGAGGCGTTCCGCTACTACAAACTCGCGATCCGAATGGACGGCGAGAACAGTGAACGGTATATCCAACTCGGCGACGCCTACGCCTACGCCGACCAGCCCGCCCGCGCCTTAGCCTACTATCAGCGCGCCCGCAAGATGAACCCACGCGACCCCGAACCCTACTTCGCGCTGGGCGAAATCTACCGACGCTACGGGCGCTACGACGCCGCGATTGCCCACTTCAAACGCGCTATCGACTACGGCGCGGACAACGCTTTCGTGCAGTTCAAATACGCCGAAGCGCTGGCGATGGGGCAACAGTACGCTAAAGCGGTGGAGGCAGGGCGCGCCGCCGTGAACCACGAACCGAGCAACGGCTTCTACCGATTCTGGCTCGCCGACCTGCTGGAGCAAGTGGGCGAGGTGCAAGAGGCGATGCAGGAGATGGAAATCGCCACCCTGCTCAACCCCGAAGACGACTACTACCACTTCCGCTATGGGCTCTTGTGCATCGAGAACGAGCAGTTCCTGCAAGCCCTCAAGTGCTTCCAACGCGCCTTGAACCTGAAGCCGAACAGCGCGCTCTACCTCACGCTGCTGGGCGATGTGTACGGATTGCTCGACGAACCCCACGCCGCCGACAGAGCCTACCAGCAGGCAGGCGACCTGGACAGCTACGACCGCGCCGAGCTCCAACGCGCCCGCCGACTCGCTGGATTGGACAACGGCAAACTGCCCACGCCTACTGAAGACGCGCCGCAAAAAGGAGAATGAAGGGGATAACCCATTTCGGGGGCGAACAAGGCGGCACGGTCAGGGGCATAAGTCAAGAGGTAGAGTTCGTCTATCGCCTGCGGTATCATCTCACGGACAACTTCCATCAGTTCGGCTTCGGTCATCATCGCAGTTCACCACCCGCTGCAATCATTTGCTCTAAAGCACTGAGTATTTGATTGCCACGCACCAGAAAAAGGCGATGATAACACGCTTCTGTCAGTGCTATATGTGCAATCTTTTCCTCAGTATTGTTTCTAACTCGTTCGCGTTGTGCTGGGAGATGGTCATCCATTCAGGTAGTGTGCATTTCTCATCAAGATCGAACAAGCTAACTTCTAAGCAGTTTTTCGGAATATCGCCCGAAAAGACATTACAACAATAAGTCTCTACTTTTTTCATAGACTCCAACACAAATATCAGTCCGAATAAGTCAAACATATGGGCAATAGCGGGAGAACCAGACCTCCACACCAATTTTCTAACATTAGACGCACCTAACGCAACAGTTGCTTCGGATAAGCAATCGCGAAAGTAGTGTACGAAGCTTTGTTCAACTTGACTATGAAGGTAAGAAATGCTATGAACTGAAAGACATCAGTCTCTATCTGAGAAGACTCTTCCACACAAGACCACAGAGAAACTTTTCCACTTAATAGGTCAACCTCAATATCTGCGGTGTTGTGTATAGTTGAAGTAGTTCGGGATGCCCCATCCGAAGAGCGACCCGAACGGATTCCCGTAGACGCGCAGCGACTTCAGCATCTACATCACACCTCAGATAGCGGAAAAGTGTCTCCATCGCGACCGCCTCTACGTAGTGCCACGAGAAATATTACCCTAAAGCAGCCGCAAGCGCACCTCTGCCGCACAGTCTTCCGCGTCGGGTTCCGAGAGTCCTTTCCTGCGAAAGAAATGCACAGCGCGTGCGAAGCACCGTTCCAGCCAGTTCAGCGTCTCTGCTGAGATGTTCATAGCCCTGTTTCGGGCGATGCGAACCTATAAGAAAGATACGATGCTCAGTCAACAATTCCTGCCTTCAGGGAGAACCTACACATTAAACCGAATATACACCACCTCGCCGTCGCGCATCACGTAGTCCTTGCCCACGAGTTGCACCTTGTTCGCTTTCTGGGCGGCTTTCCAGCCGCCAGCAGCAAGCACCTCGTCGGCGTGGCACACTTCAGCGCGAATGAAGCCCCGCGCAAGGTCGGAGTGAATCGTGGCGGCGGCGTCGATGGCCGTGCCGCCTTTAGGCAACAGCCACGCACGCGAGTCGTCGCCAATCGTGTAGAACACCTGCAGGTTCAGCCGTTCGTAGACCATGCGCACGAGTTTGGGTAAGGCAGGCTCGGCGACGCCCATTATTTGCAGAAACTCGGCTTGCTCGGCTTCGGGCAGCTGACGCAGATCGCGCTCGAAAGTGGCGCAGAGGGTTATCAAAGGCAATCCGCGCTCGTCGCACAGGGATTGCAGGCGTTGAATTAGTTCCGATTGCGCCTCGTTGCCCAGCATGCTCTCGCCGATGTTGGCGACCACCACCATCGGCTTGCGCGACAGGAAGCCGAACCCGCGCATGCGCGGCTCCAGGTCGTGTGGAATCTCGAACGCGCTTAGCGATTCGCCTGCGTTCATCGCGCGGTGCATGCGTTCCAGCAGCGCATGCTCGGCGCGGTCGGCGGGCGACTCTTTGTGCGACTGAAATAGTTTCGTAAGGCGTTCGAGGCGGTTCTCGATCACCTGCAAATCGGAGAGGGTGAACTCGTCCAGCCAGAAGTTCAGGTCGCGTGCGGGGTCAATCGTGGTGTGATAGGGTGCGTAGGGGGTATCGAACGCGCGTAGCACGCACACCAGCGCGTCGGATTGACGCGCGAGACTGAGTGGCTGGCGCACGGTTTCAGGCTTTTCGGGATTGAAATCGGGCAGGTCGTCGCGCCATTCGAAAGCGGCAGGAGTGATTTTCTTCGCGCCCGCCTGCTGCGCCAACGCTTCAAAGCGCGGGTCAGGAATCGGGATGCTCGCGACGCCATCGCGCGCGTGCCCACCCGATAGCGCGTCAAACAAAGTTGTGCGTCCACTTAGAGGGAATCCTATCAGTGCAATTTTCATGGCGTGAACTCAATCTGAATAGACGGCGCGGGCTGCTGTGCCGGCAGATGCCAGAACCAGTAATAAATCAGTGCCAGCGCAATCAGCAGCGTCAGCACGCGCAACCCTTTCGCCCAAGCACTTTTTCTGTCCGTCATCGTCTATAATATAGGGGATGTTGGCGCAAACGCGGCAGGAGTCGCCGCCGCCAACGCGAATCAGTATACCGAATTGAGACTGAGGAGGCGACGATAGAATGCAGAAAGCGTGGCATTTCGGTTTGGCGGTTGCGGGCGCAGCCGTGTTGGTGGTTGGCTTGACAGCACAGGCGCGTCCGCGCCCGGAGGTGGCGTTGCTGGGCGTGCGCGTGTTCACCCCGGTGACTCAGGTGGTTCGCACCTTCGGCAACCCGACGATGGTCACCAATACTCAGGTCTCCATCACGGAGATTGAGGGTGCGGGTCAGCGGCAGGGCGGCGGTCAAGGCGGCTTCGGACAGGGCGGTTTCGGACAAGGCGGCGAGCAGGGCGGTTTCGCTCCGCCTGGAACACCTCCGCGTGGCGGCGACTTCGGCGGTGGACAGGGGCAAACCCGAATTGAAAACGAAATCGTCTATGTCTACCGTGTGAAGGGCGGCTCCACCTACCTATTCCAGTTCAACAAGGACGGGCGCGTGGTGCAAATCAGTGCATATGGGCGACGCCCTGACCCCAAAGTGCGTACCACCCGCGGCATCGGGCTAGGTGACCCGTATAGCAAAATCATCACCGCCTACGGTCAACCCGATGAGCATGTCTTCGGTGGCGAGATTTTCGTCATCCGCTACAATAAGCTCGGCGTTGCGTTCCAGTTAGAGGCGCGCACGAACCGCGTGACGGGCATCTTCGTGGCGGCGGGTATCCCGACGCTCGGCGCAGGCTTCACTGGGCTGGGCGGCGGAGGCGGTGGCATGCAAGGACCGGGCAGTGGTATGGCACCCGGCGGACGACCCGGACGCGGCGGCGGCGCAATCGGCGGTGGTGGACTCGGCGGTCCAGGCGAGCTGCCCCCACCGAATCTATAAGGAGGCGAACCCTCTTGCGCGACCTGCGCGAGGAAATCCGAGACCGTATCGATATCGTTGAGCTGGTCTCTCAATATGTGAAACTGGAACGGGCAGGGAAAAATTTCAAGGGACTCTGCCCGTTCCACACTGAAAAGACGCCTTCGTTTCACGTTAGCCCTGAGCTGAATCGGTTCCATTGCTTCGGCTGCGGCGCGTCGGGCGATGTGTTCGGCTTCCTGATGCGCATTGAGGGACTGTCGTTCCGCGAGGCGATGCGCCGCTTAGCCGAACGCGCGGGGATTGAACTCCGCACCGACTCGCTGCCCCAAGAAGCCCCCGACGAGCGCGACCGCCTGCGCAAAATTGTGTTTGCGGCGAATTTTTTCTATCGACAAGCCCTCAAACGCACGCCCGCGGCGCAGGAGTACCTCATCAAACGCGGGCTGACCCCCGAAACCGTAGAAGCGTTCGAACTCGGGTACGCGCCCGATGGCTGGGACTACTTGCTGCGGTTCCTGCAAAAGCACAACTTCAGCCTTGAGGACGCTGAGATGGCGGGGCTGCTCAAAGCCCGTGAGGATGGCAGCGGCTACTACGACCGCTTCCGCAACCGGATTACGTTCCCGATTCACGACGCTTCGGGGCGCGCGGTGGCGTTCGGCGCACGCACGATGGGCAGCGATGAACCCAAATATCTCAACAGTCCCGAAACGCCCCTGTTTGAGAAGCGCAACACTTTCTATGGCTGGCACAAGGCGCGGGGCGCGATTCTGCAGCAGCGTGCAGCAATTATCGTGGAGGGCTACTTGGACTTGATTATGCTACACCAATATGGTTTCGCACATAGCCTCGCGACGCTGGGCACGGCGTTCACCGAAGACCACGCCGCACGGCTAAAGCGACTGGCGGAGCGCGTGTACCTAATGTTCGACTCTGATAGCGCAGGCATCCGCGCAGCGTTGCGGGCAGGCGAAGCACTATTGGGGGCAGGCATCCCAACGCTGGTAGTCAGCCTCCCACAGGGCGAAGACCCCGACAGCTTGCTACGAGCGCAGGGCGCAGAGGCGTTGCAGCGCACCCTCGAAGCTGCCACTCCGATGGCTCTCTTCGGAGTTGAGCAGCTATTTCGCGAACTGGCAGGTGAGCGCAACCCGCTGGAGCTGGAGCCTGCTTTGAAAGCACAGATTGTAGAGCGCGGGCTGAGCTGGGTAATCAGCCTACCCAGCGAGTTAGACCGCGTGGCGTGCTTGGAGCGACTCGCGCCATTGACGCCCGCCTACCTCACCAGCCCGCAGGCGGCGCTACAGGCGCTGCAACAGGAGCTGCGTCAGCGTCAGCAACGTGCCCGCCGTGCCCGCCCCGCTGCCACACTCCAAACCGAAGCTGAGACCACCCCTGCCCCATCACGACTAACCATTCCGAAAGCCGTCTTTCAGGCGGAAAGCGAGGTGCTACGGGCTACCCTGCGCTCCGATTCCGCTGCGGTCGCTTGGGAACACCTCCCCGAAATCGAGTGGCAAATTCCGCTGCACGCCGAATTAGCCCAAAAACTACTCGCGCTGCCCCAACCGCCTTGCCATTACAAGCCCAACGAATTGCTGGAGCAAATCGAGGATGAGTCGCTGCGTGGCTTGCTCACTGCGCTGCAGATACAAGAATCGCCCCCGATGACCCCTCAATGGGCGTTGGGCTGCATCCAGCGGCTTAAGGAGTACGCCCTGCGGCGCAAACGCCGTCAAATCGCCGCCCAAATCACAACAGGCGAATCCAGCCTCCAAAACGCCGAAAAGTTGCAGGAATACTGGCGTATCCGTATCGAATCTATAGACTAACCCGGAGGCGTTGCTATGGAGCACTGGTTGGATTCAGATGAGTTGCGAACCTTAATCGAGAGCGGACGAGAGCAGGGATATATTACTATCGAAGCGTTGCTGACACAGATACCCGAGATGGCGTTGGATCCCGAAGCCATCGAACAGATGCTGGACTATTTGGAGACACAGGGGTTGCGGGTGCTGGACGAACTCGAAGCCACCGAGCGCGAGTTGCGTCAGACCACCGAATCAGCGGATCGGTTCATCGAGGAGGTCGAGCAGGATATGCTGGAGGACGCAGTGCAGTGGTGGGCGCAGCAGGCGGCGCGTGCACCGTTGTTCAGCCCCGAACGGGAGCGCGACCTCGCCCTCCGCGCCGCTGAAGGCGATGAACGCGCCCGTGAGATGCTGGTGCAGGCGAACCTGCGGCTAGTGATGTCTGTCGCTAAGCACTACACAGGGCGCGGCCTGGCGATGATTGACCTGATACAGGAAGGCAATCTGGGGCTGATGCGCGCGGCACAACAGTTCGACCCCAAGCGCGGGAGCCGATTCGCTACCTACGCCACCTGGTGGATCCGCCAAGCCATCTCCCGCGCGCTGCAAGAGCAAGCCACGATGATTCGCGTGCCCCAACATATGACCAAAGCGTTGCAACAGGTGCGCCAAACCGCCGCGCTATTGCAACAAGAACTCGGACGCGAACCGACGGTACACGAGGTGGCACAACGGGCGAAACTCAGCCCTGAACAGGTGCGCGAATTGATGCACGCCGTCGCCAAGCCTATCTCGCTGGAGATGCCCATCAACGATAGCGACGGCTCCGTGCTGGGCGACCTCATCGCCGCCGAAGCCGAGTCGGAGTGGGAGCAAGCTGTCGACTGGGAAAGCCTGATGGCGCATCTGAACGAGCGGGAGAAAACCGTCATCCGCCTGCGCTACGGGCTAAGTGGTCAACCGCCCCAAACGCTGGAAGAGATTGGCAAGCAGCTGGGGCTGAGCAAGGAGCGTGTGCGCCAGATCGAATCACGCGCCATCCAAAAAATGCAGGAGGCAGCGGGCATTTAGAATGCCATCGGGCAAAGTTCACGACTGGGTGACCATCGGCACGGCGTTGGGAGCGATTCCACTCACGGGGATGTATCTACCCCCTGAAGCGCGCCCGTTGGCGTGGCTGGCGATTGCCAGCTACACCTTTTCAGGTATCTGGCTCTCCAGCGATTTGGATGTGCAATCCAGCGCGTACCGCCGCTGGGGACCGCTGCGCGTCATCTGGCTCCCTTATCAAAAACTCGTGCCCCACCGCAGCTGGATTTCGCATGGGCTGGGCGTGGGACCCATCATGCGCGTGGCTTATCTGGTGGGGATACTGATTCTACTGATTCTCGGAATGAACTGGATACTGGCGCGAATCGGACTGGCGTTGCAGGTAGACCCGCAGAGCTGGCTACTGCACGCGACAGACTGGATATTCACCTACCAGCGCGAGGTGTGGGCGTTGGTGATAGGGTTGGTGGCGGGCGGTGCGGCGCACTCGCTGCTCGATTTCGCGCACACGCGGCTCAAACGGTGGCTGTGATGGAACCACAACGCTACACAACCATTCGCGAATTGCCGCCTGAAGAACGACCGCGCGAGAAGCTGGCGCACTGGGGAGCATCGAGCCTGCGCGAGTACGAACTGCTTGCGATACTACTGCGCACCGGCACAGCGCAGATGTCCGCGCTGCAGTTAGCTCAGCATCTGCTGCAGAAGTTCGGCGGTGTGCGCGGCGTGATGCACGCCAGCGTGCAGGAGTTGGCGAACATTAAGGGTATGGGATTAGCGAAAGCCACGCAAATCGCTGCCGCGATGGAGCTGGGCAGGCGTGTCGCGATTAGCCAGTTCCACGAACGCCCCCAAATCCGCTCACCTGAAGATGTGTATCAACTCGTGCACATGCAACTGCTGAGCGAAAGGCGCGAGCATTTTCTGGCGGTGATGCTGGATACCAAAAACCGCGTGCTGCGCACCGAGACTATCTCCATCGGCACGCTGGACAGCAGCCTCGTGCATCCGCGCGAAGTGTACCGCGTAGTGATACGCGAGGGTGCAGCGAGCTGGATTGCTGTGCATAACCACCCCAGCGGGGACCCTACGCCCAGTCCCGAAGATATTGCTATCACCCGAAGGCTCAAGGAAGCAGGCGAGCTACTGGGTACCGAACTGCTCGACCACCTGATCCTGGGCGACGGGAACTATACCAGTTTGCGCGAGAAAGGCTACCTCTGAGTGCGAAAGTGTGCTATAATAGAGGCGCGGGAAAGGAGCCTATTATGATGAGGACAATAGCGAGTCTGTTCGGGTGTTTCTGTGCGCTGCTCGCGTTGGGCGCGGCGCAACCACTTGTAATCGATTTTGCCAACGATACGGAAGTCAATAATACAATCACAACTGCCCAGAACCTCGGAGTGGTGGGCGTCGATAACACTAACACACGCCGAATGAAGGTTGTACGCGGGCTGATTAACCCCGACGGCGATGTGGACATCTACCGAGTCGAGCTGGCACAGACGGGAACTTACTCGTTCCGCGTGGACTGCACGTCGGACTCGGTGATTACGCTGTTTAACTCCAGCGGCGGTCTGATTGCTGAGAACGACGATGACGAAATCGGCAACAACAACCGTGGCAACCGCGACACGTCGTTCACCAACGCCGATTCAGGCATCACGATTTCGCTGAACGCAGGCGTCTACTTCGTGCAGGTGCGCTCGATTGCCAGCACAGGCTTGCTGGCACGATTTCGCTACACCCTGCGCGTGTTCGACGGAAGCACCGCGCGCGATTTTGACCCTTACGAGGTGGACAGCACCAACGAGACCTTCAACACCGCCACCGATATGAGCAACCTCGCCGACGATTTCACACTGATTCCGAACGCTTTCCTGCGCTATCGTCAGACCGACTTAGACCACTACCGTATCGAGATTGGCGCAGGCAACCTCACCGTGCGCACCTTCGGCGCGACGGATACGATTGTCACAATCTACGACTCGGCGTTCAACCCGCTGGCGAGCAACGATGACGATTCGCACGACCCATTCAACCCCTATACTTCGCGCGTGGCGCTGAGCAACCTACCTGCGGGTATTTACTTCATCCGCGTGGAGGGCTTTAGCTACGCAGGTGGTCGTGCGGGTGGCTGGTACGACGTGCTGATTACCGACTACGCCCCCGTGCGGCGCCTCATCTCCGGGCGCGTGAACTTCGACCGCCAGAACCTCTCGCTGGTGCAGTTCCAGATGCAGATATTCCAGGCAGGTACGCAGAACCTGCAATCGCAGCGCCCCTTCAACACCAATAATGCGGGACAGTTCACAACTTACACCGCGGTGATGGGCGGCTTGGTGGACATCGCCGTGCGTGCGCCCACCAGCCTGCGACGCATTATTCGCGGCGTGTCACTCAACAGCGATGTGTCAGGGTTGGTGTTCAACCTTGTGAATGGCGATATTAATCAGGATAATGTAATCGATGATGCCGACCTGCTGCAGGTACTGTTCAGCTTCGGCGCGAACAACCCGAACGTCGACCTGAACGGCGACGGCGTTGTGGATGACGCCGACCTGCTGATTGTGCTGTTCAACTTCGGCTCGGTGGGCGACAACTAAACCCCCAAGGGGTGTGTAGCGTTGCTGGCGGTGCAATTCGGAGCGGGCAAGATTGGGCGGGGTTTCCTCGCCCAGCTCTATGCCCGCTCCGGCTTCGAAATAGTGTTTGTTGAGCCGCGCGCCGATCTGGTGGAAAGTCTCAATCGGCATAAATCCTGCTGGCTGGAGTGGACAGACGGCGGGCGCGAGACCATCGCCCCTGTATCTGCCCTGCATACATCCGAGATAGACGCTGTTGCGGATGCTTTTGCGCGCGCCGATGTGGCTTCCACCGCCGTTGGGTTGAACGCGCTGCCGGGGCTTGCGCCACTAATTGCAGCAGGGCTGCGCCGCCGCGCTCAGCAGAACTCCAAGCCGCTGAACCTGTTGCTCGGCGAGAACGCTATAAGCGCCGACGCGGTACTGCGCGACGCGCTACTACAAACCCTGAACCCCGACGAACATGAAATGCTGAACCTCCTGGGCTTCGTGCGCTGCATCATCGGGCGTCAGGCGGTGGCAGAGCTGCCCGGTGACCCGCCTGGCGTGCGCGTGGACCGCTACAGCAAGCTGCCCGTTGACGCCGACGCACTGATTGGCGAGCCACCCCCAATCGTCGGCTTGCAACCCGTGCGCCCGTTGGAGATTTACATGCAGCGCAAACTCTACCTGCACAACGGCTTGCACGCGCTAATTGCCTACTTAGGGGCGCAAAAGGGGTACAAAACCATCCAGCAAGCGTTGCAAGACCCTGAAATCGACGCACTGTTCGTGCAGGGAGCGAATGCCCTCGCCCGAGCGTTCCTCAAGCAGCACCCGTTTGACCCTACCGAACATTACCAAACCGTGCAGGACATTCTGCAGCGCATTCAAGACCCGCACTTGGACGATCCCATCGCCCGGGTCGCCCGCGAGCCACTGCGTAAGCTCCGCCCCGACGACCGATTGGTGGGTGCGTACCGACTGCTTACCGAGCAGGGCGAAAACCCCACGCCGTTCCGCAAGGCAATCTTGGCGGCTTTGGCGTACAACGACCCCACCGACCCCGAATCGCAGCAACTCCAGCAGATGATTCGCGAAAAGGGTGCGGATGGCGTGCTGCGCGACTGGTGCGGACTACATCGGATTTAGAACTCACTGCCTAACGCCCCCACCGGCTGCCCGAACTGTCCAAACCCGAATCGCGAGAGACTTGGCAACGCCTTAAGCCGAATGAAAATCTGCAACCCTGTATCGCGCCGAAAGCCGAACGGATTATCGATATAGCGCACCTCCAGCTCGGCGCAGTGTAAATCGTAGACCCACAGCAGCTGCCGCGATTCGAAACGGTTCAGGTAGCCGTTGTACTGTGTGAGGAACGAGAGACGTGAGCGCCCCCATTTGAGCGAGTCGACACGCAGGAACACACTGCCCCAGCGGGCGCGTTCGGGGTCGTAGCGGGCAGCCAGCGCGAGGCGCGAGGCGCCGAACCGCCACTGCAAGTCGGTCTGCAGGCTGCGCCAGCGTTCGCGGTTTGGGTCATAGCTCAGCAGCGTGCGCCAGCGGAGCCACTCGGCAGGCTGATATTCTAAATTCGCGTTCAGCAGACTCCACGGGTCGCGCCCCTTGTCGGTGGCTTGCAGGTCGTAGCTGGTCTGTGCTCCAAGGCTCCAGCCGCTGCCGATGCGCCACTGCAACTCGCCGCTCAGTAGGTTGTACAGCCCTGTCCGATCCAGTCCAAGCGGGCTGTAGCCGTAGGGGCGCAGGTGATTCCAGCGCAGGTTGAAACTGGAGCGCGCCCCCAACGGCAACTGCTGCTCCAGCGTGAACTGCAACACATACTGCGCGGTGTCGTCGCTGTAGTAGGTTTGGCGAAATCGGTAGCTCCAGAGGGTGGTGGGGCGTGGCGTTTCCGTACGGGCGAGCCTACCGATGCGCCCCTGCCATTCGAACGCATACCGCTCGCGCGTGATGCGGGTCTGGAAGCCCTCGGCGAATCGCCCGACGCTCAGGCGCAGTTGCGAGTCGGGGAGTGGCAGCCCTAAGCTCCGTGCCGACGCCGAGAGGCTCAACTCGGGCAGCCGCTCTAAGCCGCCAAAGACCGCCGTCTCGCCTACAGGCACAAATCGCTCAAAATCCAACTGTAGGTTAGTCTCGCGCTCAAGACTGTAGCGCAAGTTCGCCCGCAGGTTCCACTGCCGATTGCCCGTGCGGTTCCCTGTGAAGCGGTTCTCGAACTCCAGATACTCGCCCAGCAGGTTCGTTTGCAGTCGTCCCAGCGTGCGGGTGTCTTGCAGGGCGGCGGTGCGGTTCGTGTTCTCGAACGCACCCGTGCGGTTGCGGTTCTCGGCGAGGCTCAGGCGTGACTGCCCCGTGCGTGCGGGCAGTGTCCAGTCCGTGCGCAGGCTCCACGCGGTGTTGTCGCTGAACAGTTGGTAGCTGTTCTGGCGATACTCGGCGTTCCAGCGCGTTTGTATCGCTCCGAAGTTCTGCCCGTGTTGCAGGCGTCCAGTGATGTTATTCGTGCGCTGGTTCAAATCTCGCAAGAAATACAGATTCAAATCGCCCCGTGAGTAGTTCTGTTGGAGGTTCACGCCCAGTCCGCGCTTTTGCATCAGGTCGAACCGCGCGTTGCCTAGTGCGCCCTGCGCCAACAGGTATGCAATCGCATAACGGATGTAGAAGCCCTCTTCCTCTGTGAAGCCCGCGTCGGGGAGAGGCGAGGTATCGCCGTCACGCAGAGGCACAGCCACATACGGCAGGCTTAGCACTGTGCGTCCCAGAATGCTCAAGCGTACATTACGCAGCACGGCACGGTCGCCTGCGGTGGCGTCCAGTGTTTCCGCGCTCCAGTGGAAGTGAGGGTGGTCTAAGTTGCACGTGGTGGCAGTGCAGCGCTCGGCTTGCACGCGGGTCTCCGTGCCTTCCATTCGTTCCCCCTGCAGGTACATGCTCTCCAGCAGGCGGTTCTCGGTGAAGGCGGGTTTCAGCTCCGCGCGCCCTTGCAGCAGCGTCCAGCGCCGCTCGCGTGTGAACAGGTTCAGCTCGCTGCCCTGTGCGTTGAGGTTTTCGCCAAGCAGGCGCACGCCTTCAAAGAAGCGGTACTCCGCTTTGCGGGGCGAGCCGAGAAAGCGCGTCCCCTCCAGCAGATACTCGCGCCAGCGGGCGATAATCGCCTCGCCCTGCGCCGTGTCGGACGCGCTGTCGTAACGCAACGCGCCCTGAGTCTGGAACTCCACACGCTCCCCTTGCGGCTGCGCGAATGCCGCGAGCGCAATCAGTACCGCGATAAGCCCAACCGCGCGCACGCAGCGGAGTGTACCTGAAGTGGATGCGACGGCATAGACGCCGTCGCACCGAGCTTAGAACAACCGAAACGGCGTGAACGCGAAGTAAACGCCAAACAGGTCCGCGTCTCGCGTCTGGTGATGACGCGC
>CAYVKB010000002.1:0-11954 GCA_964451985.1 uncultured Fimbriimonadales bacterium | reverse complement strand
TGGAAATGGAAAATCCGCGCCCCGCTCGGGATGGCAAAAATGCTTTCGCGAAAGTGAACTGGTCATTCCGAGCCAAAGGCAGGAATCCCTTGCTTCGTGTGGAACATCAAGCGAATGTTCCGACGGTGGCTCGGCATGCTGGGTTGGCTGATTCTGTGGGCGAGCGTGTACAGCATACCCCTAAGCGACACACGTCCCCTGCAAGACCCGATGCGCCCAGTGATGGAAATTGGGCGCGATTATGTGGTGTTGCAATATTACACGAAAACACCTACCGAGACACGCGTGCAAATTCGCGCCAGCAACTTGCCGATAACGGCGTGGCGTCCGCCAAGCCAGCGCGTCGATCTGTGGGGAGGTAGAGAGGTACGCATAGTGAGTGGCGAGGCGGGTAAGCGCACTTACCATCGCATTCGCATCACGGGGCTGAAGCCCGGCACACGTTACTACTACCGAATTTACGACCCCGACCACCAGCCCACCAGCGAGGAGCGTCGCTGGGGGGCAACCCCGCCTTGGCGACGCGAGTACGCCGTCGCCACGCTCGCCCCAGGCGGCTATAAGACCATCATCCGCCTCCCTGTAAAGGTGTTGCTGATGCCCAACGTGGTGAACGTGGCGTCGGCATATCAAGACCCCTCCAACCCAGCGCCGCCGCCTCCCCAAATGACCGACGCCGAAATACAGCGCATCAGAGAGGAATATACCATCGCCGCGCGCTACTTCTGGGTGAACAGCGGGATGCGACTCTGGGTGGACTTCCAGATTTTCGTGGACGACCGCTGGCAACGCTGGGGTGAGGAGCCTGCCAACGCTTCCGGCTTCTACAAGGGCTTGCCTGTCAGCCGCGCGTGGGCTGGCGTGGACTTCGCAGGACCGGGCGGTGGTGCGTTCACAATTGTGGACACGCGCGACATCACGCGAGCGAACACGGAGCCAGTCTACGAGGAACAGCCCTACGCCGGGCAAATCGAACAGGCGTTCCCACGACGCTGGAACCCCAACACGCGCCGCTGGGAATACTATGATAGCGGCGGAGGCACGCTGGGCGTGGATGGCTTCCCAGACGGTGTGCCCGCCCGCAGTCAGTTCCTTGGCGGAGGCGACACCGCTTGGCTCGTGGCGCACGAGTTCCACCACCAGATGGAATCGATGGGGGCGTTCTCGCTTGCCAACCGTGAGGACGAGCGCATCGTGTTCAATCACCCTGAGCCGCGCTACCGACGCAAGAACCCCGACGGCTCGGTCGCGATGAACCCGTGGAATACCGCAGGCCGGCACGGCGAACACTGGAATGTAATGGCGTACTGGGATAGGCAACTTAGCGATGTGCAGTGGCTGCGATTCTACTTTGGCGAAGCGATTACTGTGCGCGACGCCGACGGCGATGGCTTCCCCGACGACGACCCGCGCCTACCCCTCGATGAGAAACGGTTCGGTTCGAACCTGCGCCGCGCCCAAACCGACGGACAAATGAACGACCTCCACAAAGCGATGCTCAGCACTTGGGCGCCCGCGCCACTACAAAACACCTTTGTCAAACCCGCGTGGCAGTCGCGCATCCCCGACCCGCGCAAAACTGACCAGGACGGCGACGGCTTGCCCGATACAGTAGACCCATACCCCCTCTACCCGTGGCAGCCGTTCGTGTGGTACGCTCGCGCGACAGTCGACGGCGACCCCAGCGAGTGGGAACATATACCCCCCGCAGGCGTGCTGGAACAGGATGGGCTGAAAATGACCCTCAAGCACTGCCACGACGGAGACTCCTACTACGCGCTGTTTGAAATCACGGGCGATTGGGACAGACTGTACGCGGGCTTCGATGGGGAAGGTCAAGGCGTATTTTCTACGGAGTCGGTTGTCTGGTTCGAGGCGCGTAATCGGGGCGAGGTGGAGGCGCGCACGCTTTGGCGCGATGCGCCCGGCTTGCAGTGGAAAGCCACCCGCCGACGCGACCGTACCACCATCATCGAACTTAGTATCCCCAACGGAGGCGAGAGCCGTTGGTTCTGGATGGGCGGCGGGCGAGAAATCGGCATCTACGCCGACGTCTATCAGGCAAATGGCAGGGGCTACTCTGTCTATGAGCCATACGATGTATTCTACTGCATTATGCAAGAGCCTTCGGGCACCCTACCGATGCCCACAGGTGCGCCCGCCGAGCTAAAACGTGAAGCGGCGACGCGCGTGTTCACCCCCGTCAACGCCAGTGGCTTGCAAATCGGCGCAGGCTGGCAAGTGCAAAATGGTGTATGGGCATACGATGGGCATGAAGAGTCGCACCTCCGCATCACAGGACTAAACGCAACCGAGTTCGACCTGTGGATTGAACTGGAAGCCACTCAAGACGGCATCCTCGCTGCGTTCCTGCCGACCACACCCGAAACCGCTATGAACGCTGGGCGCGACTACGTGCTGTTCGTGGGAGGCTACCTGAACACGCGCACGCGCTTCCGCATCTTCGGCACGGAGATGGGCGAAAGCGGGCAGATGATGACGCCCGGACGCCATACGCTGCAACTCTCGCGGCGTGAGGGCAAACTCTGGGCACTGTTCGATGGCAAGCCCATCCTGTACGCCCGCGACCCGAACCCTACGCAGCCCGTCGGGACGCTTGCAATCATCGGCGGCTACAGTGGCAAACAGCGCGTGTATGAAATACGGGCGCGGTGGCAGTGAGCCAGCGAATACCTCACACTCAGCACGAGTGTCTGCTGGATTTGCAAAGTTTCGCCCTTACTTGTGGCTCTCTTCTCGCGCGCGGGAGAGGTGAGCTGGGCGCGGTGCTTGGTGTAGTACAACCGCCTGCAGGGGGGGAGCTGTGACGACCTGCAGTACAGTTTCTGGCTGAATATATTCGTTGCGCAGGAAGCCCCACGCCAGAATTGCGCCCCCTAACGCCTGCGAGCGCACTGCACCTGTAATCCAGCCTGCGTCGGGTCGATCGGGTGCGTTCAGCGTTGCGCCACGCGGAGGCAAAGCCTCGCCCTCCACACGCAGCGGTACCCAGGTGCGATTGGTATGTCCCCGCGCGTGGATGCGCATCAGCACCTCTTGCCCCACATAGCAGCCCTTGGTGTAGCTAATATGACTGCGCACGAATGGCTCACCCAGCTCAGCAGCGAGAGTGCGCTCAGTGGTATCCACACCTACTTTCGGGATGCCCGCCTCGTAGCGCAGCACTTCGGCGAGCGCGTCGTCAATCGGTAGACAGGCGGTGGCAACCAACGCGGTTTGAAACTCTTCCATTACTGCGTAGGGTACCAGCACATCCACGCCGCCGAAGCCCGTGCGGTCGTTGCGTATCAGGCGCAGCTCGGCTTTCTGCCAAATTTGCGTGTAGTGCGACAAGGGCATATCGGGTGGCGGGGTCAGCCCAATCTCCTCCAGGACCTCGTTCGCCGCGCTGCCCTGAACGCTCAGCAAACCCATCCCCTCCTGCAGGGGCATCAGGGTCACATCGTCTAAAATGATTGCCTCGCTCAGACGCGCTGCAATGTCGCCCCATGTTTCAGCAGGCAACACCAGCAAGTAGCCGTCTTCCGCCTCCAGCACATAGCCATCAGAGAGCAGCTGACCTGTGGGGGCACAGAACGCCGTGTAAACGCCCGCACCTTCAGTCAGGGGGCGTAGGTCGTTCGTGGTCTGCGCCTGCAAGAACCGCAGGCGGTCGGAGCCAATCACGCGAATCAGCCCCGAATCGGTCAGGTTCAGCCAGCCCGCGTGCTCGGCAACTTGTTCGTAGGTGGCGTTCATGAGCTCTCGCCCTCCGGGTGGTGCTTGCGTCGCCAACCGGGTTCGCCCCACTTTACATCCTCCACGCCCGCGCGATGGTTCGCCACCCGCGCCATCACGAATAGTAAGTCGCTCAGGCGGTTTAGGTACTTGATAATCGCAGCGCTGACCGTGCTGATACGGCTCAGATGCACGACTTGTCGCTCGGCACGCCGGCACACAGTGCGCGCGAGATGTAGATACGCTGAGGCAGGCGTGCCCCCTGGCAAAATGAACTGGCGCAGCGGCTCTAACTCCTCTTCAAGACGGTCAATAGCCTCCTCCATCGCCGTGATATGGCGTTCCTCGATACTCTGGAACTGTGCGGCGCGTTCAGGGGGCGAGGCAAGCTCTGCACCTATATCAAATAGCTCATTCTGAAACTTCTCCAGCAGAGCGTCGAGGTCAGGTAGGTTTTGTAGGTAGCAGCGCGCCACACCTAACACAGCATTCAGCTCATCCACGATACCGTAGGCGTCCACGCGCGGGTCGTCTTTGGGCACGCGCTGCCCGCCAATCAGCCCTGTCTCGCCCGTATCACCCGTTCGCGTGTAGATGCGCATAGCAGAGAGTGTACCTCAGCGCACTCGCATTGCCATCGCTACCCCATCGCGCATAGGCAACAGGCTGAAGATGAAGTCGCTGTCTCCCTGTATCAGGCGTGTGAGTTCGCGGATACCCTGCGTAGCAGCGGAGGTGTCCGATTCGTCCCAGATGCGCCCGCTCCAGAGCATGTTATCGTACAGCGCGACGCCCCCTACGCGCAAGTGCTGCTTCACCACCTGCCATGAAGCGGGATAGCCGTCCTTGTCGATGTCGCAAAAGATAATATCATACTCGCCGCCGACTTGCTGCAGCGTTTGCACGGCCTCACCCACGTGGAAGCGCACGATAGACAGCAAGTCCAGCTCACGCAAAAACTCCTGTGCCTGTTTGGAGAGATTCTCGTCCCACACCACGTGATGCACCTCGCCGCCGCCGTTCTCACGCACAGCTAACGCAAACCACGCAGTGGAGTAGCCGAACCCGCTGCCCAGCTCAAACACGCGCGTTGCGCCCGTAAGCCGCGTGATGAGATAGAAAAACTGCCCAATCACGGGACCCACCATCGGAAAGTTGGTCGCTTTGGCGTGCGTCTCCATCACCTGCAGCAACACAGGGCGTTCAGGAACCAACGACTCCAGATACTCAGGCAACTGCGAATGATAGAGCGACATATCTCCTCCTAAAACCCCAACGGCAACCCACCACCGCCCAGACTGCGCAGCAGCTCCGTGCCCTGTGCGCCGATAGAGAAGTACTTGCGGATGCCGTACTGTTCGCATACGCGTGTGAGTTCCTCATCTGCGCGGGCGAAGCGCGAGTCTAAATCACTCTGCACAGAGCCTAGCATTCCTGTCAAGCCACCGATATCGTTCTCAATCAGGCTCTTTTCAATCTGTGTGATGGTCGTGACATACTGGCTCAGCCCTGCAAAGTAGGTATCGGCTAAAGTGCGGCATTCGGGGGGCGGGGGCACGCTTTGGAACTGTTGCAGCAGCTGCGCCCATTCGCGCTGGCGTTGCTGGTAGCCCTGACGCAGCTTTTCGCGTTCGCGCTCGTAGTCCGCTTCGGCTTTGTCGAAGTCGCCCTGAGCGATACCGCCCATCGCTGCGGCGCGGGCAACAGTGGCTTGTACGAGCATGCTCATCACAGGGGCGACGTTACGCTCCATGCGGCGGCGTTGCTCCTCCGTGCGACGCAGATGCTCCAGCCAATCCACCACGTGCTGGGGCGGCGGTTTGGGGGCTTCGGCTTGCGCGACGCTGGGTCCCTCAATCTTCGGCGGTTGCACCTCCAGCACGCTGGGACCTTCCACCTTCGGTGGCTGCGCCTCCAGCACGCTGGGACCTTCAGGCTTTTTGACTTGTGCTTGTGTGAGCAGCCCTGATTGCGTACCAACCACAAAAGCCAGCGCAATCAGCAGCAACAGCCCCACGCCCAAACCGAACCATTTGGCTTTGGAGTTGCCCCCTGAAGCGGCCGTAGGCACAGTCGCAACAGTACGATTCGGAGTGGGATTCTGGGGACGCCCACACCCCATACAGAAGTTCGCATTCTCGGGCAGCGCCGCGCCGCAATAAGTGCATTTCATCGCCAGTTCCCTCCACACCGTTGGACTTTAGGAGTATACCCCGCGTTCCGATGAGCAGGTATAATTGAGCAAATATTTGCTGTACTAAGGAGCCTTGCGTGTGGCTGCTTCGGCTTATAGGAATTGCGGCGCTGGGCGGGTTTTTGTGGCAAAAGCATAGCGTTGCGACCGAGTGGGCGTTTTTCGGCGCGTTGGCGTTGGGCGCGTTGGGGGCGAGCCTTGTAGAGCGCTGGCGTACAGGTTTGGGCTGGGCATCGCTGTCGCTTGCTGCCGACGCCGCGCTGGCGGCAGGACTGTTCTGGGCGTTAGGGGGCGTAGGGTGGGCGTACTGGCTGTTTACAGTGCCTCTGCTGAATGCCCTGTGGCGTTGGGAGGCGCAAGGCGCGTTCATGAGTACGCCGTTCACACTCGGCGCCATCGCAGGCGGCTGGTTCTGGCTCAAAGGTGAACCCATTCCAACCGACATGCAACCCCTCAGCTGGGCAATCGGATTAGCCCTGCTGGGCGTAGTGTTGGGCTGGGCTTGGCGACGACACGAGCAGACGGAGCAAATTGCGCTGATTCAGCAAGCCGAGCAAGCCCTCGCCGAAAGCGAAGCCACCGAACGGCGCATCCGCGAGAGCTATCGCGAACTCGTCCACCATTACCGACGCACGGAGGAGCATCTACAGCAACTCCAAGATGAGGTGGAACTGCTGCAGGCATTGCAACATGCACGCGACCCGGATTCGATTTACCACGCTCTGTTAGAGCGACTGAGGGCGCGGTTCGAAGCGTCAGGTACGGCGCTCTATCTTACTGACGACACAGGCGCACGCCTGCAATCCGTATGTGCGATTGGTAGCCTCGCCAAACTCTCGGAAAGCGCAGACATTACGCCCCTACGCCCATTCCAGCAGTCGCATGCACTGCAACAAGTGGTTGACCAGATCCAAGCGGCGGCGATCAACAGCGAGCAGCTCGCACAGGCGCAGAAAGCGTCTATCGAACGCCCCGACGCCATGGTGCAGCCCCTGTTCTGCGACGGGCGCATTCTGGGCGCGATTTTACTCACTACCCGCGCACAGGACGGCTTCTCACCCGAGACGCGCGCCCGCCTGCGCAACCTCGCTCCCGTTCTATTAGGGCTGATTGCACTCATCGAGCAGCTGCGCTTGATGAGCGTGCGCCTCGCCGAGACGCAGTTCCTGTACGATGTAGAGAACCTACTGTTCAGCACGGAGACCGCGCAGTCGCTGCCGCAGCGCGCTCTGAGCCTTCTGCGCGGTGTAATGCCCTACGAACACGCGCAACTGATATTGAAGCGCAACCAGACGCTGGAAATCGCGGCGCAATTCGGCGAATTGCCCGATATGCGGGCTTTACTTAGCGAGGCGGGTACGCCCATATCTGCGCGGGTGATTGCCCCTGAGGACGTCGCGTCTTACACACCCGCCCGCAGCGTGATGATGGCTCCGCTGCGCGGCGGCTTGCGTATCGAGGGCGCGCTGATTCTGGGGCGCACCGAGCTACCCTCGTTTAATGAAGCGGACTTAGAGTTGCTGCAAACGCTCACCTTCCAGTTGACCACCGTATTGGAACGCGCCCAGCTGCTCAGCGACCTGGAGAGGCTGGCATCCACAGACGGACTGACAGGGCTGTACAACTATCGCCACTTCAAAGAGCGGTATCGCGAGGAAGTGAACCTGTGCCGACGGTACCAGCACCCGTTGGCGATTATGCTGATTGATTTAGATGGCTTCAAGCAGGTGAACGATACTTACGGGCATCTGGAGGGCGACTACCTGCTGGTGCAGCTGGCGGAGGTGCTGCAACATGCCCTGCGCAACACCGAGTTCATCGCACGCTACGGGGGCGACGAGTTTGTGGTGCTGATGCGCGCGACGAATCTGCAGGGAGGCATCGCTACCGCTAAGCGCGTGGTGCAAGCGGTGCGTGATACGCAGTTTCTGGACACGATGGGGCAAGCGCGATTGAAAATCTCCGTAAGCATCGGCGTCGCCGCCTACCCTAACAGCACCGAGAATCCCGCAGAAGTGCTGGAAAAAGCCGATGAAGCACTCGATATCGCCAAACGGAGTGGCAGGAATCAGGTCGTTGCCTTCGAAAATACTGCATAAATGCTGAACTCGCCTTGCGCTTGCTTGTGTTATAATAGAGCGGGCACTGGGCGAAAGTGGAGAGCGCGATGAAACTCACGACCCTGCAACAAGCCGAAGAATATCTGCGCCGCGGACGGTTGAAGCAAGCGGTGCGCGTGCTGAAGCGCGCCGTGCAAGCAGGCGATGCCCCGCTAGAGTATCATTTGCGCTTGGCGGATGCGTACCGCATGCAAGAGAACTGGCGCGATGCCATTAACGCCGTGCGCGAGGCGCTGCGCTGCCAACCGAACGCTGCGCCCGCCCGTGAACGTCTCGTGGAACTGCTCATCGAGAGCGGACGCCTCGCCGAAGCCGTCACCGAATGCCGCCAGTGGCTACGCGAGATGCCCAACCACCCCACGCCGCTGGAGCATCTGCTGGATGCCTACTGGCAATCGATGGACTACGAACGCGCTCTGCAAGCCGCGAACCAACTCGTGATGCTGCAGCCGCAATCGCCACACTACCGCATGCGCCGCGCCCGCCTACTGGACAACCTCGGCTGCCACGCCCAAGCCCTCAGCGACTATGAGTACCTCGCCTTCGAAGCCACCGCACCGATCGAGGTGATAATCTGGGCAACTATCGAGCTGGAGCGGTTAGACCGCCTACAGATGGATCGAGTGCTGCACCTGCTGACGGAAGACTCGCTGTTCCGTATTAAGTTCCTGCGCGACCCTGTGGAAGCGACGCGCGAGCGCGGCTATGTGTTCAGTCGCGTGGGTGAGCGACTGCTGGAAGTGATGCCTGAAATCCTTCACGAACTGCCTAAGCCCCCACGCCGCTATGCCGACTACAGCTGAACGCCTGCGCCTGCTGCTGGAGCAAATCGGGCGGCGAACGCTGGTGATGGGCGTGCTGAACGCCACGCCCGATAGCTTCTACGATGGTGGACGATATCCTACCCTAGACGCTGCCCTCACCCGCGCCGAACAAATGCTGAGCGACGGCGTGGACATCCTCGACATCGGCGGTGAGTCGACCCGCCCCGGCGCAGAACCCGTGCCCGAAGACGAGGAGACTCGGCGCGTCGTGCCGCTAATAGAAGCGATTCTCGCCCGTCACCCGCATGCCATTGTATCGGTAGACACCACGAAGAGCCGCGTGGCGCAACTCGCGCTACAGGCAGGCGCGTGCATCGTGAACGACATCAGCGGCGCAACTTTCGACCCCCACATCCTCACCATCGCGGCGCAGGCGGGCGCGCTGGTTGTGCTGATGCACATCAAAGGTACGCCCCAAACCATGCAGCAAAATCCCACCTACGCCGATGTGGTCGCCGAAGTGTGCGAGGCGCTCGCTGCCCACGCCCAACGCGCCCAGCAAGCGGGCATACCGCAGGCGCATATCTGGCTGGACCCGGGCATCGGTTTCGGCAAGACCATGCAGCATAATTTGGAACTGCTGCGCGGGCTGCCTCAACTCAAAGGGTTGGGCTACCCGATTCTGATAGGAACCTCGCGCAAGTCATTCATCGGGCACATCTTGGGCGGGCTGCCCCCTGAAGAGCGACTGGAAGGGACACTCGCCACGCTTGCGCTCGCCGTTGCATGGGGCGCGGACGTCGTGCGCGTGCATGATGTGAAAGAAGCGGTTCGAGCTGTCAAAGTGGCAGATGCGCTGTGCCGGGGGAGAGACGAAGCGCATGGGTAGTTTCCTTCTCAAAAACGGACATCTTCTCGACCCTGCACAAAACTTAGACCAGCGGGGCGACCTGCGCATACGTGGGGAGCGCATCGCCGAAATCGCGCCTGCGCTGACACCTGAAGCGGGCGAGACGGTGATTGACTGCACCGACTGTTGGATTGCGCCAGGCTTAGTCGATATCCACGTGCACTTGCGCGAGCCGGGGCAGAGCCACAAGGAAACCCTGCAAACGGGGGGGGCAGCGGCGGTTGCAGGAGGCTTTACCAGTATCTGCTGCATGCCGAACACCGACCCACCGCTGGATAGCCCGACGCTGATACGCGAGATACTGGAACGCGCCCAACGCGAATCGCCCTGCAAGGTGTATGTGGTGGCAGCCCTGACGCAGGGCATGCGTGGTGAGACGCCCTGCGACTACCATGCGCTGAAGCGAGCGGGCGCGGTGGCGTGTTCCGACGATGCCTACCCTGTGCAGTCAGCAGAGGTGATGCGCCGCGCAATGCAAGGCTGTGCCGCCTATGGCTTGCCTGTCGTCACGCACTGCGAGGACAAGACGCTGAGCGAAGGTGGGAGCATGCACGCAGGCTCGGTCAGCGCACGCTTGGGGCTGAAGGGCGCACCTGCATCCGCCGAAACTGTGCAAATCGCTCGCAACGCGCTGCTCGCCCAAGAGACGGGCTGCCACCTGCACATTCAGCATCTCTCGACTGCGATAGGTGTGGAACTCATCCGCTTTTTCAAGGCTCAGGGTGTGCGGATTACCACCGAGGTCTCGCCCCATCACCTATTGTTGACCGACGAAGCCTGCGCCGATTTCGATACCGATGCCAAGATGAACCCACCTTTACGCACGGAATTCGATCGCGCCGCCCTCACACAGGGCGTGCTGGACGGCGTCATCGACTGCATCGCGACCGACCATGCCCCGCACGCGCTTTTTGAGAAAGCGCTGCCGTTTGCCAGCGCGCCGTTCGGCATCGTGGGACTGGAGACCGCGCTGGGCTGTATCCTGCGCTGGAACAACGAGTTATCGCAACCGCTCACGCCCCTGCAAATCGTGAACCTGACGAGTACCATTCCCGCTCGCCTGATGGGGCTGCCGTTGGGTACACTCGAACCCAGCGTGCCTGCCGATGTGGTGGTGATTGACCCTTACCTGCGGTGGCGCGTGAACCCCGATGAGCTGCGCTCCAAAAGCCACAACACGCCTTTCAAAGGCTGGGAGCTACTTGGCAAGGCACGCTATACGTTTGTGAATGGCGATTTGGTGTACCAAGCCAACTAAGCCAGGCACACTGCGACTGGGTGATGGCGATTGCCACTGTGAAACAGCTAATTTCGCTACTCATATTACTCACGTTTCTCCATCAACAGTTTGAGTGCGCCGTCATCAGGGAAGCGTTGCAAGCCGCGCCATGCCCACGTGCGCATCCTGCCCAGCTCGCCCTGCTTGTACGCCTTCAGTGCGAGCCAGCGGTAGGCGTGCAACAGACCCTCACGCTCAAACGGGTTCGAGGGCGTCCAGTGCGCGCCGTTCTCGATGGCTTTGAGCAGGTATTGCTCGCTCGTGGCGTAGTCTTGTGTATACAGCAGGTGATACCGCCCCAGCTCAGTGAAAATCGCGATGCTCTGCGGGTTCTGCCGCGCGCCCTCCTCAAGAAATGCCAGCGCTCGAGGCAGGTTCTGTTTGTTATCAAACAAAATCATCTGCGCGCCCACTAAGTACCCCGGAATGAAGGTCGGGTCAACCCAAGTCATAAACCGATAGAGGGGCAACACCTCGCGCACGGGGCGGTGGAAGTGATGGCGCACATCAAAGTAGGGCTTCACATTTCGCTCAATTTCGCCCCAGAGCCAGCGCGGGTCGCGTTCGGGTTCGGGGATAATGCCCGTCTCGTCTTGATGGTCGTGCAATCCGTCCGCGCTGCTGGCGGCGTGAGCAGTTCTGTGTTCTTTCTCGCGTTCGGTCATCGGGCGCAGGCGCACGCCGCCATGGGTATACTCGTCGGTCTTCGCCCACAGGTAGCCCGCCACACTGCCTCTAAACTCGCCCATCACGGACGCCATCGCTTTTTTGTCGTACACAGTCAGCGCGTCCAGTGTCTCGGCGCGTTGCGTGTGATAGGGCGTGGAAAGCCGCACAAGCACGCCACCGAATGTGAAACCCACACCCAGCCCCAGTATTGCTATACTCCACGCAACCGCTTGCATCGAGAGGGATTGTCGGTAAGTGGAGGCGCGTTTTGAAGATTCAG
>CAYVKB010000001.1:113707-122829 GCA_964451985.1 uncultured Fimbriimonadales bacterium | reverse complement strand
GACCTGTGGAACCGCCCCATCGAGCGGGCGCACGGGCTATCGCTGCGAATCTTAGAATGGTTCAATCAGGAACGTTGGGCAAACTTAATCACCATTGTCGCGGTTGTTCTTGCGAACCTTGTTCTTTTAAGTTTTATGCTACAGGGTTTAGATAACCGTGCGATTGCGTTTACTATCTTGTTGCCCCTTACCCTGCTGGCTATAATCATTCCTGAGATGAGCATCGTGACGCTCATCGTAGTTGGGAGTGGTCTGTTCGTCAACACCTTCTACTTTGTTGTGCCCGGGGCTGGCACAGGGCAACGCACGATCCTGTTGGGCTTTTTGGGAATTGTGGTGGCACGAGCACTATATGAAGTACTACGCACATCTGCTTCGGAACGTCCCCGTCTGTGGACTCCGTTAACAATAGCTATAGTACTATACTGGATTTATCATATTTTTCACGTGGCGTATATCTTTCTGTACTCGTACAATGTACCTCCCCCCCAATCCGAGGAAGCGGCTCTGGGTTCTTACCGCCCCGGGGTATTGCGCTATTTTGATGGCTATATCGTCTGGATTGGCATCTTGCCCCTAATGATTCTACTGCGCGATTGGGCACGCGCCCGACGAGTTCTAATTGCGTTGGGGGCTATTATGGCAATCAGCGCGGGTGCGATTGTTTGGGAATACTTTGCGCCGATGCCGATGTTTTTCAAGATGATGTTCCAGCTCCGCGCGGCTGGGGAAACCGCCGAAGGTTATCGCGTGCGCGATCCGTCAGGACTGTACTTCTCTATTGCGGGGTTTTTCGCCACCCTGTACCTGCTGGGCTACTTGCGAGGCTCCTTGAAAAACACGCTGGCACTCGCTTACATAGCCGCTACGACGTTTGCGATTCTCATTACTAAGAATCGCATTCTTTGGGGGGGAATTTTGACGGTGTTGCCACTGGCGCTGCTGTGGAAGCCGCCGCAGATTTTGCTGCGACAGGCGTGGTTGTTCGGTATAGCAGCCCTGATTGGTGGGGCTGCCCTGCTTCACCCGCCGATTTTTAGCGTAGCGGAACGGATTACTCGTGAAACCGTCGAGCGATGGTCGCGCAACTACGCTTATGGGGGCGACCCGCGCTTGGATCCCTCGTACCAAACACGCGTGCGCGAGCGCGAGCTGTGGGAGTATCACTACGCACGCATGCCACTGTCGCAAAAACTGCTCGGCGCGGGACTCGAGGCAGAATATGGGAATTACATCCCTCTCGCTACAACTGAGCGTTTCAAGGGCGAGCGCTTTAACCGTATCTATGTCAATAAGACCCACATCCATTTCGCTTGGCTTGGGCGGCTTCTGCGTGTGGGATGGATAGGTACCGCGTTAGTTGCATTGGTTGTGATAATCTTCTTCCTACGTGCAGCGTTCATCTTCCTGAAATATCCGAACCCGTTGCTAAGAGCGATTGTGGTAGGGCTTGTGGGAGCCACTGTGGGAGTGCTTTTCTACGATGCCCTCCATGAACTATTCCACCGTTTCGAAGCGATTCCTGTGGTGCTGATGTGGGCGTTTATGGAACTGATTCCTCACTGGCACCGTACAGGGCAACTTTCGGACGATTCAGCAACGCCCACAACCAGTCTTGTGTAGCATGGCACACTCGCAAGTGGTATTCCAGATTATCACCAGTCTCGTGCCCGGCGGCGCGGAGCGCGTGGTGGTGAACCTATTGCAGTATCACGACCGCAGCAAATATCAACCTGTGTGCATCTGTTTGGGCAACCCGGTCGGCTCTCATTATGAAGTGCGGGTGCGTCAGATGGATGTGCCCCTCTACTTCCTGGGCAAGGGGCAGTGGGCAACGCTGGGGCTAATGCAACGATTAAACGCGCTGTTTCGACAGTACCGCCCTGCGGTTGTTCACATGCACTTGCGCGGGCTAACCTATGCATACCCTTTGTTGCTGAAGTATAAAACGCCCGCCTGCGTGTACACGGTCCATAATCTGGCGTGGCATGACCGAGGGACTCGATTTCAGAAACTGGCGACAACCCTTGCGTTTCGTCATCGTGTTGGGCGTGTTGTGCCTGTGGCAATTGCTGAGCGCGTACGCGAGTCGATTCAGCAGGTGTTTGGTTATCCGAATGCGCCCCTTATCCCCAACGGCATCGCCGTCGAGGAATTCCTGCTGCCTGCAGAAGCGCGCACACAATGGCGACGCCGCGAAGGATTCGAGCCTGACGCTATTCTAATCACTCACGTTGGGCGATTTACCACCCAGAAAAACCACGAGATGCTGATACGTGCTTTCGCCCAGCTAAAGCCATCGCGGCAGCCAGTTCGGTTGTTGCTGACGGGCGACGGCGAGTTGAAGCGCCAAGTGGAGCAGCTCGTTCATTCGCTCAGGCTATCTGAAAAAGTCCATTTTCTAGGCGTGCGTTCCGATATCCCTGAGTTGTTAAATGCCAGTGACATTTTTGTACTATCCTCGCGCTGGGAAGGCAACCCGATGTCAGTAATGGAAGCGATGGCAGCGGGGCTACCTGTGGTCTCCACCGCAGTCGGCGGCGTGCCTGAGCTGGTAGAGGAGAGTGTGTCAGGAATACTTGTCCCCAGCGAAGATGTCCAGAACCTTACGACGGCACTGCAAACGCTCGTTGACAGGTCCGAACTACGTGCCTCTATGGGCGCAAACGCTCGCAAGACCGCATTGGAACGCTTCGACGCTCGCGTGATGACCCGCGCTTACGAAAATCTTTACGAGTCTATCCTAACGGGCGAATGAAGCAGGTCGTGTTTCAGGTGCTTTATTCACTTACGGTCGGCGGCGCGGAACGGCTGGTGGTGAACCTGTGCCTTCACCTAAATCGCGAGCGCTACCAGCCCGTGTGTATCTCTTTGCGCGAACCACAGAACACGCATTACGAGCGTGTGTTGCAAAAAGCTGGTGTACTCCTGCACTTCCTGCACAAAACCGAAGGCAAAGCGGACTGGAAAGTGTACAGGCAGTTAGATACCCTGTTCCGACAGTATCGTCCCACGGTTGTGCATACTCATATTCTGGGGCTAAACTACGCATATCCGCTGATGATTAGACACAAAACTCCCGTGCGCGTCCACACCTTCCACAGCCTTGCCCAGCACGAAATCGGCGTGCGTGTTGGCAGAATTGTGCGTACCCTCGCCTTTCGCTATCGAATTGGCGGCGTGGTACCCGTGGCAATCGCTGACGAGGTGGCACGCACCGTAGAGCAGTTGTACGGCTACCAAAATCCCCCTGTGATTCCGAACGGCATCCCCACCGACGAGTACGCACCCAACCCTGAAAAGCGTGCCCAGTTCCGAAAGGCGCACGGCGTGGAGCCAGAGGCAACTGTGATTGTGCATGTGGGGCGGTTCGTGGAGTTGAAAAATCACGCTCTGCTGCTGCGGGCGTTCGCTCAGCTGAGCAGTAGCCAACCTCTCTACCTGTGGTTGGTGGGCGACGGCGAGCTGCGCCCCGCGATGGAGCAACTCGCGCAGGAGTTAGGGATTTCGGAGCGTGTGCGTTTCTGGGGCATACGGAGCGATGTGGCGGATATTCTCAACGCCGCCGACATTTTTACGCTGCCCTCTAAGTACGAGGGGAACCCGATGTCGGTGATGGAGGCGATGGCGGCAGGGCTGCCTGTAGTGGCGTCGCGCGTTGGGGGCGTGCCCGAACTGGTGGATGATGAACAGACAGGTATCCTCATCCCCCCCGATGGCGAGCCGTGCTTCGTGAAAGCCTTGCAAACGCTGGTGGAGCATATCCTGCTGCGCCAACAGGTGGGGCAAGCCGCCCTTCAACGGGCACAGCAGCGATTCGATGTGCGCCAGATGGTGCGACGATACGAGGAACTCTACGAATCGACGTACGCACACTGAAGGACTGCCAGTGAACTATCCCTTATGTCCAATCATTGCGATAGAGATGCGTAAGTGTTGTTGGCGGCGCCTAGTTCGCTCCACCGCATCTCTCCGAGACTATTGTACCACTTGGAGGTATCTGCGGTATAATCCTTTTCTGAATGTCATTAACCCAGCATTCTCGGACTGGCGCGAGCGCGTGATGGTCAGCGGCGCATATCTAATGTCTTTCTGCTCCGCGAGCCTCGTGATGCACGTGCTTACTTTTTGATTCAGTAAGCCATGTCAGAAGATAAAACTACGCTACGGCGGAAGGCACTGGAAGGAAGCGTCTACCTGTCCGTACGACGCGCCATAGGGATTTTTCTAAGCATTATAGCATTAATTTTCATCACACGAGCTGTCGGACCTGCTGCGTATGGATTGTTTGCTGCAGCCTCGAGTCTGTTTGGATACGCACAATACATAGGACGGGCAGGAATTAGAGTCTATCTGATAAGAGAAACTCGAGACAATTCAACGAGTATTTTTCATCAATCTTTTACACTGAACTTTTTGTGGGGAACAATAATCACTTTTGTTTCACTGGTTATTTTATACATATCTTCTATCATTGTGAAGGATTTTTCCAACTTGGCTTTAGTCTCGGCTTGCCTATTACTTATGTTGCTTCCTGTAGCGGTCTCTGAAGTTCCTCTTGCCATAATCGAGTATCGACTTGAGCACAAGAAGATATCCCTCATCGAACTAACCGCTCATGCAATGTTTTGTATAGTTGGAATTGCCTTAGCACAGCTTGGCGCAGGCGTTTGGGCGTTAGTATCGGCTTTCTGGGTGATGCAGATAGTCTCCGTCGTAGGCATTTTTTGGGCTGCTGAATACCGCCCACGTTGGGAATGGAATTTCCATCAGATCCGAAACATTTTCAAAGAAAGTTTCAAAATAGGATTTGCCCAGTGGATTTACGAACTGAGGCTACTGACAACGCCGCTTGTGCTTTTGCCTCTAACAAACGAAACAGTCGTAGGATATTATGCTCTTGCTGAGCGTCTCAGAGGGGTCCTGGATATCTGGAAAATGCCTATCGAGCGTCTCAGTCTTCCTCTCTACGCCCGTGCAAAGACACAGTCCGCCAAGCTTTTGGAATTAGTTAGGCTTTCCTCCTTAGCTCAGATGATTGGCTTAGCGTTTTTTTATATACCAACTTTGCTTTTCGGACGGAAAATATTTGTATATCTATTTGGCGGAAAATGGGACATCTCGCTCATATTTCTGACGTTAGCCATCATCGGATCGAACCAGCTCTTTTTCGTTACTTTTGGTGCGTTGAATCAGGCGTTATTGGTGGTGAAGCAAGCGCATGTGTTTGCGAAATCGGGCGGGGCGTATGTAGTCTGCAGTTTCGCGCTCTCCGCTTTGCTTGTCATACTGATGCCTGAACCGCACAAGCTGCTCGGGTATGCATTAGGAATCTCGCTGGCGTATGTACCCACCTACTACTGGATGATGCACGTTAATACCGCACGGTATATTGGCAAACCTCGCTACGGCATGAATCTGATTTGGGCGACGGGATTGGGCGCAGCGATGTTCGCGCCGTTCACCGGCTACTGGTCGCTGCTGGGGCTGCTGGTGTTTTTGCATCCTGCGAGTTTGCACGCTACACGCGAGATTGTAGGGCTGTTGCGGGAGGCGCGCGGGGCGAAAAACGGGGCTGTGCAGGAATAACTGGGTACACTACTGTCGCTTCAAAGGCAGGAGGAAACTATCGGATGCCACGCGCGGTAATCACGGGCGGCGCAGGGTTTATCGGGTCGCACTTAGCCGATCGGCTGAGCGCTGAGGCTTGGCAGGTGGTCGTGGTAGACAACCTCATCACTGGGCGGCTGGAAAACATTCAACATCTGCTGGGGCGCGACGATTTTCAGTTTATACAGCACGACGTGTGCCAGCCATTCGAGATTGAGGGGCAGGTCGACTATGTGTTTCACTTAGCTTCTACCGCCAGCCCGGTGGATTTTGTAAGGCACCCGCTGGAGACGCTGCGCGTCGGCTCCTACGGCACGGAGAATGCGCTGGAGTTGGCGCTGCGCAAGGGGGCGAAGTTTTTGTTCAGTTCCACCTCCGAAGTGTATGGCGACCCGCTGGTGCATCCGCAGCCTGAAACCTACTGGGGGAATGTGAACCCCATCGGTGTGCGAGGTGTGTATGACGAGGCGAAGCGCTACGCTGAGTCGCTAGTAATGGCGTACCACCGCTACAAGGGCGCGGATACGCGCATCGTGCGCATTTTCAACACCTATGGCGAGCGGATGCGCTTGGATGACGGGCGCGTGGTGCCGAACTTCGTGTGTCAGGCGTTGCGGGGCGAACCGATAACCGTGTACGGCGACGGCAGCCAGACTCGCAGCTTCGGCTATGTAGCGGATTTGATTGAGGGCATCTGGCGGGTGGCGCATACTGACTATCACGAACCTGTGAACCTCGGCAATCCAGAGGAGCGCACGATACTGGAGTTCGCGCAACTCATCAAGCAACTCACAGGCAGCGACAGCCCGATTGTATTTCAGGCCTTTTTCACGCCCGACGACCCCAAGCAGCGTTGCCCCGATATTACGCGAGCGCGCCAAATACTGGGTTGGGAGCCGAAAACACCGCTGGTAGAGGGACTGACGCGCACGATAGACTATTTCCAAAAACAGGTGAAACTTTGGGAGCGACCATGAGCAAGCGAATCTTTCTTACAGGCACAGCGGGCTTTATCGGCGCGAAAACCGCCGAACTGCTGCTTCAAGAAGGACATACCGTGATTGGTGTGGATAATCTGAACGACGCCTACGACCCCACACTCAAACGCTGGCGATTGAACCAGCTGGAACCACACACTAACTTCCAGTTTTACCAAGCAGACATCAGCGAGTGGGAACCCACTAAGCAGGTCTTTGAGGCGCACCTGCCCTACGACGCGGTGGTGAACCTCGCGGCGCGGGCGGGGGTGCGCCAAAGCCTGCAGAACCCATGGGTCTACATCGCCACCAACACCACCGGCGCGCTGAACCTGCTGGAGCTGTGTCGATTGCACGGCGTGCCCAAGTATGTGCTGGCGTCCACCTCCAGTTTGTACGGCAATAGCGAGCGTCCCTTCCGCGAGGATATGCCCACCGATAAGCCCCTCTCGCCCTACGCCGCCTCCAAAAAGGGCGCAGAGGCGATGTGCCACACCTACCACCACCTCTACGGGCTGGACATTAGTGTCCTGCGCTACTTCACGGTGTATGGACCCGCGGGACGCCCTGATATGAGCATCTTCCGCTTCATCCGCTGGATAGCGGAGGGCGAGCCGCTTCAAATATTCGGCGACGGATTGCAGGAGCGCGACTTTACCTATGTAGACGACATTGCGCGGGGCACGATAGCGGCTCTCAAACCGCTGGGCTATGAGGTGATTAATCTGGGCGGCGACCGCCCTGTGTCGCTGAAGTGGATCATCGAGACCATCGAAAACCTGTTGGGCAACAAAGCTGTGTGGCAGACCAAGCCCTTGCATCCCGCCGATGTGCAGGCAACTTGGGCGGACATCACCAAAGCGCGCACGCTGCTGGGTTGGGAACCGCAGATTAGCGTCGAAGAGGGCTTGCGCCGCAGCGTGGAATGGTATCTAACGAACCGCGACTGGGCGAAGGAAGTAGTGTTGCCGTGATGGAGACGCCGAAACAGGTTTGCGTGGTAGGACTGGGGTATGTAGGGCTGCCGCTGGCGGTTGGCTTTGCCAAACACCTGCCCACCATCGGCTACGATGTGAACGAAACCCGCGTTGAAGAGCTACAAGAAGGCTACGACCACAACAGCGAGATGCTCGAAGCCGACCTGCGCAACCCCAATCTGACCCTGACCTCCGACCCGACGCAAATGCGCGACGCCGATGTGATAATCATCACCGTGCCCACGCCCGTCGACAAAGCGAAACGCCCCGACCTGCGCTATCTGATTAGCGCAAGCGAAACCGTTGGGCAACACATGAAACGCGGTGCAATCGTGGTGTACGAATCAACCGTGTACCCCGGCTGTACCGAAGAGGACTGCGCCCCCGTTCTGGAAAAGGCGTCGGGCATGAAAACAGGCATCGACTTCAAACTCGGCTATTCGCCGGAGCGAATTAACCCCGGCGACGCCGAACACACGCTGGAGACCATCGTGAAAGTAGTTGCCGGGCAAGACGAAGAGACAACCGAGATACTGGCGCACCTGTACGGGCTGGTGGTAAAAGCAGGCATCCACAAAGCCCCGAATATCCGTACCGCCGAAGCCGCCAAAGTCATCGAAAACACCCAGCGTGACCTGAACATCGCCTTGATGAACGAACTTGCTATGCTATTCCACGAACTGGGGCTGAACACGCGCGACGTGCTTGCCGCCGCCCGCACCAAGTGGAACTTCCTGCCGTTCGAACCGGGACTAGTCGGTGGACACTGTATTCCCGTAGACCCCTACTACCTCACCCACAAAGCGCAGGAAATTGGCTTCCACCCCGAAGTGATTCTGGCAGGGCGACGCACTAACGACACGATGGGGATTTATGTTGCCAAAGAGACCGTCAAACTGATGATTCGCGCGGGACGCCCCGTGCGCAACGGTCAGGTACTCGTGCTGGGAATGGCGTTCAAAGAGAATGTGCCCGACGTCCGCGACACACGCGTCAAGGAGATGATTGCAGAATTGCAGAGTTTCGGCTGCCACGTAGAAGTATGCGATCCGCTGGTGCTGGAGAGCGATCGCAAACGCACGCCGTTCCCCTTTGTTGACGACCCGTTCAGCACACGCAGGGGGTACTACGATGCCATAGTGCTGGCTGTACCCCACCGACAGTTCCGCGAGCGGCGTTACGAGGAGTATTTGAGTTTAATGAGCGCGCTGGCGCAGGGCGTGTTCGTAGATGTGAAAGGCGTGTACCTCAACGACGCCCGCGCTGACCAGTCATGTAGAGTGATTTACTGGAATTTGTAATTCTATGTATTATTTCATATAATGAAAGGTTGATTGTTTAAGGAAGCCATTTTACCTCACCCGACGTACCGATCCTGGAAGGCGAGGCGCCCGCCGAGACTTCCACCTATTCACTTTCACAATCTATCTACCATAGTCAGCGGATGGCTCGGCAGAGCCTCCCCTCCATGGGGCGTTTCACCGACGGACGCATATCCACGAAGCCCGCGCCTTGCTAAACAGTCTCTAACTCAGCGCACACTTTCGCGGTGATGTAT
>CAYVKB010000001.1:104292-113607 GCA_964451985.1 uncultured Fimbriimonadales bacterium | reverse complement strand
GCCCGCGCCTTGCTAAACAGTCTCTAACTCAGCGCACACTTTCGCGGTGATGTATTAAGTTGGACTGCAATTTTTGTAGCTCTATTCGGAATCGCTCCAGCCCCTTCAAGAACCGTGCATCGATGGCATACACCATTACCTCGCGCAGGTAGCGGTCGCAGAGCGTCAGCGGGATGCCCGTGCGCTGTGACTCGGTCGCAACAATCAAGTCTAAGTGCGCTGCGCCCCACTGGTACGATTCGTGCAACAGTGCGCTTAGCGGTTCGGCGGGGGCGTCGGCGTTCATCAGCCACAGTGCCCATACAAACGGTAGTCCAGTCCAGTTGCGCCAGGCAGCCCCCAGATCCAAAATCGCGGTCGCCGCTTTATGTTGTGCGGTCATGCCCAAATCGCCAATCAACAGAGCGGCGTCGGCTTGCGCAAGCATCGCGTCTAAATTAGGTGAGGCAGGAAGGTACTCAGCGTTCACACCATAGACCTGTCTGAGTAAGATGCGTGTGAGCGCAGCGGAAGTGAGCGAGCTGGTATCCAGTGCGACAGTACGGATACGCTCTATTGGTAAGCGGCTGAACAGGCGCACGCTCAGTACTGTGCTTTCGGAGGCAATTGCTAAACCCTCGACATAGCGTGTCTCAGGGCGACGGAGATTCTCGACAGATGAGACGAGCGCAACATCGAGCGCCCCCGTTTGCAGCATCTGCGCCAGCTGTGATGGGGGCGCATACACCACCTCCGCATAGCGCGCGCCCGCTTCTGTCTCCAGCCAGCGCGTTAGAGGCGCAGCATTAATATACGGTACACTACCCACACGATAACGCATCGTTAGAACACCTTGTCCAGTATCGCAAACGCCAATAGCCCGATGCTCACATAGCCGTTCAGTGTGAAGAAGGCGGTGTTTAGACGGCTCAGGTCGTTCGGCTTTACCAGCGACTGCTCGTAGGCAAGCATCCCCCCAGCGAACACCACCCCAGCAAAGTACCATCCGCCTGCCCCTAACAGTCGTCCACCGACGAGGAACGCTCCAATACACAAGGCATGCGAAATGCGTGAGATGACGATTGCGCGCGCTGCGCCCAGCGTCTGGGGCAGGCTGCATAAGCCATGCGCACGGTCAAATGCCTCGTCCTGCAAGCTATACAGGATATCGAATCCCGCCACCCACAGCGCCACACCCAGCGATAACCAGATGGGGGCAGGCTCCAGCGTCCCGCGAACGGCAAGCCACACCGCGCTCGGGGCAATCCCCAGTGAGAGACCCAGCCAGTAATGCGCCAACGGCGTGAATCGTTTGGAATACGAATAGCCCAAAATAACACCAAGCACCACAGGCGCAAGCAGGAAACATATCCAGTTCAACTGCCACGCAGCGTATAGGAAAACAACAATTGCGATTACCAGCGCCGACGCCATCTGGTGCGTGGTCATCAAGCCTGCAGGCAGCGCACGATTCTGCGTGCGCGGATTCAACGCGTCGATGTCGCGATCGGCAATCCGATTGAACGCCATCGCAGCCGTACGCGCGGCGACCATCGCGACTAATATCCAACCTACGACACGCGCCTCGGGTATTCCCTCTGCCGCATACAGCAGGCTTATGAATGCGAACGGTAGGGCGAATATCGTATGCTCGAACTTAATCGCCTCTAAGAAAATTCGTACCTTGCGCCCAAACGAAGTGCTCATCACAAGTGGTACAATCCCAATTGTACCTGAAATACCCGATCCGTAGGAATCCTACCACCCAGCGCGAAATTAAGACTTATGTTGCGGCGAGTACTATCCCTCGGATTTGCGTTTATTTTAACTGTTGGCGCGTTTGCGTTTACCGACGAATCAAGCGTTCGTATAGACCTGTTCAAGAACCTGCGCCCCCGCAATATCGGACCTGCGAACATGGGTGGGCGCATCACCGATGTGGAGGGCATTCCGGGCAACCCCAGCACGATTTATATCGGTGTGGGTACAGGCGGACTGTGGAAAACCACCAACTGGGGCATTAGCTGGACGCCTCTTTTTGATGAGCAGGAGACGCTGAGCATTGGCGACCTCGCGTTAGACCCCCAGAACTCCGACATTATCTGGGTGGGCACAGGCGAGGCGAACCCCCGTAATAGCATCTCCATCGGCTGCGGTGTCTATAAGTCCACCGACGGGGGCAAGACATGGCAGTACTTGGGGCTGCGCGAGACCCGGCAGATTAGCCGCATTATCGTTCACCCGCACGACTCGAACACTGTATGGGTCGCTACCCTCGGTTCGCCGTTCGGTTCGAACCCCGAACGCGGCGTGTTTATGACCACCGACGGAGGCAAAACCTGGCAGAAGGTGCTGTATATCGACGAGCAGCACGGCGCGTCGGATTTGGACATCGACCCCGTGAACCCAAATATTTTGTATGCAGGGATGTGGCGGTTCGAACGCAAGCCTTGGACACATACCAGCGGCAGTGAGCATGGCGGCGTGTTCAAATCTATCGACGGCGGGCGCACATGGCGCAAAATCACCAGCGGACTGCCCCGGCTGATGGGACGCATCGGTGTCAAAGTTGCGCCCAGCAACCCAAATGTGGTCTATGTAATCGCCGAGTCGAACGACGGCACACTATTCCGCTCGAATGATAGGGGCGAGACCTTCCAGCGCGTCTCCACAGAAACCAATATCGTCTCACGCGGGTTTTACTACACCGACTTGCGCGTGTGCCCCAGTGACGAGAACCGCCTCTACTTCCTGGCGACGCAGCTGCGCATGTCGATCGACGGCGGGCGCACCAGCCAGCAACTTGCTGCGAATGTGCATGTGGATCACCACGCGCTGTGGATCGACCCGAAGAACCCGAATATCATCTGGAACGGCAACGACGGCGGGCTGGCGTTCTCGATGGACAGGGGACAGACGTGGGATGTGATTGCGAACATCCCGCTGGCGCAATTCTATCAAATTCACTGCAGCATGGAAGCCCCCTTCTATCAGGTGGCGGGCGGCTTACAGGACAACGGCAGCTGGATGGGCTGGGCGCGGAATAAAGAGGGCGGTATCGTGAATGAACACTGGCGCATGGTCAGCTTCGGCGACGGGTTCTTCTGCCTCATTCACCCGCGCGACCCAAACCTAATTATCAGCGAGTCGCAGGGGGGTAATATCCTGCGTACGAACCTCGCCACAGGCGTTCAGGAAAACATCAGCCCGCAGGCGCGGCGCAGTGACGGCGGTCCCGCCAGCGAACTCAAATACCGCTTCAACTGGAACACGCCTATCATCCCCTCACCCCACAATGCCGACACAGTGTATGTGGGCGGGAATGTAGTGTTCAAATCTACCGACTTCGGAACTACCTGGAGCGTCATCAGCCCCGACCTGACCACCAACGACCCCGAAAAGCAGAAGGACGCGGGCGGTCCCATATGGGTGGAGAACACCACCGCCGAGTATCACTGCACGATTATCAGCCTCGCGGAGTCGCCTATTCAGAAAGGGCTACTGTGGGTGGGCACGGACGATGGACGACTGTGGAAAAGCCTCAACGACGGCATAAGCTGGATCGAACTCACGCAGAACGTTCCGAATCTGCCCCCAAACTCGCCCGTATCGCATGTGGAGCCGTCACGCGCAGGCGCGGATGTGGCATATGTCGCGTTCGACCGACACCTGCTGAACGACTTCAAGCCCTATGTGTACAAAACAACCGACGGGGGCAAGACATGGCAACTCATCACGAACGGGCTGCCCGACGAGGCGTATGTGTTCGTGGTGCGCGAAGACCCACGCAACCTGAACCTGTTGTACGCGGGCACGGAGCGCGGGCTGTTCCTCTCGTTTGACGCGGGGCAGAACTGGCAGAAGTTCCCGAACGTGCCCCCTGTGCCTGTGCACGATATTCAGGTACATCCACTGATGAACGATCTGGTGCTGGGCACGCACGGGCGCAGCGTCTATGTGCTGGACGATGTGACTCCCCTGCAGGAAGCGACCCCCGCGATTGTGGAGAAGCCCGCGCATCTCTTCACTCCGCCGACGGCGTGGCGCTACTCCAGCCGCATGACACGCTATGGTCGCGGCGATCGCCCGATTGTCTCGCCCAACCCACCCTACGGCGCGATGATTACCTTTTACCTGAAGGAGCGTCCGAAGCAGGGGCGCGTGCGGATCCAGATTCTGGACTCGCAAGGCAACCTGCTGCGGGAGCTGACGCGCGTGCCGCAGGAGCCGGGCGTCCATCGCGTGAGCTGGGATTTGCGCACCCGCGGCGAGGCGACGGAAGAGGAGGACGAAACCCCGCGCGAGGGCGTACAGGCGCAGCGTGGACAACAACAGGGTGGTCCGCTGGGACCGCAGGTACTGCCCGGAACCTATCGCGTGAAACTGATTGCGGGCGAGTTCGAGATGGAGCAGCCTATTACGGTACGCATGGAGCCTGCGCTGGAGCCATACCTGCCGCAGATGAAGGCAGGCTACCAGTTCGCGCTAGAGACGCTGGGCATGATTCGCCAGCTGAACCGCGCGATGCAGGTGTTGACCAGCGTGGAGACGCAGCTGAATAATCTGCGTCAGACCGCCCGCCAGCAGAATGTGCGGCTGCCCGATGCGCTGGACAAGGCGATTAGCGAGCACCTGAAGCAAATCGCAGACATGAAAGCAAAGGTGGACAACCCGAACACAGGGCTGGCGTATGCTCGCAGCGCACGTCTGCGCGGCAGGTTGAACTCTGTGTATGGGCAGATGAGCAGCAACACAGGTCCCACACTTGCTCAGGTCGCCTACTTCAACGAGGTGAAGGCAGAGTTCGAGGGAGTGTATGGCGAGATACGCGCGTATCTGACGCAGACTGCACCCCAACTCAGCGAGCAGCTAAAGGCGAACAACCTGCCTGCGCTGCTGATTGGGGAGTTGTAAGGCTCAGAGAAAACCCTCGCTGCGCTTGGAATGACAATCGGGACTGTCTAAGGGTTGCAGAGTGTGGGCGTAACTGATGAGCGCCCGCAGAGAAAGCACGCCCCTGGAGGGCGAGGCTCCTGCCGAGCCATCTTCCGATCACGGTAGTGTCCTGTGAAAGTGATCAGGTTGAAGGCTCGGCGGGAGCCTCGCCCTCCAAAGGTGGGGTGCAATAGGCTCGGCAGGAGACTCGCCGTCCAATGGGGGGTGCAATAAGCTCAGCAGGAGCCGAGCCCTCCAAAGGGGGGATGCAATAAGCTCAGCAGGAGACTCGCCCTCCAAAGGGGGGCAATAGGCTCAGCAGGAGCCGCGCCCTCTGAGATTGGGTTCGGGTGTAGGCAAAACAGTTTCCTCAGGCAATTCACCAGAGGACTCTCAAGAACTATCTTGCTGTCCCCCGCAGGGTTCGGGCTAACTGCTTCTCGTGTTCAGGCGGGGTGAGGGCGACGATGGTATCGCCTGGCTGCAAAATCAGGTTCGCTAGCCCCAATGTGAGTTGCCCATGGCGCACCACCGCCGCCAGCAAAGTTTTCGGGGGTAGCTCCAGCTCGCCGATGCTCTTGCCGGATACGGGCGATTCGGGCGTCACCTCCGCCTCAATCACTTCGATCTCGCCGCGCATAATCGCGCCAATCGGCAGCACCTCGCCGTATTCCACTTCCTGCTCCAGGATGTTGAAAATAAACCGAGTGCTGCAAATCGTCTCCTGAACGCCCAGTCGGAAGAAGAGCGCCTCGTGGCGCGGGTCGCGCACGACAGCTAATACGCGTTTGACCTTGAAAAAGTTCAGCGAAAGCTGGCTGATAATCAGGTTGTCCTCATCGTCGCCTGTGGCAGCGACCACCACATCTGCACGCCGCGCCCCTGCCTCGTTCAGCACGCGCACCTCGCACGCATCACCGTACATCACGCGCTCGCCCAGCTCGTCTGCCAAGTCCATCGCCCGCTTGCGGTTTTTCTCTATCAGCAGCACTTCGTAGCCGTGCTGGTGCAGCGCCTTCGTCAGATGATAGCCAATATCGCCGCCGCCTGCGATAATCACGTACATAGCGGTTTGTATTATACCGATTGCTCGGGCTGAGGCTCATCCAGCACGGTGAACACTTGCGCTGACTGAATTTCAATCAGTATCAGTTGCCTGACTATCAGCTGGTGTTTGAATGTCGGGCTTGCCAGTGGTTTCACCTCGCCGTCGATGATTTCGTAGTGAGTAAGCTCACTGGGTAGGTTGAGGTAGCCCTCCCAGTCTACGAACAGTCTCAGCTGTGGTTGAGTCACAGTGATAGCCATCCTGACACCCCCTTACAGCGCGGCTTCGCCGCGTTCGCCTGTGCGGATGCGCACGACTTCCTCCACATCACTAATAAAAATCTTACCATCGCCGATTTCGCCCGTTTGCGCCGCCTCCAGAATCACGCTGACAATTTCGTCCACGCGCTCGTCGGTGGCGACGACTTCGAGTTTGATTTTGGGTAGCAGGTTCGTAGTGTAGGTGCTGCCGCGATATTTCTCGGTGTGCCCCTGCTGACGCCCGAATCCGCGCACATCAGTGATGGTCATGCCATACACACCGATGTCGCTCAGCGCCTCTTTGACCGCCTCGAATCGGATGGGGCGGATGATTGCCTCGATGCGTTTCATCGTTTCTGCGCTTTCAGTTTACCCCACATGAAATCGCGTAGCCCGAACGGCATATCGGTTCCGATGAGGTCGACGCCTGCATCCCACAACACTTCCCAAACGGACGGCATATCGGCGGTTGCCCAGAAGCGCAGGCGATAGCCCTTGGCGTGGGCGCCTTGCACGATGCGTTCGAGTTGCTCACGTTCGCTTTCAGGGAACGCACCGCGCCCATTCCACCGAAACAGGCGCATCCAGTTATCGCTGACCCACGGCAGCAGGTGCGGCGATGCATCACCTTCTAAATCGCTCAGCCTGCCGTCGTAGCCCGCAAAGCGCACCCGCTCGCGCCGCAGCTGCTCCAGAGGCACACGGTTGCCCGATAGGATAGCCGTAACAGCCTGAGGCGTCGTGCGTTCGCCTTCGTAGCGTGTGAACAGGTCGTCATAGCGTTCCAGTGTCCGCCGCAACGCCGCGTAGGTGGACTGCGCTTCGCTTTTGATGTCGATCAGCAAATAGAAGTAGGGCGCATCGGGGTAGATTTTGCCCCGCACCTGGCGTGCCCGCGCCCGCAGTGGCTCTAAGTAGAGCGATTCCAGCGTGCGCTCAGGGCGCAGTTCGTGCGTATCATGCCCCACCAGCAGTTTGCCGTCCACCAGAAAGATGTCCGCCTCCACGCTGCAGAACCCGCACGCCAGCGCATCATCTAAGGGACGTTTGCGCCAGTAGTCGTTGTGCGAGTGGGCGCGGGGCAGGACAAGATTCATGGCTAAGATTCCCCAGAATCGTCGCCGTCTTCAGCATCAGGCGGTTTTGGGGGCGTGGCGGCGGGCGCAGCTCGCAGGATGTGCACGCGCACCTGTCGCCTGCCAAACTGCAACGCCTGCTGGCGCGTGGCGTAGCAGAGGTCGATTTTATGTCCGCGAATGGCGCGCCCAGTGTCGGCGGCAATTGCCATTCCGTAGCCCTCTACATACAACACGGTACCCAGCGGAATCACGCGCGGATCAACGGCGACCAGTCCATAGCCTGCAGGCAGCCCTGTGGCGGTGCGTCCCGTGCCCGTGCCACCGCCGCTGCGGTGCGGTGTGTATGCACTGGCGTTCATCGTGAGGACTTTCGTAGTGCGGAACGACGAACCTCTACCCACTGCGCCGCGCGAGGCGATATGCCCATGCACACCAATCTCGTAGATGCGAGGCTGTGGCGGCTCGAGGGTCTCTTCGCGCATTTTCACGCGCCGAACCTCTTTCCCATTGCGGAGGTACACCTGCCAGACGACGAGTTTCTTGCCTGGCTTACCTTCGGCTTTCAATACTCGGTGGCGCGGGGGTAAGCGCCGATTCACTTCAAACAGCACAGGCGGCGGGGTTTGCTCCCGCGCCTCAATTGTTTTGACCGTAGTCTTTTGATCGTTGCGAGGCTTCTCCGCGCACCCTATGGCGCAAATTGCCACCAATCCTATACTCAACAGTAGCCATCGCCACGATCCACCCCTGTTAGCGTTCCTTCGCTGCTGCATAGATAACCTCCCTTTGCGAAACCGCTACGGGCTCCGCGAAGTGTCGCCCAGGTTTGGACAGGTGCAGTATACCCAATCGGTTTATTAAAATTGATATTGCGCCGCGAGGTAGGCGCGATTACGTCCGTTGGAAGCATCCACCCACTCATACCCCGCCGTCAGGCGCACGCCCTGCACGGGATAGAAGTGATAGAATAGCCCGAGTGTGCGGATAGCATCGCCTCTGCGATTGGTGTTGGGGTCGAAATCTTCCCAGCGCAATACCAGTTGCTGGTCGGGGCGCAGGTTGTAAATCCCATATACGATGCTCGCTTTGTAATCCGATGGCTGAAGGAACTGCGGGTTGCTCACGCCGCCTGCAGGGTTGCGGTCGCGCCCGTACAGAAGCGTCCAGCGAAAGGTAGCATTGCGTAGGGGGTAGTTGCGGAACTCGTTCTCCAGATACCACAGCCAGCGCGTGGTATCCGACACCTGTACAGGATTGTATTGTGCATCGCGAGTCTGGAAGCTGGGACGCTGCCCCACCATACCGCCCAGATTGAACTGATAGTTCGGTCGCTCCCCGCGTAGGTTCAATGTACCCATCACGGCTGCCTGCGCGCCGCGCCCAGTGAGTTGCGGGTCGCTGATTGTGAGGCTGTTGAAAACGCCCGCCTGCAGCGTGTAGCCTTGTACCAGTGTGTAATCAACGCTCACCCCCCGGCTGCGTGAGCCAGCGAAGTAGGTATTAGCGACTTCGGCGCGTTCCAGCGCGTCCAGGGCGGAGCGACGCTCACGCACATCGTAGAACAGCTCCAGCAGTTTCTGCCCGAAATGCAACTTCAGGCGCGGGTTGGCTTGCCATGTGGCGAAGGCATCGCGCAGTTCGGCGTTTTGTCCGCGCTCGCCACCAGCGAATTCTACCATAATCCGCGCGCTCAGCTCTGGGCGCGGGCGGAAGTCGGCGGCGAGGCGTGCCATGCGCATCTCGAAACCGTCGCGGTCGGCGCGCCCCTCGCGATCGCTCCAGCGCAACTGCAGCGTGCCTGAAAGACGCAGATTCTCTGGAAGGGTGGATTGCGCTTGCAGAGTTAGTACAAGGCAGTTTAATGCAGCTGCCATCCCTAAGCACATCATTCGCATCCGTACTGTGCTGCACATAGCGCTTGTTTTCGACTACGGACGGTTTATTCCTGTAGCAATCGGCATTTCGGTCGTCGGCGAGGACGCTGACGATACGGGGAGGGGGTTCGTCGGCGGGG
>CAYVKB010000001.1:68109-104192 GCA_964451985.1 uncultured Fimbriimonadales bacterium | reverse complement strand
GTTCGTCGGCGAGGACGCCGACGCTACGAAGGGGGTTCGTCGGCGAGGACGCCACGCTACGAAGGGAGTTCGTCGGCGAGGACGCTGACGATTCACAACATCGCTTCGTTAGTTGACATCATTCACTGCCTGTCCTGCACGGAATCTGCGTTCATCCGTGATAGGATACGCAGATTCCTCTCAATTGCCAGTTCCTGTACGGTTTGGCTGGGCGTGAAAGTGAGCTTGATTTGCTCAGCTTCCCAGTGGCTCGCTTTCTTGCCCCTCCAAACGCCATACAGGCGTACCCACACACCATCCGCCTCCACGTCGATGCGCCCATACACGACAGCAAGCTGATAGAGTAAGCGCCCGACGGATTCCCAAGTAACGGCGTAGCTCTGTTCCAGCACGGGTGGGTAGTCGACCAGTTGCCCGATGAGGTTCGTGCGCCCCGAGCAGCGCAGGATGAACTCGTTATCTGCACTGAACACCACCACTTTACGCCCCGCCTTCTCCGCGAAACGCGCGTAGGCTTCAATAATACGCCCGTCGGCATCGGTCTTGTTGGGTGCGTTTACCACTTCCGCGTCGCCTGATTCGCGTATGCGGTTCCATTCAGCGATGCCCAGCAAGCGCAAACGGTCGTTCAGGCGGTTCTGGTTCTGAAAAATTGCATAAATTCCCACTTGTGGGTAGGCGGCGTTGAACGTGTGAAGAAAGTCGTACTGGATTTTTCCCTCGCGCATTTCCAGCTCTTTGCGTACGAATTGGGAGAGGAGCAGATTGTAGCGTGGAGCGTGGCGTTGCTGCGGCTTGAGATAGAGCGAGTAGAGACGATTGCGCAGGATGTTGTTATCGAAGGCAAAGTAGTACACATCGCCCCCGCGCGCGGGGTTCGATTGCTGCGCTTCTTGTAGGCGGCTGCGTATCTCACTCAGGTTGGACGGCTCCACCACGCCCGCTTGCCGAAAGGCATCGCGCAGACGGTTGTAATTTGGCAGCTCGCGCTTCAAATCATCCGCCAGGGTATCGGGGTCAAGAGTGTTTTGCATCGCGGCAGTGTTTTCCATTTGTGCATATGCTTCAGACAACGCCGTTGCATATTCCCTAGAGGCGATAATCTGCTCCACGCCCACCTGCCGCCCACTGAGGTTCAACCGACACAGCGGTGTGTCGCCCAGTAAGGGCGCGCGTACCACTGCAGCATCTCCCAGCTGGTTGAGTAAGACCGTCATCTGGGATTCGGCTATCACTTGAATTGCGCTCATCCTCCCAGCATCGCTTTGAGGTCGTACAGCCGCTGTTCATGGCGCGGAATCAGCGGGTGGGGCACATCCGCATACCGCTGGCTGAGCAGGTGGTTGTAGTACACCTTCTCCAGATTTAGCTCGATGCGCTGCCCGTATGCCACGCCGAACGCCGACATGTATTTACGCCCAGCGGTAGTGTCCAGCACGAGGTTCTGGGCGCGTTTACGCTCGGTTTGCAACACATGGGCGAGCGTGCGCCCGAAGCCCAGGAGGTTGTCCTCCTCGAAGGGATGGCGAACAATCGCGGGGTTCTCCACGCCGAAGGCGGGCAGCAGGGCGTGTAGGTATCGCTCGACGGTTTGCACGCTGCGCTCGATAGACGGCTCATCAGGCGTGGCGAGCAGCACGACACGCTGCGGCACAACGCCCTGCTCGCACGCTGCCCAGATTGTATTCACAACCGCCATCGGACTCCAGCCGACGACAGTGACCCAGCAACGCTCGACGGCTTCGGGCGTTCCCAGCATGACTACGCCCCCACAATCGCTTTGGTCAATTCGGCGGCTTCGGCTTCCGCCTCTTCCGTCTCGTGATACAGCTGCTCCATCGTCAGGCTGCGGGCGCGGGCGAGGCGGTTATCGCGGCGCATGAACTGGTTCATCGCGTACTCCAGAAACTCCTCTTGGCTCAAGCCGAAAGGCATATTAGGCGCATACGGCTCGAACACTTCCTGCACCACGCCCAGCGCATAGGGTAGCAGGTCGTTCATCCGCTCCTGAATCGCCTCCCACACAGGGTCACCATGCTCGGCAATCAGGCGCGACAGCAGGTACACACCGAACGCGATATGGCGCGACTCGTCCTGCATCATCTTGCCGATGCCCTGTACCAAGCCCGGCATCCGCTGCTGACGCTTGTACGCTTGAAAGAAGCCGTAGTAGCCTGTCTCCGCCAGCACACCCTCCACAATCATGTTGTAGGTGACCGACGCCTCCGCTTGCGCAATCGGCGAGTCGTCGTGCGTGAGGCGATGCATCGCCTGCGGCAACGCCTCGTAGAAGATTTTACGATATGAGGGCGAGTGGTAACGGCTCAAATCCTCGCCATGCACGCCCGCCACCTCCGTCAGGAAGCGGTTCATAAACTCCACATGCTTCGCCTCTTCAAACAGAAACGAGGTAAGGAAAATCTCCTCTTCCAGCCTGCCCTCTTTGGCGATAACTTGTATCAGGGGCAGCAGGTCTAAGGTCACGCTTTCCTCGCCTGCCTGAAACAGGGCAATCAGGCGTAGGGTCACATCGCGTTGCTCGTCGGTGAAGGCTTGCCAGTCGGTGCGGTCTTGCGTGAAGTCGATCGTGGCAGGGTCCCAGACGCCCAGTCGCTTCGCTTTCTGGAACATTTTCATTGCGGGGTGATCACGGTTCAGCCCCCGCGCACTCGTCGTCAGAAACTCCGTGTGTAGCATAACCAGACCTCCTCGTTGCCCTATCGGCATATATAGGATACCTGTTCGGGTGTTGCACTCATAACGCTGCGAGGGTCTTCTTACCGAGATCCCCGCACCGCTCGGAATGACATGATTGTCATTCCGAGCGGAGCAAGAAATCCCTTGAGTCATCACACTTTTGAAGAAATCACTTATTACTTGAAACTCCGACAGATGGACAAACATCCTCGATTTTTGACTCACTGTTCAGAAAACGGACAGGAATCTTCCCAGAAGTAGTGTATAATATGGGTGGCTGCACCTGCAGCCAAATTCTATCTTTTGGAGGCAACGATGATGCGAAAGGTATTGGCTTTGGGCGCGCTTAGCGCAGCGATGGCGACGATGGCACACGCACAGATTCAGAACGAACTGGAGCGCGGTGAATTCTTTTCCTGGAAATTAAACGGCGGCAGCTATACGATTACGGGCGCGTTGAATCTGGGAGGCACGATCGATCCCCAGCCCGCAGTGAGTTTCTTCTTCACCGACGCGAACAATGACGGTCTTGCGCTCGATATCGTTTTGAATCTGGGGCAGCTGCTGGGGCTTGATGTTGATCTCGAAGTGCCCCTCATTGCGCAGGTGGTGCAGTCTGGGTCCAACAGCGCAATCATCCGCTGGAGTAACACACTCAACCTCGATCCGAACGATCCAACTTTTTGCATCCCTGTAAATCTCAGCGGCTCTACCGTTAATGTTCAATTTATATTTGTTCAAGGCGCTCTTCAGGGGCTGGTGGAACGCATTGGCTGTCAGTCCGATCCGCTGGGCGAGCTATCGCAGAACGTGCATCTACGGATTACCCCCAACGGCGGCGATGCGAATAACTTCCTGCGCGCGCGAGGACATGTGTTCTGCTTTGTGAATCCCTTTACTCTTGCTGAAGCCAACGCCAATAGCCTCAGCTGGATTGGCTACGGCGGCGGGTTGCCCAAGTCGCTGGGCAACGTGAACGGCGACTGTACGATTGACGACGCCGACCTGCTGCAGGTGTTGTTCAACTTCGGCAGCAACGATGCGGATACCGATACGAACGACGACGGCACGGTGGATGACGCCGACCTACTGACTGTGCTGTTCAACTTCGGAACGAGCGTGTGAAGTTAGCCTATACACGGAGCCTTGAGGATTGGGGGCATAGAGTGAAAAGCTCTGTGCCCCCAATGCTTTGGTTTCCGTGTCCTAAGTTATAGTCGGCAATATCCCCCGCTCATCCAGAGCGGTTTTGAGGGCGTGCATCAGTTGGCGTTCGGCTTCGGTATGGGGGAGGCGCGGTAGTTCGCCATCCGTTTGCTGGCGCAGCCACGCCACGCCGTTTAGCACACGATATTTAGCGTTCAGCGTGCGCAGGCGTTGGACCAGGGCGTTGTTCAGCCCGCTCTCGTCGCAGGTGATGTACAAAACGCCGTTGCCCGCGTGAGCAAGCGCGGAGACGCCCGCAAGCTCCGTCCAGCGCGCAATCGCTTCGGCGAGTTCGTTGGGGCGCATGAGGATTTGCACCATGAAGGCGTGCGTGCGTGGAGCAAGCCAGTCGCGCAGCTGGATTAGTTGCGCCTCGCCTACGGGGTCGGCGGGGTAGCCCTGCTCGCGCAGGTATTGAACCTGCCACGCTACGCCTTCGGGTCTGCCTGAAAATTCCAGCAAAATATACGGCGTTGGGGGTTGCGAGTATGCAAGTGGCTGAGGCTGCTCTTCGAGGGTGGGTAGGAGGCGGGGTTCGAGGCGAGCTGCCCCACCGCGAGTGGGCGACTCAACAGGAGTGAGTGTGGGGAGTTCACTGTAAACAGGGAGGGGGGACAAAGAGGTGAGGTTCGCATAATCAAGCTCCCACTCCACCTGCGACACAGCGCGCAGTCCCGATAGCCCTTGAAACGTCCCGCCGCGCAGAGCAACCACGCTGATTCCGTCAGGCTGAATGGGCATGCGCATCAGCGCGGCGAGCGTCGGCTCTAAATCCTGCCATGGAGCGAACCAGCCCACAGCATCGAACTGTGCAGGCAGCGGCTGCACCTTAAGCGTGATTTCGGTGATCACCGCCATACTGCCCCACGCACCGCACAGCAGACGATGCAGGTCATATCCCGCCACGCTTTTGACCACTTTCGCGCCGCTTTTGAAGGCGACGCCGTCGGGTCGCACGCCGCGGAGTGCAAGTAAGCGATCGCGCGGCGTGCCATAGCGATACCGCCACGAACCAGCGCGATTGCTCCCCACAATCCCGCCGATGGTCGCCTCCGCGGGCAGTGCGGGGTTCCACGGCAGGTACTGATGATGCTCACGCAGCAGGTCTTGCACGGCTTGGAGTGTTGTCCCTGCGCCGACGGTCAGCACCAAATCCTGGGGCGAGTAGTCGATAATGCGATTCAGACGGCGCGTGCTGAGCAACCACCAGTCGCCAATACGGGGCGCGAGCGCGGTCAGGTGGGTGCCGCTGCCCCCTACGATGCACGGCAGGCGTGCGCCGTAGGCGTACTCCATCAGGGCGCACACTTCCGCCTCACTTTTAGGAGCGACTACGGCACAGGGCGCAGCGTTGCCTACACGATGCGACTCGGTGACTTCACCGATGCCCGGTGCGCCGACAATCGCATAGAGACCTTCACGCATAGCGATACTGTTCAAAAATCACGAGGCATGGGCGTTGCTGATAAGCATCCGTAAGTGAAACTTGCCACTGAAGGGCGAGGCTCCTGCCGAGCCATCCATCCTAAATCATTGCAACGTGCATACATGGGCAACAAACGGCTCGGCAGGAGCCTCGCCCTCCACGAAAGAACCTTGCGTGCACGAGTCGGCGAACAACACCACACCTCGTAAAACAGTCTCTTAAATCCGAATATCAATAATCGCTGAGACGCCCACACCCTCCACACGTTTGATGCCTTTATGCGGCGTCTTGGTGGAAACAGGAATCAGTGCACGCAGACGTACCTCGCGCCCCATGAAGTTCCCTTCCAGTTGCGCAACTGCCTCCACCTTCTTCACGAGGTCGGGCTTACCGCTTACTTGTACTGCACCAACGTAGCCGCCGTCCCCAGCGCTCAGAATTGGTACAACTTTCGTCGCAAAATTCTCGTTGGGCTTTGTGTTTGTGAGGCGATTGATAGACTTGTCAATGTCGCCGCCGAAACGGCTGACCAGCGCGGCGATGCCGCCTGCCTTGATAATTTGTCCTAGTTGCGAGTAGGCTGCCACCCCGCCCAGCGTCAACAACACTCCCAGTGTGAAAGCGCGGAATTGATGTTTCATAGTCATCCTCCGTTTCAAGTATACCTGAAAGGGTGTTTCAGCGAATGGGTTCGGGTACAATCAAATTCCACATGCGCCCCCGTAGCTCAGTGGAGAGAGCGCAGGCCTCCGGAGCCTGGTGCGCAGGTTCGATTCCTGCCGGGGGCGCCAATGTTTAGACAGCAGGCATCCACACGCGCATCGGGCACGGGCGACGGTGATCCCACCCATAGTAGGGGATTGCGCGGAAGGGCTTGAGTGCGCGCTCGCGTAGGGGGCGATACAGCGCGTTGCCCCATGCCTCGTCGCTTTCCAGCAGCTCCGACGTGCCTTCAATCGCCACGATGCCGTTCAGGAACTCAGGCTCCCACACGCTGTTGAGTGGATGGTCACGCCGAATCGCCAGATGGGTTAGCGGCATGGGCTGGTCTAACTCCTCCAGGCAATACACAACAGGACCGCGCTGAATGGCAACCTGCCAGCGGTCGGCTTCCACACGCGGGTGCGCTTCTATGAGGGTGGGCGTCATGGGCAGGCGCAGCTCGACGGCATCGCCTGCTGCCCAGGCGCGCTCGATGACGGCGTAGCCGTTTTCACGCTGGATGGGGGCAGACTTGCCGTTGATGCGTAGCTCGGGCGCGTCGCACCAGACGGGCAGACGCAGCATCAGTTTGAACCGCCCCGTCGCGCCTTCAGTGAGGCGGATTGCGACGCTTTCCGCCCACGGATAGCCCGTGCGCACTTCCAGCGTGAGGGGCTTGGCGTTCAGTTCTGTGCGCACGCGCCCGCCCACATAGAGATTCACATAGAGTGCGTCGTCGCCCTGCGCGTAGATGTAGTCGCCCAGCGAGGCGAGCAGGCGGGCGATATTGGGCGGGCAGCAGGCGCAGCCGTACCACGCCTTGCGATGATGTGTACCGTCGCTCTCCAGCGGGTTCACATAGAAAAAGCGCTTGCCGTCCAGCGAGATTCCCGCCAGTGCGCCGTTATACAGGGCGCGTTCCAGGGCGTCGTAAAAGCGCGCCTCGCCCAGCAGCAGCCCCAGCCGATGCGCCCAGAAAATCAGCGCGATCGACGCGCAGGTCTCCTGATACGCCGTGCGGTTGGGTAGCTCGTAGTCGGCAGTGAACCCCTCGTGTTTCGGCTCGTTGCCGATGCCCCCCGTGATGTAGCTGCGTCTGTTAATCGTGTTGTCCCACACGCGCAGCAGCATCTGCAGGAGGCGTTCACGCATGGTAGCGTCGTTGGTGTGTGCAGCGAGGTCAGTCGCCCCGGCGAACAGATAGGCGGCGCGCACGGCATGCCCCACAATCTCCTTATACTCCAGCAACGGTAGATTATCCTGCCAGATGGAACCGTCGTACTGCTCCAGCGGGGTGTTGTGTTCCTGAGCGAAAATCTTGTTGCCTCGATTCAGCAGGAAGAACTCAGCGAGTTTCGCATAGCGAGGTTCGCCTGTCGCATGGTACAGCCGAAACAACGCGAGTTCGATTTCGGGGTGTCCGCAGTAGCCCAGCCGCTTGCCCTCGCCGAACACCGAGTCGATGTAGTCAGCGAATCGGCGTGCGATGTTCAGCAAACGCTTATTGCCCGTGGCATGATAGTGTGCCACCGCTGCCTCTATCAGGTGCCCCGCGCAGTAGAGTTCATGCCAGTCGCGCAGGTTGCTCCAGCGTTGGTCGGGCGCGACCACCTGAAAATAGCTGTTGAGGTATCCGTCGGGCTGCTGTGCCCGCTCCAAAATGTCGATGATCTCATCCACTTTGGCGCGGACGGGGTCGTCGGGGTGCTGCTTCAACACATACGCGGCGGCTTCGAGGGCTTTATAGAGGTCGGAATCCATATATACAGGTCCCTGATAGCCCTCGCGTTTGCCTTCGGCGGCGAGGCGCAGGTTCGGGATGTTGCCCGCGCGCTCCAGCTCCTCAAACAGATGGGGCAGCGTCGCTGTGCGGTTCGTCTGCTGTCGTTTCGACCAAAACTCGTCGTCGATTTCGACCTGTGCGAACGAGAGATGACGGAGTCGTTTCATCAACGATAGGATACCTGATCTTGCTCCCTGTCGAGGTAGAATTAGTTTATGAAAAACCCGTTTCCGGGCATGAACCCTTACTTGGAGCCGTTCTGGCGCAGCGTGCACGCCTCGATGATTATCTATGGGCGCGATATGCTGAACGAGGCACTGCCGGCAGGACTGCTTGCCGTTGCGGAAGAGCGGCTCTATGTGGAACTGCCTGAAGCGCACGAGCGCACGATTTACCCCGACATTCGCGTGATACGCCACAAAGATGTTCCCGAATATCAATCGCCTGAGCGCGGGGCGGCAGCTACTGCGACTTCGCCACGCACGCGCCCTATCTATATCGAGATTCTCAGCGAGCCAATTACCGAGACCTTTATCAACATCATCGAACCCGCAGGTGAACGGGTGGTTACGACGATTGAATTATTGAGCCTCGCCAACAAGATGCCAGGCACAGGGCAGGCGCAGTACTTGAAAAAGCAGCAGGAGACGATTCAGGCAGGAGTGAACTTGGTGGAGATTGATTTACTGCATACAGGTGAGTGGGTCCTAAGCGTGCCTGAAACCTACCTGCATGCGCCCGACCGCACGCCATATCGGATGTGCGTATTCCGAGCGGAACGCCCCACTTTCCGCGAGTTTTATCCGATTGCGCTACGCGAGCCTCTACCCACTATTCAAATCCCCCTGCGCCCCACCGACGCCGATGTCCCGCTGGATTTGCAAGCGCTGCTGAACAAGGTGTATGAACAAGGGCGGTACCACCTGCTCATCGACTACCGTCAGCCCCCGAAGCCTGCGCCGCCAGAAAATGATTTAGCCTGGGTTGAAACGATTTTGAAGGAGCAGGGGTTGCGGAAGTAAAACTGGAGAGAAATTTCCGCATCAGACAGCCTCTAACTGAAAATACATTTTACCATTCCGAGCGGGGTGAGGAACACTCACCCGCTCGGAAGTTAGCTGGATGCGGTTGAGATTAGGGATTCTGCGGGGGAGTATCCTTCTTTTCTTCCTTCTTCTCACCCTGTTGCTGCTGGTCGCGCTTGGTTGCCTTATCCCATTGCTCCTGCAGGTTCTTAGGCAAGGAGTTCCGGATTTCCTGCATCATCTGCTGGTTCACTTCTTGCAGGCGGCGCGAACGCTGCTCAGGGGTGAGTGAAGAATCTTGGGTAATTTGCTGGCGGATTTTGTTGTAGCGTTGCACGATTTCGCGGATTTTCTCCATCTGCTCCGGGGTCAAGCGCATGTTCGCCAGGCTGCCCAGCGCAGGCGATTGTTCCTCCAACAACACCTCGAATCGCTTCAGTTGCTCTTCGTTCAGCACTGTGCGGATGAGTCGCACATACTCCTCGCGGGCTTGGCGCAGGCGTGTGATGCGCTGTTCGGAGGTCAGTGAGGTGTCGCGTCGGATTTGTTCGCTACGGTCGTTATATTGTTTCCAGAGTCCCTCGATGCGGGCGCGCTGCTCCTCGTTCAGGTTCAAGCGGGTTGCGAGGTTGCCTGGCGCCAGCACATCGCCACGTACAGGCTGCTGCGCTTGGGGCTGCACAGTAGGACCCTTGTTGTCATTGCCAACGGGCGCGTCTTGCGCCCAGAGCGGCGTCAGCGTCGCCAACACCAGCGTTGCGATGAGTAAGCTAATTCGTTTCATAACAGTCTCCTCCTGTAAGGGTATTCCTTTTGAAGTATACCACAGTTTTTTTAGACGCGCCGTCGGGCGGTTTGTTTTGCGAACTTCCGAGCGGGTAGAATCGTAATAATTGCTTATGGCGCTGGTTCGAACGGAATCGGGTGGCTCGCCCCCGTTAGCGGCTTATGGGGCTGTGTGGTTGCTGACGCTGGCGTGCGTGCTGGTGGTGCAATTGGCGCGCGTGTCGGAGTTCTCCACGACGCCGTTTATCGTTTTGCTGACGATTGGTGTGGCGTTCAGCGCGTGGGCGAGTCGTTTCGCGTTGTCCGAAGGTGCGCGGATGTTGGTGGGCGCACTGGATGCCCTGCTCGCTGGGCTGTGTATCGTAGGGCAGTCATTCCTCAATAGCCTGTTCGGACTTGCCACCGACCCTGCTATCGAGTCGTACCTCAGCCTGTCGTTTTTATGGTATCTGTGTTTGCGTAGCGCGCTGATGCTTACTATGAATTCACTGGTATTCCAGAGCGTGCCTGCATTGGCGCTGTTCGGGCTGATTGCGACTTATATGCTGGCAGTGCAGATACTATGGCTGTTCGCGCTGATGCTGTTGGCGATGCTTTTTTTGATGTTGGCAAGCCATCGGCTCGAGTGGGGGCGTATACCGCGTTTGGAGACGGGCTACGCGCTGCGCACCGTGTTCAGCACAGGCGCGCTTACAGGCATGACAGCATTCCTCTTAGCTCCACTGCTCGCGCTCACCATCGGACAGATTATTTCCGCCTTTATGGTAGGCATGCCGTTTCGAGCGAACATGCGCCTTAACAATTCGGGTAGCGTCCCTCCTGAACTTCAGGCAGGCGCAGGGGCTGTCTCACTGAGCAAACTGGAAGTAATGCGCGTACGCGTTGAGGGCCCCGTGCAGCCCGACTATATGCGCATCGAGTCGTATAACCTTTACACGGGGCGTGGTTGGAATCGTGGACGTTACTTTATGAACCAGATGACCCCTCTGAGGCAGGGTATCTTCGCGCCTCAACGCTCCGTCGAAGCGCCCGAGTCGAGGCAGGTCAAAGCCACTGTGAGTCTCAGCAGTGGCTGGCATCGCTACCTGTACCTGCCGGGCACACCGTTGCAGGTGGAAGCGCCCGTGCGCGAACTTCAGTATGCTTGGCAAATCAATGCGGTTTCCAGTTACCGTCCGTTGGGCGCAGGCGAGCAGTATACTGTATGGGCATATGTGCCTACCGACGACCCGCGCATCTTGCGCGTCGCGCCGCCCGTGCAGCCTCGACTCCCCTTTGTTGCCCCACAGAGCAAGCGACTGCAAGATTTGGCAATTGCCCTCACGGCTAATCAGCCTACGCAGTATGACAAAGTGATGGCGCTGGTGCGCTACATCGAGCAAAACACCGCCTACAACCTGAATGTAGAAGCCTATCCGCAAGAAGAGGACGCGGTGGAGTATTTCCTGTTCGAGGCGAAACAGGGCTACTGTGTAGAGTTCGCAACCGCCTTAGCCGTGCTGTGTCAGTATGCTGACATTCCTGCGCGTGTGGCGTCGGGCTTCATTTTGAAAGAGCGTGACGGCGACGAGTTTGTGGTGCGCGAGGAGCATCGCCACTTGTGGACGGAGGTCTATTTTGAGGGCGTGGGCTGGGTGGCATTTGACGCCACACGCAACGCGCCGGTAATCGACGCGGGGATAGCAGAGGCGCAGGCGCAAGAGGGCGAGGCGGCTGAACAAGCTCGGCGGCAGTGGTTGCAGCGGATGCTGGACGGGCTGATTGTGCTGACGGCGTTGGCAATTCTCTATGTGCTGGTCGCACCGCGCACGAGTTGGGGGCGCAGCACCACCGCCAGCCTGCCCCAACGACTCTATCAGCAGCTGGTGTTCGCACTGTGGCTGCTGGGTGTGGAGCGCCCTACCACTGGGCAGACGCCACGCGCCTACCTGGAAGCTGCCGCCACCACGCTGCGCAGACAGCACAGTCCAATAGCTGAACAACTGACCGCGCTTACGCCTGCACTGATGGAATACCTCTATGCCTCGCCCGAACGATGCGACGCACTGCAACCCGAAATTGCTCAGCAAATTCGCCAGCTCCAGCGGCAAACGCTGCAGGAACTTGGAGCGCAACGGCTTATCTTAAGGCTGCTCGCCTACGGGCGACAGAAAGTCTATGGCAACTAAGAAGTTCATCGAGCTTCGGGCAAGCGATTGGCGCACGCCTGCCCTTGTCTATCTGTTGGAAGGAGAGGAACGGGTGCAGCAGCGTGAGTTCCTGACCACCCTGCGCCGCGCCCTGAAGCTCCAACCCGGCAGCATCGACGAGGCGGTGTTGGACGCCCGCGAGACGCCTGTGGCTGTGTTGGGCGGCGCGGTGCAAACGATTCCGATGGAATCCGAACGACGACTGGTCATCCTGCACGCCGTAAACCGCTACAGTGCGAACGACCTGCAAGCCCTCGCGAAGTTGGTTCCGCAAACGCCCTCGTTTGCCTGCCTCGTCATGCTGACCACGCATGCCGACGAGAGTGAGAGCGCAAAAGCCGCTTGGAACGCCCTCACCAAAGCCGTCGAGCAGCATGGGATAGTCGTCAAACTTACCGCGCTGACGGGGCAGACGCTCACCAAGCGACTGGAGGAGATGGCGCAAGCGGCGGGCAAACAACTCCGCAAAGAGGACGCTGAATACCTGCAAACGCTGGTGGACGGTGTCGCCGAACGCGCCCTCGCTGAGCTGGAAAAGGTAATTCTGTTCGTGGAACCTCGCAGCGAGATTAGCCGTCTCGATATTGATATGACGGTCAGCCCCAGCCAGCAGGCGCAAGTATTCAAACTGGTCGATTATGTGGTCGCGCGGGACGCCCGCGCCGCGATGCGCCAGCTGCGCCTGATGTTCCAGTCGGGGACTCGCGCAGAGGAGACCGCGTTGAAAACCCTTGCCCTGATTGCCCGCCAATACCGATTGCTGTGGGGCGTGCGCACGCTGTTGCAGTATCAACAACCCGTCAAACAGCCCAACAAAGTCAGCCCCGAAGTCGCCGCCAAACTGCCCAAAGACCCCGATGTGCTACAAACTCTGCAACGGCAGGCATTTCTGCAAGGCAAGTTGCAACAACAGGCGGAGCGGCTTAGCCTTGCCCAGCTGTGCGGCGCATTTCAAGCCATTCACGACGCCGATTTAGCCCTCAAAGGACTGCGTCCGAGTGTGAACGCCGCCGAAATTATGGAAAGACTCATTATCAGGCTCACTATGGACGGCGAGCCAACGCCGCCGTCTCACCGACAAGGAGGTTAGCATCAGTGGCGAAGCGTGTGGCGGAGAATCCAATTATAACGCCCGAAATGGTCAAACCTACGGAGCCGAATCTGGAGGTTATTGGGGCGTTCAATCCGGGTGCGACCCGATTCGGCGACGAGATACTGTTGCTGTTACGTGTGGCGGAAAGACCGATACTGGACGACCCCGATTTGGTGGGCGTGCCCGTGCTGAACCCGAACGGCTCGGAGTCGCAGCGGCTGGAGATACTCACCTTCCCGCGCCACTCGCCCTTGACCGACCTCAGCGACCCGCGCGCTGTGGCCTACGAAGGGCGCGTCTATCTCAGTTCTATTTCGCATCTGCGCCTTGCCCGCAGTAAGGACGGTATTCACTTCACTGTTGAGGATGAACCCGCGCTGTTCCCCGAAACCAAATACGAAGAGTACGGCATCGAGGACTGCCGCATCACGCTGATTGACGGCGTGTATTACATCTCTTACACGGCGGTTTCACGCTATGGCATCTGTGTCGGGCTGGCGGCGACGGAGGACTTCAAAAATTATCAGCGATTGGGGCTGATTCTGCACCACGAGAATAAGAACGTCACGCTCTTCCCGCGGCGGGTGCAGGGGCGTTATGTGGCGATGCATCGCACGGCGTCGTCGGCGTTCAACGGACCGAACATGTGGGTTGCTTATTCGCCCGATTTGTTGCACTGGGGCGACCACCAGTTCTTGATGGCACCGCGCATTCACCACTGGGATTCGAGGCGCATCGGGGCGGGCGCGCCGCCAGTGGAAACGCCCGAAGGCTGGCTGATTGTATACCATGGCGTGAACGCGAAAGATGGCTACTGCGCGGGCGTCGCACTGCTGGATTTGGACGAGCCGCATAAAGTTCTCTGCCGTTCCCACGAGCCGCTGATTGCGCCTTCTGAAGATTACGAAGTGAGCGGCTTTTTCGAGCGCGTGGTGTTCCCTACCGGGCTTGCACCTATGCCTGACAATCGCTGGATGGTGTACTACGGCGTCGCTGACCGTTCCGTTGCCGTCGCCGAGACCACGATGGACGAGCTGCTGCGTGTAGCAAAGGGAGATCTCGTGGGAGCGGGGTGGTCGGGTTAGCCCACCAGCCGTTGCCGTTCCCGCCAGTGCGAAGACAGAATGTTATGCCGCTGACGGTATTTTGCCACGGTGCGACGGGCGACCTCGATGCCCATCTCGGCAAGTTTCGTGGCGATTTCTGCGTCGGTGAGGCGTTTGCCAACGCCCTCGTGTTCACGCAGAATCTGCTGAATTAACATCGCAGTACGGTAGGAGGCGTCAAAGAACACATCGAGTGGAACCATCATCCCACTGGGGAGTTGGAGCCACTTATTGCGTACAGCGCGCCCAATGGTGGATTGATGTAGTCCTGCGATTTTGGCGACTTCTACGCGCGTCATCGGCTGCAGAAACCGTGGGTCACTGGTCATCAGGAAGCCATATTGGCGCTGGGCAATCGCTTCCATAATCCGTTTGAGTGTCTGGTAGCGTTGCTGCAGTGCTTGCAGAAAGATACGGGCGCGGTTCAGATAGTGCTCGATATGCTCGCGTTCGTCAGGGCTGATTCGCAGCTCGCTCTGAGTAAGACGCATCGCCTGCTCCAGATAGGCGGGGCTAAGACGCAGATTTTCATAGCGCACACCGCAGATTTCGATGTGCAAGCCTTGCTGCGATGCACGAATAATAATATCTGGCTCCTGCACAGGCGACAGTTCGTGAGGTATCTCAACGGTGTCCCAGTTAGCTGCAGGATAGGGTTGCAACTCGCTGCGGACGAAACACTTCACTCGCTCCACGGTCTCGGCGTCTAATTTGAGCTTGCGTTGGAGGGTGTCCCAGCGTCCGCTGGAGAACTCGTGCCAGCCTTTGGAGAGGATTGCGTGCGTGATTTCCAAAAGCTCGCGGTCATATGGCGGCGTCGGCGCGCTGCGCAGCGACTCGACTTGCAGCAGCAGGCACTCCTGCAACGAACGCGCCCCCACGCCCGGCGGGTCGCACTGCTGTAGGTGTGCAAGTACGGTCTCCACTGTCTCCAGGGATGCGTTGAACTGCAGGGCAATCTCCTCCACATTTGCCTGTAAGTAGCCCCGCGTGTTCAACGATTCCACCATATACTCTGCGATGGGCAAGAGTTCAGGCGCGACAGAAAGACGCAGCTGTCCCATCACGTGTGATTTCAAATCCAGTGCAGGCGTTGGAAATCGTGTCTCCAGCCACTCATCGTAATCAATTTCGTCGGTGTCGCGACCTGAAGCGTCGTAGTCCAACGAGATAAACAACGGCGCAGTGGGTGCAACCACGCGCACGCGCTCCTCATCGGAGGTCTCCAGCGCGGGGTTCTCCTCCAGCTCCTGCTCGATGAGTTTGAGCAACTCCTCGTTGTTCAAAGTAAGCAGGCGCGCGAGTGTTTTCAGCCCCGGACTGGCTTGCGGGGTGACTCGCGCCTCGGTTCGCGCTGTCGTGCGCACTCGATTCATCATAGCTTTTGACACCTACTCAGTTTTTCAAGTTCCTTTCTCGATTCTCCTGCTACGCGGCTTTGAGGAGCATGCGATAATCCCACGCCTCCACGCGGTTGCGCCCGTTGCGCTTTGCTTCATAGAGCGCCTGGTCAGCGGCTTCAATCACCTCCTGACGTGTTTCCATATCGGGACGCACGCTTGCCACTCCCAAGCTGGCGGTGACGGGGCGTAGCGTCCACTCCGCGCTCTCGATACTGCGGCGCACTCGCTCTGCTACGGCGATGGCGTTTTCCGTATCGGTGCGCGGCAGCACAACGACAAACTCTTCGCCGCCATACCGCCCGACGAAGTCGCCATCGCGCACCCCCTCTTTCAGAATCTCCGCCACACGACGCAGCACCTCATCGCCCGCCTGATGCCCGTAAGTATCATTATACTGCTTGAAATGGTCAACATCCATCAAAATCAGCGACATCGGCTGCTTGTTGCGCATCGCAACCTGAAACTGCTCTTCTAAGTAATCTTGAAAGGCTCGATGGTTATGCAATCCGGTGAGACCGTCGGTGACTGCAAGACTTTTTAGTTTTTGGTTGAGCTGTTTGAGCTGGTTCTCATACTCCACCCGGTAAGTCACGTCCACTACAGACACAATTGCACCTACTACCTCCCGCTGGAGATTGCGGATCGGGAACGCGCTGCGGATGACATAATGCAGATTACCCTCTGAGTCGTAGTCTTCGCTTTCAACGCCCGTGATGGCACCGCCCTGCATCACGCGCTGCAACAGTTCATGCAACTTAGACGCCGATGCACCACGAAAAACTCTCTCGTAGAAAGGGCGGAACAAGACTTCTTGCTTCTCGTAGCCGTAAAGCTGTTGTGCGACCAAGTTCCATTCGTGAATCATCCCTTCCATATCCACCGTGAAGCAGGCGACAGGCACGTTCTCGAACAGTTCGGCGAATCGGCGATTGGCGTGTTCCACCATTCGATAGGATTGCTGGAGGCTGTCGTTCTGACTCTGTAGTTCCTCGTTGAGGTCTTGCAGTTGTTGTTTTTGAGCCTGAAGTGTCGCCTCTGCAGTGAGAATGCGTTCTGCCACACGCAGGTTCGCCTGTAGCTCGGCTATATCCAACGGTTTGCTGAGAAAAGCGTCCGCGCCCACTTCAAGGGCTTGCAGTTTGTCCTCTTTTTGCCCTCGCACAGTTAGCATCGCGATGTAGACATACCGCTCGGTTGAGTGCTGACGGATGGCACGGCACAGGTCGATGCCGCTCATCTGGGGCATCTCCCAGTCAGTAATCACAATCGGTGTCGGTTCGGCTTGGTAGGCTTGCCACGCTTGGAGACCGTCTGGAGCAACCACGACCTCATAGCCCAGCTCTTTCAGGTTGCGCTCCAACACCTTCCGCGCAACCACACTATCTTCTGCAATCAAGACCCGCATGTTTCCACCTGCCTCTTCACTTGGGTTATTCCATAGAGAGGCTATTTTCCGATACAGAAGTCCTGAAAGATGCGATTCACCAGTTCTTCACTGGCGGTTGCGCCGGTGATTTCGCCGAGTGTGAACCAGGCACCGCGCAAATCCACTGCCACAATATCAGGCGGCAGGTGTTGCTGTAGCGTATCGAGGGCTTGTTGCAGATGTCGTTTGGCTTGGTGCACAGCCTGAATGTGGCGCGTGTGAGTGAGGGCGGGCGTCTCCTCGCCGACCTGCTGAAGTTGCAGTGCGTTCAAGATGGCTCGCTTGAGGGTGTCCATGCCGAAGCCTGTGAGGGCGGAAATGTACACATCATCCCCCAACCGTATACTTGCATGGGACTGAACCTCACCCCTCGGTTCCGTCTCTGGAAATGGAGAGGATGAGTCGGGCGCGCTTGTGCGACTCTGCACCAAATCCACCTTATTCCCCACCATAATCTTCGGTGTTTCGAGGGGCAGGCTTTCCAGCAGTCGCCGGTCTGAATCGTGGTCGGACGCGCTGAGGTCGTACACGAACAGGATTAGGTCTGCCTGTTCGGCGGCGCGGCGCGTGCGCTCGATGCCTATCTGCTCCACCACATCTGTGCTCTCGCGCAAGCCTGCTGTGTCCAGTATCACGATGGATACGCCCTCGATCTGAAAACTTTCCTCAATTGTGTCGCGCGTGGTGCCGGGAATGTCGGTCACAATCGCGCGTTCTGTGCCCAGCAGGGCGTTCAGCAGGGACGATTTGCCCACATTTGGACGTCCGACAATTGCCACACGCGCCCCCTCGCGCAGGATGCGCCCCGCCTGAGCACCTTTCAGTAGCAGGCTGAGCTGCTCTATCAGGCTCTGAATGGGTGATGCGAGCACATCGGGGTCTAACTCGCCAATCTCTTCTGAGAAGTCGATATGCGCTTCCACGCTGGCAATAACTCCGAGCAACTCGTCGCTGAGCCGTTGCACGTGTTGCGAGAGTTTGCCTTCGTGCAGGGCGAGCGCGCTGCGCAGCTGCGCTTCCGAACGGGCGCGTATCAGGTCGGCGACTGCTTCCGCTTGCGCAAGGTCTAACTTACCGTTTAGGAACGCCCGCAAGGTGAACTCGCCGGGCTGTGCCAGGCGCGCCCCGCAGTGGCACACCAGCTCCAGCACGCGCCGCAACAAGTAAGGGCTACCGTGGCAGTGCAGCTCAGCAGTGTCTTCCCCCGTGTAGCTGTGCGGGGCACGGAACGGAATCAGTAGGGCACGATCCAGAACCTCCCCCGTGTTGGGGTCTTCAATCGCGCCGTAGTAGACTCGGTGGCTCCGTAGGGGCTTCTTACTGCGCCGTTGAAACACGCGCTCAGCCAATTCAATTGCCCCTGCGCCACTGATACGCACAATTCCTATGCCGCCTTCGCCCGGCGGGGTGGCAATCGCCGCGATGATGTCGGTGTGCATCGAGAAAAAGTGTACCTGCCTATTTCTGGTATACTCACCCCCTACTCACTTGGAAGGAGGTTGCGTTTACTATGCAAGCACAGTATCATTCGGGCACTCTCTGCGTGCATGGCGGTCAGGAAGCGGATCCTGCGACTGGCTCTCGCGCCGTGCCGATTTATCAGACGACATCCTATCTGTTCGATAGCGTTGACCATGCGGCGAGCCTGTTCGATCTCAAGACGCCGGGCTTTATCTACACGCGCATCATGAACCCCACTCAGGGTGTGTTTGAGCAGCGCGTGGCAATGCTGGAGGGCGGTATCGGGGCGTTGGCGGTCGCCTCAGGGCAGGCAGCGGAAACGCTCGCGATTCTGGCAATCGCCGACACGGGCGATGAAATCGTGGCGACTACCAGCCTGTATGGAGGCACTTACAATCTGTTCAAATACACCTTCCCCCAGAAATTTGGTATCCGCGTGCATTTTGTCGACCCGCGCGACCCTGAAAACTTTCGTAAGGCAATCACGGCTAAAACCCGCGCCGTGTATATTGAAGCCATCGGCAACCCGAAGCTCGATGTGCACGACTTTGAGGCGATTGCCAACGTTGCGCATGAGCAAGGCGTCCCGCTGATTGTGGATAACACGATTCCCAGCCCCGTGCTGCTGCGCCCGTTCGATTGGGGCGCGGATATCGTGGTGCATTCCGCCACCAAATTCATCGGTGGGCACGGCAACAGCATCGGCGGCGTGATTGTCGATTCAGGCAAGTTCAACTGGGACAACGGCAAGTTCCCGCAGATTACCGAACCTGACCCCAGCTATCACGGCTTGAACTTCCGTGAGGCGTTCGGCGATATGGCGTACATCATCAAGGTACGCGCCCAGCTGCTGCGTGATTTGGGTCCTGCGATTTCGCCGTTCAACGCTTTTCTGTTCCTGCAGGGGCTGGAAACGCTGCATCTGCGCATGGAACGACACAGCCAGAACGCGCTGCGAGTGGCGCAGTGGCTCAGCGAGCACCCCAAAGTTGCGTGGGTGAACTACCCCGGCTTACCTAACAGTCCCTACTATGAGCTGGCGCAAAAGTACCTACCGAAAGGTCAAGGCGCAATCGTGGGCTTTGGCGTGAAGGGTGGCTACGACTCAGCCGTGCGCGTGATTCAGCATGTGAAACTTCACTCCCATTTAGCCAACATCGGCGATGCGAAGTCGCTGATTATTCACCCCGCCAGCACCACGCACCGCCAGCTGACCCCCGAGCAGCAGCAGTCCACCGGCGTCACGCCCGACTTTATTCGCCTGTCAGTCGGAATTGAGGATGTGGAGGACATTATCGCCGACCTGGAGCAGGCACTGGCGCATGCGTGATTTACCTCCAACCCCCTCTTCCACCGCGTGGAAGAGGGGGCGGGGCTTCCGTCGACTGAGAACTCGAAAAAAATGAGCGACGCTGTCGAAAGGAGGATCAAAGCCCAGCGCCGCTGATTTCTATCTAATTCGCCCTGTGGAACACCTTCGCAAGGCGTTCCACCCTATATAGACTCAAAACCCGCAAAAAAGCGGACAGCGAATTCGCTGAAATTCACGAAATTGGCAGGAATTCGGGGGCAAATCGGGTATTTTCAAAAGCGGTGATAGCGATGATGCGATGGAGCATAGCCACTTTGTGCCTGAGCGGGCTGCTACTGTGGGCGGGCTGGCAGCCTGAATCCCCCTCGCCTGCGCTGCAGTGGACAACCTTAGACGGCGAGACGACTCGCCTGACCGACCTGCGCGATGCGAAAGCGACTGTGTTCATCACGCTTTCCACGCGCTGCCCAGCGGTGCCCCGCTACGCCCCGCGCCTGAACACGCTGTACGAAACTTACCGCAAGCAGGGCGTGGCGTTCTACGGCATCTACCCGGAGGCAGACGAGACGCCCGAAGCCATCCGTGAACACGCCCGGCAGCTGGGCTTGAAATTCCCTATCGTTCGACAGGGTGCGGTCGCGCTTGCCCGAACGCTGGGGGCAACCCACGTGCCGCAGGCGTTTGTGCTGAACCGCAAAGGCGAGGTGGTCTATGCCGGCGCCATCGATAGCGTGACCAAGCGCGAGCTAGTGCAGCACCACTACCTACGCGACGCGATTCGGGCCTCTCTGACGGGTAAGCCTGTCGCACAGCCACGCACTACCGTCGTCGGCTGCTTCCTGACGCTGCCCGAAACCGACCCCGACGCCACACCCGCGCAGGTGACCTACGCCGAGCATATCGCGCCCATCCTCTACGCGAAATGCACCACCTGCCACCATCCGGGCGATATTGGGCCCTTCCCGCTGCAGTCCTACAACGACGCTAAACGTTGGGCGAAGGAAATCAAGTACTACACCGAGAGACGCCTGATGCCTCCGTGGAAGCCGACGCCGGGCTTTGCTAAGTTCAAAGACGAGTTCTACCTGACCGACGAGGAGATTGCGCTTATCGCCCGCTGGGTTGACTCGGGCGCGCCCGCAGGTGATTTGAGCAAAGCCCCCAAGCCCCCGACCTTCAGTAAGGGCTGGTACTACGGCGAGCCTGATTTGGTTGTGGAGATGCCCGAAGCGTATGAACTGGACGGTGTGGGCGGCGACGAGTACCGCTACTTCGTCATTCCCGTTGAGCTGCCCGCAAACAAGGTGATTGTGGGCATCGATATCCAACCGGGCAACCGCGAGGTGGTGCATCACGCGAATATGTTCGTGGACACTTCCGGGCGCGCCCGCCAACTGGATGCCGAAGACCCCGGACCGGGCTACTCCAACTTCGGCGGCACGGGCTTCATCCCCGCGATGATGTTGGGCGGCTGGGTGCCTGGCATGCGTCCAATTAAACTCGAGGGCGGATATGCCGTCGCGCTACCCCGCAAGTTCGACCTCGTGATGCAGGTGCATTATTTCAAGCGCGGCAAGCCCGAAAAAGACCGCACGAAAATCGGGCTATATCTGGCAGACCGCACGGAAGACCATAAGCCCGTGCAACTGGCGGTGATTGGTAACCGCAACATCAACATCCCGCCGGGCGAGAAGAACTATCGCGTCCACGCCCGCTGGACAACGCCCAACGACCGCCCCGTGTATGCTCTGTCGATTATGGCGCACATGCATCTGATTGCACGGGGCACGGAGGTCGTCGCCAAAACACCCGACGGACGCACCATCCCGCTGCTGCAAATCAAAGACTACGACTTCAACTGGCAGCAGGCGTATTTCTACGAGCAGCCCATTGAGCTGCCACCGGGCACAGTGATCGAGTGCGTGGGTTGGTACGACAACTCTTCCGATAACCCCAACAACCCCAGCAACCCGCCCAAACTCGTGCGCTACGGCGAGGGCACGAACGATGAGATGTTCTACATCTTCTTCGCCATCCACGATCCGAAAGCGAAGAGTTCGTACCTGATACCCGCGAGTCTGTGAACTGACAACCCTTTTACTTGCGAGGAGGCGTGTATGAATTCAGGATTTCAGCAGTGGCTGCACGAGAGCATCGAGCAACTCAAGGCGCAGAATTTGTATAAGCAGCCACCGATTCTGGAAACGCCGCAAGGCGGGCGCGTGTGCATCGGTGGGCGCGAAGTGATTAATCTGGCTTCGAATAACTATCTGGGGCTTGCTAACGACCCACGCCTGAAACAAGCCGCCATCGAAGCCGTACAGCAGTTCGGCGCGGGCGCAGGCGCGGTGCGCTGGCTGGGCGGCACGAACACACTTTATGAGCAGTTAGAACAAAAACTCGCCGAGTTCAAGAAAACTGAAGCGGTGCTGGTGTTTCAGTCGGGCTTCAACGCGAACTCGGGCACAATCCCCTCCTGTTTCGTGGAAGGCGATGTGATTATCTCGGACGAGCTGAACCACGCGAGCATCATCGACGGCGTGCGCCTGAGCAGCGCGCGCTACAAAAAGAGCGAAGGCTTCGTGTACGAGCATAAAAATATGAACCATCTGGAGGACATCCTGAAGCGCTGCGGTGAGTTCAAAAAGCGGCTGATCGTGACCGACGGCGTGTTCAGCATGGATGGCGACATCGCCCCGCTGCCAGAGATTGTACAGCTCGCTGAGAAGTACGACGCGGTGGTAATGGTGGACGACGCGCACGCTTCGGGCGTGCTGGGCGAGCACGGCAGCGGCACGACCAGCCACTTCGGATTGTACGGACGCGTGGATATTCAGCTGGGGACGCTTTCCAAAGCGATTGGCGTGATTGGTGGCTACATCGCGGGCAGTCGGCTACTCAAAGAGTGGCTGATTAATCGCGGGCGTCCGTACCTGTTCAGCACGGCGTTGCCTCCTGCCGCCGTTGGTGCGATTCTCAAGGCGATCGAGATTTTGCAGACCGACCCGGAGCCGATGCGCCGCCTGTGGGACAACGCCCGCTACTGGAAGGAGAACCTGCAGAAACTGGGCTTCGACACGATGGGCAGCGAGACGCCGATTACGCCCGTGTTCTGCGGCGACGAGGGCATCACGCAGCAGATGGAGCGTAAACTGTACGAGATGGGCGTGTTCGTGGTGGGGATTGTGTACCCCACGGTGCCGCGCGGCAAAGCGCGCGTGCGCACGATGCCCAACGCCACGCACACGCGCAAAGACCTCGACGACGCGCTGGAGGCGTTCGAGAGGGTCGGCAAGGAGTTAGGGGTTATTTAGCAAGCAGTAGTTCGCGGGCGTGCCGCAGGGCGGTCTCGGTGGGTTCGCCGGCTAACATTCGGGCGATTTCCTGCACGCGCGCCTCATCCTCTAAGGCGTGGATTTGCACGCGGGTCGCGTTGGTGTCGGTATGCTTTTCAATCAGCAGGTGATTGGAAGCACGGCTGGCGATTTGGGGCAGGTGCGTGATGCACAGAATCTGGCAGTGCTGAGCGAGCTGGCTGAGCTTCTCGCCGACGGCGTGCGCGGTGCGCCCACCCAAGCCAGCGTCAATCTCGTCGAAAACCAGCGTGGGCACAGGCGCGGCGTTTGCTAAGGCGGTTTTCAAAGCGAGCATCACGCGCGACATCTCGCCCCCAGAAGCGATTTTGCTGAGCGGGCGCGGCGGCTCGCCCGGGTTTGCGCTGAACAGGAATTCCACGCTGTCTGTGCCGGTAGTGTCCATCGACTTAGGACGCACAGAGACTTGGAACTCGGCGCGCTCCATTGCCAAGTCGCGCAGATGTGTCCGCACGGCTTGGGCAAATCGCTCTGCCCCCGCGCGGCGCAACTCCGAGAGTCGCTCGCATAACGCGGACGCCTGCGCCTGCAGCTCAGCAATCTGGGTTTCCAACGCCTCGAGCCGTTCGGACTGCGTTTCCAGCGCGTGGAGTTTTCTCTCGGCGTCGTCGGCGTAGTGCAGTATCGCCTCAATCGTGTCGCCATATTTGCGCTTGAGCCGCTTGACGAGTTCCAACCGCGCGATTACCTCTTCCAGTCGGACGGGGTCGTACTCGATGCTCTCGGCATAGGCGCGCAGGTTGCGGGCGACCTCCTCGATTTGGGCGAGCGCGCCTTCCAGCATATCACCCCACTCACTGACAGACGGGTCGATGCGGGCAATCTCGGTCAGGTTGCGGCTGGCGAGCGCGGCTTGGTCGTACGCGCCGTTCTCCTGCATCAGCGCGTCGTAGGCTCCGCCCGCGAGGGCAATTAGTCTCTCGGCATGGGTCAGGCGCCGCTCTTCGGTCTCCAGTTGCTCGTCCTCGCCGATTTGCAACTCGGCACTGCGAATCTCGTCCACTTGAAAGCGGTACAGGTCGAGCATTTGCTCACGTTCGCGTTCGCGCTCGGTGAGTTCCTGCATTTCGCGTTCGGCGCGGCGTAGGGCTTGCACGGCTTGACACACCTGCTCGCGCAGTTGGAGCGCAGGTTCGCCCAGCCAGCGGTCCAAGAACTCCAAATGGCTACTGGGCTTGAGCAGCGATTGGTGTTCGTGCTGCCCGTGCAGGTCGACTAGTCGCTCGCCGATGATTTTGAGCGTGTTGACGGGCGTGGGTTGCCCGTTGATTCGAGCGATGGAGCGTCCGCCTGCTTGCACCTCGCGGCTGAGGTAGAGCATGCCCTCTTCGGGTTCGACACCCAGCTCGCTCAGGAGGGCGTGCAGGTCGGGGTCGCTGGGCAGCTCAAATACGGCGTTCACGCGGATTTTGTCTGCGCCCGTGCGGATGAGGGTAGGGTCGGCGCGTTCGCCCAGCGCGAGGTTCAGCGCATCCAGCAAGATGGACTTGCCCGCGCCCGTTTCACCCGTGAGCGCGTTCAGCCCCCCAGCGAAACTCACCTCTAGGCGGTCGATAATCGCCAAGTTCTCGATGTGCAGCGCGTGCAGCATCACGGGGATTGTACCTGATGAGATACCGAACTACCTACTTCGTTTAACGTCGAATATCTGTGAAACCTGCGAAGCAGCGGCAGTGTAGGCTATAATAGCGTGTGGAGGTTAAGATGAGCGAGCGAGAACGGCAGAGTCAGGGCGCGCCGTTATGTGAGCGCGCAGGGGGCGATTTCTGGGCGGCGGAGATGTCGCGCCGCCAGTTTCTGAAGGCGGGCTTGACACTGGTCGCTGTGGGCTTAGCTGCGCCGCCGTGGCTGGCGCAAATCGCTCACGCCGATGCCCAGCGACTCAAAAAGGGCGAGAAACTACCGAATGACCACATTCTAGTGGTGCTGCAGCTGACAGGGGGCAACGACGGATTGAACACGGTGATTCCGTATCGCGACGAGCTATACTATCAGGCGCGCCCCAGCCTCGCCATCCCGGAAGCGCAGGTGGTGCCTCTAGAAGACCGGCTGGGGCTCCATCCCGCCTTAGCACCGCTGAAGCCCCTGTATGACCAGCGCGCGCTGGCGATTCTGCAAAATGTGGGCTATCCGAACCCGAACCGCTCGCACTTCCGATCGATGGAAATCTGGCAGACCGCCGACCCCGACGGGCACAGTCGCTACGGCTGGCTGGGCAAGTATCTGGACACGCTTACCGACGCGGCCGCAAACCCCGTGATGGCGATTAGCTTCACCCAAGAATTGCCTATCGCCCTGCACGGCAAAAAAGCGCAAGTGCCATGCTTTGCCAGCCTTGCCGACCTGCAGGTGATGACGCGCGACCCCGAACTGGAGCGCACGATCAAGAGCCTCAGTAACACGGAAGAGCGTCAGATGGATGCGCCTGCGACCGTGATTCGCCAATCCACGCGCACTGCGTTGGAGGCGATGGAGCAGCTGCGTGAGCGGATACGGAGCTATCAGCCGAACGCACAGTACGCGAACGACCCCTTCGCGCGCGGGCTGCAGCAGGCGGCGCAGATTATCGCCACCTCGCCCCAAACGCGCGTGCTGTATGTCTCTGTGAACGGCTTCGACACGCACGCGGGACAGTCGAACACGCACCAGCGGCTCCTGAGCCAGTTCGCAGGCGCAGTGAGCGCGTTCTATGCCGACTTGCAGGCGATGGGCAAAGCCGACAAGACGCTGCTAATGGTCTTCTCCGAGTTCGGTAGGCGCGTGCGCGAGAACGGCAGTTTGGGCACAGATCACGGCGCAGCTGCCCCGATGTTCCTGCTGGGCGGGCGCGTGCAAGGCGGCTTACACGGCGACCCGCCTGATTTGCGCAACCTCGACGGCAACAACGACCTACGCATGCAGCTCGACTTTCGCCGCGTGTACGCCACCGTGCTGGACTGGCTCGGCGGCGACCCCGAGGCGGTGTTGGGTAAAGGGTTTAGCCCGCTTACGATGGTACGGGGTTGAGAGCAAACAACAAGGCAACTGGGTTAAAATCGTAGACAACACGCATGGCGCTATTCATGAAGCAGCGCATCTATCCACTCGATACGCTGTTCTTCTGGAAGCGTATCCCAATCCAGCCCGCGCTCGGCGCGACTGTACGCAGGCGCTGCCCAGTTTGGGCACGATGATGTTCTATACGCAAGCGCGCAGACGTACCCAGCTGGAACAGCAAACGTCGGCGTGCTTCAGGGGGCAGTTGCTTCACGAGATTGGATATCGCTCTACAGTGATTTCTAACACGGGCATACTCGCTTACTTTGCGGAGTATACCCGTGTTCAGATTTATCGCGCTACACGCCTGCCGTCATAACTGGGTGAGACACGCCGCTGCTTGCGGATATAGTCAGCGACGACATCGAGTAGCACCTTGCCCGTGTCTACATACGCTATGCCTAACGGCTTGAGTGCACGGTCGGCAAAGTAGGAATTGGTGGTGCCTTTGTAGATGCGCTCGTCCTCAATTGGTTGCCCGTTGATGGTCGCTTCCACCAGTTGGCGGTTTTGTGTGCGGTAGCGGATGCCGCTCACCGTTGGGCGTTGTTCGGCAAGCAGGCGTTTGAGGTCGCGCCCTGTGATTTCGAAGCGCACAATCGTGTTGCCAAACGGCATCATGCGGGCGAGGTCGTAGTAGCTGATTGGTCCCTTCGCCAGCTCAATGCGGATACCGAACATGTTCTGCAGATCGAAGTCCACGCCCATCATCGAGCGCACGGCGTCGCTGACCAGATAGTAGTGCGCGAAGTCGTCGCCACGCTGTACGAAGTCGCCGGTCGCCTCGCCCACGATGCGCCCATACTTGCCCGCGATGCGCCTCCAATATCGATCCAGCACGCGCTTGGTGTTGGGGCATTCGGGAATCTCAGCAGTGACAGGAATCAATTGTCCCTTGTAGCCCACGATTTCGAGCCGATTCGTATCGATATTACGCCAGAACAGCAGATCCAGCCTGCCGAGTTCACCACCCCACTGGTGCGCCTGCACAATCACCGTGCCGCCCAGGTTCATAGGGGCTTTCTGCTGCCACTCGATAAAGCGTGGCTCGGCAAGGCGCGTGTGGGAATGCCCACCGACAATCACGTCGATGCCCGGTACTTCGCGGGCAAGGCGTTCATCATCGCCGATTCCCAGATGCGAAATCAGAATCACCACGTCGGCTTGCTGGCGCAGCTGCGGCACAAGTTGACGGGCAACTTCGAACGGGTTAGTCACCTCCACGCGCTCGCGTGCCCCGCGATAGTTTTGGGTGTCGGTCATCACCAAGCCGAACAGCGCCACGCGCAGCTCACCCACCTGCGTAATCACGTAGGGAGGAACCAGCGGTGCGCCCGTGTCGCGATAGCGCAAGTTCGCGCACACAGTCTTGAAATGGCTCATCTGCACAAGGCGCAGCACTTGGTCTAAGGTGTTGCTGAACTCGTGGTTGCCCAGCGTGGCGAAGTCGTAGCCACAGGCGTTCATAGTCGCCACATCCGCTTCGCCAAGAAACTCCAGCGAGAAGGGTGTGCCGTCCATGTAATCGCCCGCGTCAATCACCAGCGCGGGGTAAGGTTGCACCGCTTCGCGTTGCTGCCGAATCAGCGTTGCCCGTCGCGCCACGCCGCCGATGTTCGTGCGGTGGGTCATGCTGGCTAACGGCGACTGCGGATCAAAGCTTTCAGGATAGCTGAAGGGGAGTAGATGTCCGTGAATGTCGTTTGTATGTAAAATAGTTAGCCGAAACCATCGCCCGCTGGGGTCGGCTGTGTAGCCCAAGTGTAGCACCACGCCCAGCAGGCTGAGTGTGAGCCAGAGTTTTTTCATGGTTATTTCTCCGCTTTCGCCGACTGTGCGGCTTTCATGGCTTCCTTACGACGCTGCTTCAAACGCTTCATGCGCCGATGGCGGCGCTGTCGCAGTTCACGCACACGCATTCGCATCGGTTCGACCTCCTACAAGTGTAGTGTACACGCCAATTGTACCTGCTCACGCCACACTACCAGCGGGTGACTCCTCAAGTGAGTGATTCCGAACAGTCATACCGAGAGCTGCTTGGAACGGTTCTAACCTATGCTCGCCCAAAAATCAGTGTCGACACTCGCGGTGCCCGAGCGATGAGCCAGCCTACCACGAACGGTATCACCAGCGCCAGCAGGAAAAAGAGTGGTAGTGCCCAGCGCACCTGCAACGCGCTGGTGTAGCTCAGGCGGTTCAGCTCACTGAGAATGAGCGGATGGATTAGATAAATTTGCAATGAGTAGCGCCCCAGTGTCTGCACCCCTTCCACAACCCGCGCTTGTGAATGACTGAGCCAGTACGCTACTGCCAGCAGTAAGAAGCTCACGCCTGTCGTGAAGAGCCAGTTGCCCACTTGATACTGGAAAGTATTGACGGGGATTTGCTGAACCGCCTGCAATGCGAGCGGCAGGTAGAGCCACAGCCCCACAACCGCCACCGCAGTCGCTGGCAGCCAGCCTTTGCGCACCACCTCGTCCAGCCGATGCGCCTGCGTCGCCAACCAAAGCCCCAACAGAATGACAGGCGTGTACCACAGCACATAGCTGCCCGTATACGGCACGCGATACACGAGGCGATTGCACCAGTAGACCGCCATCGTGAGCGCGACAATCGCAATCAGTACCACCCAAAACGGTGGGCGCAGGCGCACAGCGGACAACAGCAGGGGCAACAGCAGATACAGTTGCATCGCCACCGCCAGAAAATAGAGGTGAAAATACGCCTTGCCCCAGAACAGGTAGTCCGCCCAGCGCGACCAATCGGGCGACGCACCCAAGGCGTAATAGCGATAGGTAAGATACAGCCCACTCCAGAGCAGATAGGGCAACAGGGCGCGCAGGGCGCGGTTGGTGGTGTAGCGCTTTAGGTTGAAATCGCGCAGAAGTGAGAGCATAAGCGCGAAGGCGGTCATCATCAGGAACGCAGGCACGGCGTAGTGCAGCGTGCGGTTCAGAATCGCCAGTATCAACCACGCTGCGCCCTCACGATCCAGGGTGCCCAGGAACCGCCCTGAGGCATGATGGAACACCACCTCCAGAATCGCCAGCCCGCGGAAGATTTCCACCCAGCGGAAGCGTTCGCTGGCTGCAGAAGGTTCGTGTGGCACGGACAGGAATGTCCGTGCTACAGGGACATCAAGGCGCACGCTCACCCTCCTCAAACCAACGCGCCAAAGCTCTTAGCGTGATGTCCCACATGACCTCATTCGTGCGGTGGGGCATGCTGGGGAAGAACACCAGATGATCCTCGCGCAAATCGCCCCAGCCTGTGAACGGCAGGGCGCACCGCTGACGCTCCTTGAGCTGCCCCTGCCAGGGCTTGCCATCGTCGGTCAGGGCGACAGTATGCACTTTGCGCCCTATCTCTTGGCGCACTGCACGCCAGCGACACGCCTGCCCCACCGGAATTAGCACATCCTCGCCCGCCTGAATGAACAGGATGGGCGCGCTTACCTCACGTACATGGCGCAGTGGGTCGCGCGCGTCCCAACATTCAGGGCAGTCTTCGGGCGAACCGCCTTTCCAGTTGTCCCAGCGCTCGGCGCGTTCCGTGCGTCCATAGTTGATTAGGAGTTGACGCTGCTCGCGGAAATCGGTTGGGCTAAGCACGCAGACGATGCCGCAGACGTTGAGGTCATTTCGCGCGGCGTTAAAGGCAATCGCACCACCCAGCGAGATACCCACATACGCATACCTACCGTCGCCACCCACCTGGCGCAACGCCTTTGCCAAGCCGCGCACGTCAGTGGCATCCTCTACCCCGAAGTCGATAAAGCCGCCGCTTTTGCCCTGCCCACGCATATGGGGCAACGCGACCAGATAGCCCGCATTCGCCAACCGCCGCGCCGCCTGACGATGGTTCGCGTTCACGCCCACAAACCCGCCGGGCAGCAGTACCACTGCCGGCAGGGGAGCGCGGCGGTTGGCTGGGCGATAAATCTCAGCGTATAGCGGCACGCCATCGCGCATATAGCGCACGGTGTCGTATTCCTTGCCCCGCGATACGACTCGCAATTCGGGAACCCACTCGCGCGGTTCGCTCTGCAGCGGCACAGGACGACACGCTATCAGCAAGACGCAGACCCCCAAGCCTCCCATCCAGCGTCGCATCGTCGCCTCCGCCTACAGGATACCCCACAGGCGCGCTACTTCCTGCCGACGATGTTGGTCAGAATCACTGCGCCGCCCGCATCGCCCTCCACATTCACCATCGTGCGGAACATATCCAGAATGCGATCAACGGCAAGAATCAGCCCGATGCCTTCCAGCGGTAGGTTTACGGCTTGCAGCACGATAACCATCGTGAACAGCCCTGCGCTGGGGATGCCCGCCGCGCCAATTGCCGCGAGCGTCGCTGTGAACAGCACCACCACCTGCTGCGTGAACTCCAGCTGCACGCCGTACGCCTGCGCGATAAACAACGCAGCGACGGCTTCGTACAGGGCGGTGCCATCCATATTCACCGTCGCGCCGATGGGGATGCAGAACCGACTGATGTAGCCTGGCACCTTTAGCTCGCGTTCCACAGTACGCATGGTCACGGGCAGCGTCGCCGCGCTGGAGCTGGTGCTGAGTGCGGTAATCATCGGCTGCGCGATGCCCCGCATGAACCGCCACGGCGGCACGCCGCCCAGTAGCCATACCAGCAACGGTAACACAATCAACCCATGCACCGCCAGCCCGCCCAGCACCGCACCCATATACTTCGCCAGCGGCGCGAACACCTCGAACCCCGCCTGACCAATCGCCCGCATCAGCAGCAGCGCCACACCCGCCGGCAACAGATACAACACCCAGCGCACGATGACCATCGACAGCTCCAGCACTTCGCTCACGAACTGCTTCACTGCCTGCGCCCGCTCGCCCATGATGTTCAGCGCGACGCCCACAATCAGGCTGAAACTAATAATCTGCAGCATATCCGTGCGCGCGAGAGCGTCTATCGGATTAGCGGGGATTAGATTGCGCAGCAGGTCGGCGAAGGTCGGCGGCTGTCGTTCCTGAATCTCTTTGGGCAGCTCCGCGCCCTGCAGCACTGCGCCCACGCCAGGGTCTATCAGGTTCACAATCACCAGCCCCAGCGCGGCGGCAAGCACGGTGGTGGCAGTGTAATAAATTAACGTTACGCCGCCCAGCCTACCCAGATAGCGCGTGTCCAGCCCCGCCACCGCCGTAATCAGCGAGGCGACGACCAGCGGCACAATCACCATCCGCAGCAGGCGAATGAACAGGTCGCCGCCCAGCGTCACGGTTTCAAATAGTGGCGACTCCGCACCGCCCGCGCGATTGAGTAGCAAGCCCCCGACAATCCCTATCAGGATGCCTGCAATAATCCATCGTATGGAAACAAACTCCCGCTCGCGTTCCATCAGGGCGTAGGTTCGGCACAACTGGGCAGATTCCCGCAGGGTCACGCTCGAACCGATGCGGCATTTCCCTGAAAAACCGTGTTATAATTAGGACATGATAACAGTGTCGAACGTTAATGGCACTACTGAGCAGTCGAATCGCTGGGAACATCGGGAGCCTATCTTCAGCGACGTTCCCTTCGAGCAGAGTGAATGGGAAGGTCTCTACACGGTGTTGAAGCAAGTGAATCAGTTCAAGGCGGAGCTGGTGCGCGTGCATTACGAGGCGGTGCGCAAAGCCTATCATGGCTCGGGAAACGCAGGACTGAACCTGCGTGGTGAACCCATCTTGGGCATAGGATTGGCATAGGATTCGAGTTGCCTGGGGACGCATCGGAATATGATTCGGGCATTAGGGGTTCATATTCTTGTGAATAGGCAGAAAGTGGTGAATACACGCAACACGATTTTAAGGCGAGGCATATCACCATCCAGTGCCACGACCCGTTCACGATTATCGAGACGCGCGACATTTATTGGCGCCCCCTGTGATTGGAGATGCAGATGAACATATCCCCTCGCTCCTCGAAAATCCCGCGCCCTGTGGCTGCACTGGGCGCGGTGAGCTTGATGAACGATACCAGCAGCGAGATGGTGTTCCCGCTACTGCCTCTGTTTTTACGCAGTTTGGGCGCGCCGCCCACGCTGATTGGGCTAATTGAGGGTGTGGCAGAGACGACGGCGAGCCTGCTAAAACTCTTTTCGGGTTGGCTGGCGGATAGGTTGGGGAAGCATCGGCTGCTGGTGTTTCTGGGATATGCGCTGGCGGCGTTCACGCGTCCGCTACTGGCGTTCGTGAATGCACCTGTGCAGGTGTTGGGACTGCGGTTTATAGACCGTTTTGGCAAGGGGGTGCGCACTGCCCCGCGTGACGCACTGATTGCCGTTTCCACTGCGCCAGAGAATCGGGGCTTGGCGTTCGGGTTCCATCGGGCGATGGACAACCTTGGCGCGGCGACTGGTCCTGCACTCGCCGCGCTGATATTGTTGTTCGCGCCTGAAAACTATCGGCTGGTGTTTGCGCTGGCGGCAATTCCCGCGCTGTTGTCGCTGGCGGTGCTCTGGTGGGGCGTGCGGGACGCACCCGTGTTGACTCGTTCCACGGCAAGGCATCCGCTTTCAGGTGCGCGAGGGCTGCTAAAGGGACGGTTTGGCTGGTATCTGAGCTGTGTACTGGTGTTTACGCTGAGCAACTCCAGCGATGCATTTTTAATTATGCGGGCGCAGGATTTGGGCGCGCCCGTCGCGCTTACGCCGCTGCTGTGGATGGGTCTGAACCTCCTACGCAGCGTGTTTGGGCTTTATGGAGGTTGGCTTGCAGACAGGCATGGGCGATTACGCACCCTCCGCTGGGGCTGGTTTTGCTATGCGCTGGTGTATGCGGGGTTCGGATTCGCGAACGTGCTATGGCAAATTGTGGGGCTGTTTGCACTGTATGCAGTGTTCTACGCGCTCACTGAAGGCGCGGAGCGCGCGCTGGTTGCCGAGTTCGCTCCTGCCGAACACAGCGGACAGGCGTACGGAGTTTTCCACTTCGTGGTGGGTGTCGCTGCGCTGCCTGCAAGCGTGTTGTTCGGCTGGCTGTGGCAAACCTTCGGCGCGTCTGTCGCATTTGCCACGAGCGCGGGGTTAGCGCTGGCCGCAACGCTAGGGATCAGCGCACTCTCAGCGTCGCCGAGCGCGAGCCGCCGTCTGTAGAGACAGTAATTGTGGCATTCACTGCGCCGTGCCCAGCGTAGGTATGCACGCTGAACTGCACCGTGCGCGTTCCGGGACGCACATACACCGTGGTGGGCGTCCACACGCGGTTGGGCTGGTCGTTTGTCACACGCAGCCACATGCCGCTGGCAGGTGCGTTCGCGTTGAGTGCAGCGGTTGCGGTTGCTGAGCGTCCGCCGGGCACTGTGGAGGGCGAGAGCGTGAGTAAAACCGGAGCAGGTGGGTTGACCGTAAGCGATGCACCCTCCTGCGAGCTGTTCAGCGACGCCGTGAGATTCACACTCGTGCGGCTCGCCACTACCGACGTGTTCACGCGCACGCTGACACCGGTCTGACCCGCAGGAACAGACACGCTCGCAGGCAACGAGGCGACAGCAGGGTTATTACTACTCAGTTGCACCTGCACGCCGCCGCTGGGCGCAGGTGCAGTAAGGCGCACCGTGAGCGTACATGCCTGCCCGCCTGTCACTACACTGGGCGAGAGGCTGACGGACTGCACGCGGAACGGCGAGATGACTTGTAACGACGCTGCACGCGATGCGCCCCCTGCGGAAGCGGTAATAGTGACGTTCCCCGCGCCGCTTGCGTTGGTAGTGATGTTGAACACGCCCATCGTTTGCCCTTGCGGAATGGTGATGGAGGGCGCGCACCATGCGAGGTTCGGGTTGCTGCTGCTCAATTGCACCACCGTGCCACCTGTGCCTGCTGCGCGATTGAGCGTCACCGTGCCCTGCACGGTTCCACCTGCCTGTACGCTGCTTGCATTCAGGCTCAGCTGACTTACAGAGGGAGTACCCTCCATCTGCAGCGCGGCATGCAAGGCTCGATGTAGGTTCAACCGCCCCTTGCCCTCGCCGATACCTCCGAACCAGTAGGGCTGGCACGGATCGGCGTTATTCTCGAGAGATTGGCGCAGTTGCTGGTTGCTTAGGCTGGGCACGCGCGACCAAATCAGCGCCGCTGCACCTGTCACGTGGGGGCACGCCATCGAGGTGCCGCTCCAGCTCTCATAGTCTCCACCGGGCACAGTGGAGAGAATCGCCTCGCCCGGCGCGGCGATGTCTACCCACGCACCATATTGAGAAAAGCTGGTCAGACGGTCGCTTGGGTCAGTGGCGGCGACGGCGAGTGCATTGTCGTAAAATGCTGGGTAGAATGGGGCGTTCGTGCCGTTGTTTCCCGCCGCAGCGACCACCAAGCAACCTCTGCTCCATGCATAATTCACAGCGTCGTGCAGTTGCTGCGTGCCTGCGTTTCCGCCAAGGCTGAGGCTGATAATATGCGCGCCGTTATCCGCTGCCCAAGTGATGCCCCGTGCGATGTCGGCATAGCTACCGAAGCCCTGATCGTTGAGCACCTTCACGGGCATCAGTTGCACGGCAGAATGTGCACTGGCAAGATTCGGGTTCCACGCCGCCACGCCCGCAATTCCGACGCCGTTGTGGGTGTGTGCCGCCGCGATCCCCGCACAGTGCGTGCCATGCCCGTGCCCGTCGTGCGTATGCGCGTTGTTCAGTATCGCGTTGTAGCCGTAAATCGTGCCGTTGTTGTGACGGCGTATTTTTTGGGATAAGTCGGGGTGTGTGGCATCGATGCCTGTGTCCAGAATCGCAACATACACTGTGCGCTGGGGGCTCCACTGCGCCCACGCCTGCATCGCCTGAATTCGGGCAAGTCCCCACTGCTGCGTAAACAGCGGGTCGTTCGGGTTATTGCAAGCGAACGCAAGGTAGTTGCGCTCCACATAGCGCACACCCGGCAGCGACTTTAGAAACTCGCGCACACTGTCGAGGTTCAGTCTGGCGTCAACTCGCATCACGCCTGCTTGCAACGGCGTCTGTATCTCGCGTAAGTTGCCCACCCACAGCATCGCCTGCTGCGCCAAAGTGGTCGGCACGTTCGGCTCTAGTCCCACCACCAGTTCATTCGCGATATAGTAAGCGTTGTGTTCTGCGTCGTAGGCGATAGGCGAAACTTGTATTCCCTGTGCCCAAGTAATTGCCCCGAAAACTAACCCCAGCAGCACTCCCGCGAGTCGCATCTAAGTCTCCTCTAAAGGCTTATTCCGTGACTCAACTGCTGCAGGGAGCGTAAAGTTGCGAGGTCTGGTGAGCAGGGTTTTTACCGCCTACTGAGAATAACGGGATATGCGCTCAAGACGTCCGCGCAGAGGCTTCGATGAGGCGTGGAAGTACGCCGTGCAGACATTCTTCCGCGAGTTTCTCCAACTCCTGTTCCCGCGGGTCTTCGAGATGGTCGACTGGGCTCGCCCTCCCGAATTCCTGAGTACAAACCTGTACCGCCTCACGCCGCAGGCGCGCGGCAAGCGCTGGCAGAGCGTCGATGTGCTGGTCAAAGTCTACTTTCGGGACGGCAAAGCGCGAATCGTCCTAATTCATATCGAGATACAGGCACAACCCGACCCCCTCTTCTCGCTGCGTATGTTTGTTTATTACTATCATATCTTTGATGACCATGACTATGCAGATGTAGTTAGCCTTGCTGTTCTTGCCGACAGCGACCCGAACTGGCGCCCCGCATCGTTCGAGCGCAGTATCGCTGGGTGCAACCTTCAGTTTAAGTTTCCTGTCGCAAAATTATTAGACCTCGACGAGGCGGAGCTGGCGCAATCCAACAATCCGTTCGCGCTTATAGTGTTAGCTCACCTGCGAGCTTTGAAAACGCGTGGTAGCCCTAATCTGCTTATGCAGGAAAAGATAGCGGTGATACGCGCCATGCAGGATCGAGGGTATACTCCAGAACAGGTGATTGCTTTGTACAAGGTGGTGGACTATATGATGACCCTATCGCCTGAGCAGGAGAAACTGGTGAAGCAGGTGGTGCGCAAGTTCCAAGAGGGGCGCGATTGGCCATTGACCAGCTTAGAGGAGATTGCCATTGAGGAGGGAGCGCGCAAGGGAATTCAACA
>CAYVKB010000001.1:59672-68009 GCA_964451985.1 uncultured Fimbriimonadales bacterium | reverse complement strand
GGAATTCAACAAGGAATTCAACAAGGAATTCAACAAGGAATAGTTGAGTCAATAATTCAGGTTCTCCAAGTTCGTTTTGGCGAAGCTGCACAAGAATTAATGCCTATGCTTATGAGAGTAAAGTCCATCGAGGACCTGAAGCGCCTGAATGTACAGGCAGTTAAGGTCAGTACCCTTGAGGAGTTTAGGATTGCCCTGTCGACAGTGTTGAACGCCCTCGAATCATCCTGAACAGGTGTACTGGTGCAGCCCCTGATTGTGATTCTGGGTCCCACTGCGATAGGCAAAACCGAAGTGGGCATCCTATTAGCGGAGCGGATGGGGGGTGAGATTATCTCTGCCGACTCAAGTGCGGTCTATCGCGGATTAGATATTGGCTCGGCGAAGCCCACGCGCGAAGAGCAACGGCGTGTGCGGTTTCACTTGATTGACGTCGCCGACCCAGGTGAGGTGTTCACCGCCGCCAAGTTCCGTGAGCTTGCGCGGCAGGCGATTGCCGAGATTCAGGCGCGGGGCAAACGTGTGCTGATAGTAGGCGGCACAGGGCTATATGTGCGCGTATTGCTACACGGATTCAGCCTTGCGCCTCCGCCCGCCGACCCCGACGTGCGTGCCCGCTGGAAAGCGGAAGTGGAGCGCGTCGGTGCGCCTGCCTTGCACGAACAACTAAAACAGATTGACCCCATAGCGGCCGAGCGCATCCATCCTAACGACGCCGTGCGCATCACCCGCGCCTTTGAAGTGTATGAAATGACAGGCGTACCCATTAGCCATTGGCAACAGCATGCCGAAACCGAACTGCCCGCCCTCAAAATTGGGCTGACCCTGCCGCGCGAGATGCTCTACCAACGCATCGACCAGCGCGTGGACGCGATGATTCAGCAGGGCATGCTCCAAGAGGTACAATTGTTGCTGCAAAAAGGGTATAATCCTGACCAACCTGCCCTGAAAGGGTTGGGCTACCGCCATCTGTTTAGGTATATTCAGGGGCACATCGACTGGGATGAGGCGGTGCGACTCTGGAAACGAGACACACGGCGGTTCGCAAAGCGTCAAATCACCTGGTTCCGTAAAGAGCCGGGCATTCATTGGATCGACGCAAGCCAAGGGAGTGAAAGTACCACACAACTCGCATATGCACTGCTGATGGAGCAGGGAGGGTTAAACGATGCCGAAGGCGATTAATTTGCAAGATATGTTTTTGAATCAGGTGCGCAAGGAAGGAATCGGCGTGACGATTTACCTGAGCGGCGGGCTGCAGCTGCGTGGCACGGTGCGCGGCTTCGATGCGTTTACAGTGCTGCTGGAAAGCCCTGGTAAGCCCGTACAACTGGTCTACAAGCACGCCATTACCTCGATTGTGCCCTCGCGCCCGGTGCCAGGCTATGGTCCTTCAGGACGACCATCGCAGCAACAGGAGACGGACTTCGAGGATTAACCCGTTGCGATTTTTCAAGCTTCAGGGCGCAGGCAACGATTTTGTGCTGCTGGACGGTTTGCAGCAGCCGTTGCCTGAAACGAACCTCCCGGTGTTGGCACAGCGATTGTGCAACCGTCGCTACGGCGTGGGCGCAGACGGCTTGCTCATCGTACTGCCCTCTCAAGTCGCCGACTACCGCATGCGTATTCTGAACACGGACGGCTCAGAAGCGAGCATGTGCGGCAACGGAATCCGCTGCTTCGCGCGGTATCTGTTCGGGTATCACTGCCCTCAAGCAACCATTCTGAGCATCGAAACAGGCGCAGGCATACGGCATGTGCATCGGGCAGGTGAAGCTCGCTTCACGGTGGAGATGGGTCAGCCGTCCATCACGTCTGACCCTGAGTTTACAGTAGTGAACACGGGTGCGCTGCATGTGGTGCTGTTCGTGGACGACGTAGACTCCTTTCCACTGGAGATGCGGGGGGAAGCGATCGAGCATCATCCACGCTTTCCTGACCGCGTAAACTTGTCTGTAGCGCATGTGGTTCGCCCTAACTTTGCGCGGGCGCGTGTGTGGGAGCGCGGTGTAGGCGCAACGCTTGCCTGCGGCACGGGCGCATGCGCTATCACCGTCGCAGGCGCGATGCAGAGGCTACTGGAGCGCACAACCACCATTGAGATGCCTGGTGGCGACCTACAAGTGGAGTGGCGCGAAGACGATACCCTGTGGTTGACAGGCGACGCTGAGCTTGTTTTTGAGGGCATCTGGCGATTGTAAAGGACTTGCGCCAAGATATAAGCTGGTCAATTGTATAATCCCTCAACAGGTATAATCCCCTGCGATGCTGACGCCAGATACTCCCAAGATGTGGGGCGGGCGGTTCGAGGGCAGCCTCTCGCCTGAAGCGCAAGTGTATTCGTTCTCGCTACAACACGATGTTCGGCTGTGGAAACAGGAGCTGCACGCCAGCGCTGCTCACGCCCGCATGATGGGCATCACGGGCATGCTAAGTACCCATGAGGCGAACCGTATCGTGGACGCCCTGCTCGAAATCCACGCTGAAATCGAAGAGGGCGAATGGTTTCCGTTCGATGAGTACGAGGACATCCACACGGCGATTGAGGCACGCCTGTTCGAAAAAATTGGTGCGTTGGCGGGCAAGTTGCACACGGGGCGCAGCCGCAACGATTTAGTCGCGACCGAAGTGCGAATGTGGTTGCGCGAACGCACTACCGATCTTGCTCGCGCCTTGCTGGGGCTGTGCCACCAACTGATGCAACTCGCCGAGCAGCACAAAGAAACGTTGATGCCCGGTCTCACGCACCAGCAGCACGCGCAGCCCGTGACGCTGGGGCATCATCTGATGGCGCATTGCTGGGCGTTCATTCGCGACTTATCTCGGCTGGCGCATGCAGGCGACCGCATGAACCTCTGTCCGTTGGGGGCGGGTGCGCTGTCGGGCACAACCTTCCCGATTGACCGCGAGTTGCTTGCCGCCGAACTCGGCTTCGGGATGCCCATCCCTAACAGTATGGACGCTGTGTCCGACCGCGACTTCATCGCCGAGTATCTGTTCGTGTCCGCGCTGCTGATGGTCCACCTCAGTCGCCTCGCGCAGGAGCTGATTCAATGGAGTACCCCCGAGTATGGCTATGTGGAACTCTCCGATGAGCACACCACCGGCAGCAGCATCATGCCGCAAAAGAAGAACCCCGACATCGCCGAGCTGATACGGGGGCGTAGTGCGCTGACGATTGGCAATCTGACGGGCATTCTTGCACTGCTGAAGGGACTGCCGCTGACCTATAACCGCGATTTACAGGACGACAAGCCGCTGTTGTTCGCCACGATGGACACCGTGATACCCTCCGTACGCCTGATGAGCGACATGCTGGAGAAGGCGCAGTGGCGCACGGAGCGCATGCGCGCTGCGTTGCAGGGTGATTTTTCTACAGCAACGGAGCTGGCGGATTACCTCGTGCGTAAGGGTGTCCCATTCCGCGAGGCGCACCACATCGTGGGGCAGATTGTGCGCGAGTGCTTGCAGGAGGGTGTCGGGCTGGAGGGGCTTACAACGGAGATGCTGCAGAAGCACCACCCACGCTTTGAAGCGGACGCACTGGAAGTAATCGCCCCTGAACGCGCCGTGCGCGCCCGCACGATATTAGGCGGAACCGCGCCCGAATCGGTGGTGCACCAGATTGAACAAGCTAAAGGCTGGCTGGCGGTGATTGAGCATCAGCTGAATGAACTGCTGAACCCGAATTGATGACGCACTGGCTCAGAAGCGAGGCGTGGCGGTTGCGCTGGCTGCCGTTCCTGACGGCGACGGCGGGCGTGCTGGCGGTCTATCTGTTGCAGGAAGTTCCGCTGTTGCGCCGTCACGCGCTGCTGCTGGCGTTGCTGGTAGGGCTGGGCTTTTTTTTGCCTGCCGTGCGCCATCGTCTGCTGATTCTATTTGCCTACGGACTGGGGCTGTATTTCATCACCAAATCGGTCGCCACATGGCTGGACTTGCCGATGGGCGGCTTGGGTGCGTTGGAGCAGGTATTGTGGTTTCCGCTAGGGGTGCTATGTGTAATCAGTGCGCTGGGCATGGGGCGTCGGTGCCCGCCAGAGTGGCCCGTCGCGCTGCTGATGGTCGCGCTAGGGCTGTATTTCGCGAACTTTACCTATGTGCATTACACGCAGAACAATTGGCTGCAAGTGCTGGCGGGTGTGGGGCTGACGGGCGCGGCATTGTGGCACGCGGCGGTCGTGTGGGCAGAGGGTGAAAAGACCCCCGAAGCGAGTGCATAGACGGTATAATAACCGCTATGCAGGAACGCCTGTGGGCACCGTGGCGCATGCAGTATGTTAGTACAGCGGGCAAACCCAGCGCGGATTGCATTTTCTGCGCCAAGCCTGCTGCCCACGCCGACGCCGAGCATCTCATCGTGTGGCGTTCCACCGAGTGCTTTGTGATACTCAACCTCTTTCCCTACACCAGCGGGCATCTGATGATTGCCCCTTACCGCCACACGCGCGACTTGGCGAACCTGACCGACGCCGAGTGGATAGATCTCGCCCAACTCACGCGCCTGTGCATCCGCGCGTTGGAGCGTGAGTATCACCCTGACGGATTCAACGTGGGCTTCAACTTAGGTCGGGCAGCGGGCGCAGGCATCGAGGAACATCTACATCTGCACATCGTGCCCCGCTGGAACGGCGACACGAATTTTATGGCGACCATCGGTGAGACGCGCGTGTTGCCCGAAAGCATGGAGCAGACCTACGCACGCTTGCGACGCGCCCTGCAGGAGGTGAGCGCAGCGAATGCTAAGTGACGACCGCCCCTTAGAGGAACTGCTGGCGGAAGTGGAAGCCCGTGCGAAGGTATGCGTGGCTTGCCCCCTGTCGCAAACGCGCACAAACGTTGTGTTCGGCGAGGGCAACCCGCGCTCACCCCTTGTGATTGTGGGCGAGGGACCCGGCGAGCAGGAGGATGCCACTGGACGCCCCTTCGTCGGTAGAGCAGGCGCGCTATTGGACAAAGCCCTGCGCGAGGCGGGCATGACGCGACGCCACGTATACATCTGCAACATCGTCAAGTGCCGCGCGTGCGTGATTGAGAATGGACGCGCCCGCAACCGACCACCCACGCAAGACGAAATCAACGCCTGCTTCCCCTGGCTGGACGCGCAACTAACCATCATCAAACCATTAGTGATTGTGTGTCTCGGCTCGCCGGCGGCGTCCACGCTGATTCATAAAAACTTCAAGATAATGCAGGAGCGGGGGCTGTGGTTCAGCAACCGTTACGCGCTGGCGGTCATCGCCGCGTTGCATCCTGCCTACATCCTGCGTCAGGCGGGCGAAGCCTACGAGAAATCCTATCGCTCACTGGTGGAAGACCTCATCGCCGCCCGTGAGAAAGTGAAAGAGATTCGACGCCTGCTGGATACGCAACAACCTATCCCGCCCGAAGGCGAAGAGCAAATGCGCCTATTTTGAGCGCAAATCTTGCCCAAATACCTGTCCGCTCCCTTGACATTCCACTGAATCTGATATATAATAGATACAGCGGAAGGCGGAGGAATTTCAACAGCAGGGTCGGGAAGGTACTCTCCAAATTGCGGTATATTGCGCCGCTCCTTTCCTCACTTGCGTTGTAGCCACTCACTTCCACAGGGCAAATTTCCCTGATTTAGGGGAAATTTGCCCGATTCTGCTCTGAAACCTGTCCGGTTTTGGACGGTTTCCGAGTCATTAAATGATGGAGCCTCCATAGGGAGCGCACCGAAGGGAAGGAAGGTGACTAGCATGTATCATGCAGAAAGGACATCGCAGTATGCGGAGCACCAGTTCTACGCAGCGCTGCGCGAGCGCATCGAGCGGCTAGTACGACGCTATTGCCGTTCGCACGACGATGATGTGGCGGACCTGACCCAAGAATGCTTGCTGCGGGTGTACAACAACCTCGACAACCTACGAGATCTGGACAAAATTGAGCCGTGGCTGCGCACGGTCGTGCGCAACGCGGTGTTTACCTGGTACCGCGAGCGCAAGCGTGAGCAGGAGATGTACTCGCTGGGGCTGGAGGCGGAGCTGGAGACCGAGACCTACTCCATCCCTGAAGATGAGTTGTTGCTGTACTTTGTATTGCAGGAAGCGATGCAGACGCTGTCTGAAAGTGATCGGCAGATGTTCGAGTTGCGTTATGGCATCGGCTTGAGTTATCGTGAGATTGCCCAGCGGATGGGCTTGAACGAGGAAGCCGTGCGCAAACGCATCACGCGGGCGCTGTCGCGCTTGAAAGCCCACCCAATCATCCAGTCTATCATAACGGAAGGTGGTTAAGAATGAACTGCAGGCGAGCACACGAGTGCATCGAGGCGTACATTATGGGCGACCTCGCGCCCGAGCTCGCCGACGAGCTGGAAGCGCACCTGCGCGTGTGTGAACCGTGCAGGCGTCATTATGAGGAGCAGCAGCGGCTTATCGCGCTACTCAGGCGTGCATTCCGTGTGAAGCAGCGGTTTGCCTAGCGTCCGCCTGCGGTGTTGGCGGACGCCCACACTAAGCAGCCGCGCGTTGTTGGCGGTTCGCGTGGCTAATTTCGCGAATCAGGCGCAACTCCTCCTCAGGGATCTCAAGGAACAGTTTGACCATATCGGGGTCGAACTGTGTCCCTGCGCAGCGGATGATTTCCTCGCGCGCCTCTGCAAAGTTCATCGCTTTGCGGTAGGGGCGGTCGGAGGTCATCGCGTCCAGAGTGTCGGCGATTGCAAAGATACGCGCGCCCAGCGGAATGGCTTCACCCGCCAGTCCATATGGGTAGCCCTGACCGTCCCATCGCTCATGGTGGTGCAGTACAATCGGGGCGGCAGGGCGCAGCGCGTCCACCTTCATGCACATCCGATACCCAATCACGGGATGCTGCTTCATAATCTCCCACTCTTCAGGCGTCAGGGGGGCAGGTTTGTACAGGATGCTGTCGGGCACGCCGATTTTGCCGATGTCGTGCAGCAGCGCACCCCGCTCGATGTCCGCAAGTTCGCTCGGCGTGAGTTTCAAACGGTTCGCCATCGCCATCGTGTACGCTGCCACGCGCTCCGAGTGCCCCTCCGTCTCCGTGTCACGCGTGTCCAACGCTGCCAGCAGCGCATCCAGCGTCGCTCGATAGGACTTTTGCATGGCGTCCTCGTACTGGCGCGTCTGCGTGGTCATCAGCGAGTGGCGCGTCACGTTCCGCTCAATCATAATCGGAATCTCGTGAATGTTGTAGGGCTTGGTGATAAAGTCGCTTGCACCTTGCTTGAGAGATTCCCGCGCCATCTCAATATTGCCGTAGCCTGTAATCAGAATCACGGGGGTGTCGGGCGCGCGCTCGCGTATTTGGCGCAGCAGGTCGAAACCGTTCATTCCGGGCATAAAAATATCGCTCAGCACAATATCCACAGGCTCCTGCTCCAGTATGCGCAACGCCTCTGCGCCCGATGATGCGACGTAGACTTGGTAGCCCCCGTCCTCCAGCACGAATTGGAGCGTATCGCGCACGAGCGCGTCGTCATCCACAATCAACACACGGCGTTCCGACGGGGCGACGGCAGCCGCTAGTTCCACAGGCTCAAACAGTTGGTAGACCTGCATCCTATCCTCCCAGCCATTAGATTATTGCCACATGCGGGCGTTCTATTGAGAGGCGCAACGCAAATCTGGGGGTTTTACGAGTAGGTAAGCTTGTGGTTAATTCTTAGGTATGCCTGTAGTTCTGATTCATGGCATCGGCGTTCGTGAGGACAGTTGGAAGCAAATCCAGCAACGTTGCGAGCCGATACTCCGCAAATGTCTTCTCCAACCGCTGAGCTTAGACAGTCAGGAGACACGCTGGGTCTACTGGGGGCAATTCGGCGCATCGTTCGCGTGGGATTTGGCGTGCCTGCCGCGCATGGGGATTTTGCAATCGTTGGGGGTGGAGGGAGACGAAGGGGATACTGAAGTTGCCCTTGAAAACTTGCTGCTCCGCGCCGCACAACGCGACCTTCCCGCCTTCGTGAACCAGCTCGTGGTACAGGCAATCCTGTGCGAGGATGTAGAACCTGAAACGCTGATTGCGCTCTACGAGGCGACGCATCAACACGACCTTCAGCAAGCCGTACAGAACGCCCGATCCGATGAGGAGCTGCGACAGATTCTGATTGGTATATGCGCGGCTTTGGGTCAGATTCGTCGGCGGGACGCCGACGCTACGTACACGACTCGCGTAGCGTCCGCGTCTCGCCAACAAGCAGCTACAATCGTAGCGTCGGCATCTCGCCGACGAGCAGCTCCATCCACAGCGTCGGCGCCCCGCCAACAAGCAGCTCCATCCGCAGCGTCGGCGTCTCGCCGACGAACAGAGAGGACCGTAGCGTCGGCGTCTCGCCGACGA
>CAYVKB010000001.1:50753-59572 GCA_964451985.1 uncultured Fimbriimonadales bacterium | reverse complement strand
GTCGGCGTCTCGCCGACGAACAGAGAGGACCGTAGCGTCGGCGTCTCGCCGACGAGCAGCTCCATCCACAGCGTCGGCGTCCCACCAACAAGCAACTACAATCGTAGCGTCGGCGTCTTGCCGACGAGCAGCTCCATCCGTAGCGTCAGCGTCTCGCCGACGAACAGAGAGGACCGTAGCTTCAACGTCCCGCCGACGAACCTCGAAAGCCAAAGTTAGCCAGTTAGAAGCGATGGGCAAAATCGGCGTTTCGTCCCCACTGAACGCCCTGCTGAACGCTGCGCTATGGGCAACGGACTATCCCGTGCGCCTCACACGCGCCGCCTTTCAACAACTGCTACGCCCTAAACTCACGGAACTGTCCGCGCAGCTGATGGGCGATGTAATGTGTTATCTGACAAGTCGAGGCGAGCGCAAAACGCCTGGCAGGATTCTACAGACCGTGCAAGCCGCGCTCGTCACCGCTCCCGACGAGCCACTTATAGTTTTAACTCACTCGATGGGTGGCAACATTTTCTATGACCTGTTGACTTATTATCGCCCCGATATTCAGGTGGACGCATGGGTCTCCGTTGCGGGACAAGTGGGGTTGCTGGAGGAGTTGAAACTGTTCAAGGCGTCCAATCCTGCGGTGCGTTTCCCAGAGCAGGTATCGGCGTCCCCCAATATCGGGTACTGGGTGAATGTATATGACCCTGTGGATGTGTTGGGCTTCGCCGCCGAGCCGATTTTCGATGGTGTCGAGGATATGCCTTTCAAGACAGGTTCGGGTTGGGCGGCACACGCGCTGGAGAACTACTTCGGTGCGCCGCGTTTCTATGAGGCCATCGTGCCGAAATTGGAGGTGGCGCTGCGCCGATGAGCCTTGTCTTTGACGCGCGCGAAAAACGTAGAGGGCAGGGCGGACTTCACGCGCTAATGGTGGGCGTGAGCGCGTATCGTCATCTGCCACCTGCGGGAGAACCACCCACACCTCAATCCTTAGGCATGGTGCAACTCTCCAACGCAGCCATTTCCGCATACAAAATCTACGAATGGCTGGTGCAGAATCGGGATCATCTCAGTGTACCGTTGACAACCTGCCGACTGCTGCTTGCCCCCACACCCACCGAGCTGGAGCACGAGTCGAGCTTGCACTGCGGCTCGCCTGCCACGCTGGACTCCTTCCTACAAGCCGCACGGGACTGGCGCATCGATGTCAGTACAGCCCCAGAGAACGTCGCCTTCTTCTATTTTGCGGGGCACGGCGTGATTCGCAACCGTCTCGACCAGATTCTGCTGCTGGAGGATTTCAACGACGGGCCGGGCGGTCTGCTGCGCAACAGTTTCGATGTCAACAGCCTCTATCACGGCATGGCGCCTTCCCGCCAGTATTCTCGTATCGGGCGCACGCAGTTTTACTTTATCGATGCATGTCGCAACCTGCCGCAGCAGTTCAGGCAGTTCGAGAGCCTCAGCCCCACGCCAGCGTTTGACGTGCGCATTGCTGAACTCAGAGATGACCGCATCGCGCCCAAGTTTTACGCAGTTGCTGTCGGCGGCGTTGCCTACGCAGAAACAGAGGGGCAGACCATCTTCTCACGGGCGTTGCTGCGCTGTTTGCAGGGCGCGGCGGCGGAGCGCGACGAGCAGGGATGCTGGCGCATCACCATCTCCACGCTAACGCGCACGCTTGGGGCGACGGTGAATGCGCTGCTGCAGGAACACGCCACCGAGCAGCCTGTTGTGGTGGATGGACTGGGGCGCGACGCCGTGCTGTGCTACCTGCCCAAGCCCCCGCAGGTGCAACTACAACTGTTTTTGAAGCCGCCCGCTGCGCACGCCCACACGCGGGTACGAATCCGAGATGGCGAGGGCGCATTACTCTATGACCTCGCGCCGCCCATCCCTGCGCCTTTTGAAGCCGTGCTTGTACCCGGATACTATCAGTTCGAACTGTGGCGCAACGCCAAGTCGCAAGCTGCGCCCGATAAGCAGGTGATACGTAAAATGCGCTATCCCTCAACTGTGGTAGGATTGGAGGTATCCTGATGAGCCGATTGTCGTTTTCGGGGTATGGGGCTGTCGATTTGCCTGTAGAAGTGCGCCGATGGGATATGACCTTAGTGCGCCGCGCATTCACTTCCGATACGGTGGAGTTAGAGCCAGGCAACTATGTGGTGCTGGTGCACTTCCCTAACGGGCAGCAAGCTCATCAGTATGTGCAGGTGGAGCCAGGACAAAAGCAAAGGGTGTCGTTCCTCCATGCCCCGCGTGAGTCGGTGGGCGTGCCCACCACCAAAAGCACACACTCACACCCGCTCACACTGCATATTGAGCGTTCTCTCAACGCGGTAGCCATTCGGTTGCGCGAAACTGATATGAGGCGAGCACAGCGTATGGAAACGCACATTGCATGCTACGCTGGCAACCCCCTGCAAGGTACTTGCCGGGTGGTGCCCCCAGCACTCGTAGGCGACCCTGTGCGAACAACAGCTCCTCATCGGCGCATAGAACGGCAGGTTTGGTATCGACTGGGCAGGCGCACGGGTGATTCTCAGTCGGTTTTGCAAGTCACACGGACAGGAACTGCAGGTAGACACTTAATATTGCCCTATGATGCCCTACAAGTGGATGTGTGGCTTCGCCCTACCGAACCGCCACAACTTCACGCACACCTGCGCGATAGCGCGCTGGACACAACGCTGCAGTTCCTGTGGCAGGGCGATAGCGAATCTGCCGCCGAAATCGCGACTCGATACACAGCCAGTAACCCCGACCTGCCACACTTGGTGTATCTGTACACTCTGCTACGAGCAAATGAGTTGCAACGGCTCGGCGAGTGGGTCAAGCAACTCACAACATCCAAGCACGGCGCAGATGGCGTGATTATCCGAAGCGAGTTCTACGCGCGCATAGGTAATCCCCAAGAGTCGATGCAGACACTGCTGCGTATGCCCAGCTTCGGCTTGCCCACCTTCACCGAGGGCTTCACGCTGGCGATGAATCGGCTGCGCCTCTATGTCGTCGACGGCGATGCTTTCTCCTCAGAGCAACGCGAGGAAGCAGCGGCTTTACTGCAAACCCTCAGCGCGTTCGAGCTGAATGTGGACTATGCGCAGCCCATCCTGACCTACACGGGTCGCTGCCCTGATGAGCCGAGTGAGGAGCCTGTTTCGCCTGAGGAGTGGGAAGGGCTGGTATGAGGACGCGCACTTTAGCAAGCTATTCGTAGGCGTCCTCCGACAAAGGATTATATCGTCGCTCACCCCCCACACTGCCCACGATGGCGCAGGGCGTGGTCGATTAACACTAATGCCACCATTGCCTCTACCATCGGTACGGCGCGGGGCAATACACATGGGTCGTGCCTGCCACGCGCCTGCAGAATCGTCTCTTCGCCTGCCTCACTGACGGTGTGCTGGGGCTTGAAAATTGTGGCGGTGGGCTTGAAGGCGACGCGGATGTCGATGAGTTCGCCGTTGCTAATACCCCCCTGCACACCTCCCGAGTAATTGGTACGCGTGCGGATGCGCCCGAACTCATCGGTATAGAACTCGTCGTTATGCTCGCTGCCACGCAGGCGGGTGCCCCGAAAGCCGGAGCCGATTTCGAAGCCCTTGCTGGCGGGCAGGCTCATCACGGCTTTGGCTAAGTCCGCCTCCAGCTTATCGAACACCGGGCTGCCCCAACCGACGGGTACGTTCCGCGCGATGCATCGTATCACGCCCCCCACCGAGTCGCCCTGCTTGCGTACCTGCTCGATGCGGCGCATCATCTTCTCGGCGGCTTGGGCGTCGGGGCAGCGTACGGGATTGCTCTCCACCTGCTCCAGCGTCACAGCGTCGGGGTCGATCTGCACCTCGATGGTATGAATCTGCTCCACCCACGCCAGAACTTCCACGTTCCAAAGAGTGCGCAAGGCTTTTTTGGCGAGTGCGCCCGCCGCCACGCGCCCAACGGTCTCCCGCGCACTGCTGCGTCCGCCCCCCTGCCAGTTCCGAATACCGTACTTCACCTGATAAGTGTAGTCTGCATGCGATGGGCGATAGAGGTGTTTGAAACTCTCGTAGGCTTCGGGGCGGGCGTCCTCGTTGTACACCAACATCAGAATCGGCGTACCGAGCGTGTGCCCCTCGAACACGCCTGACAGAATATGCACCGTGTCGCTCTCTTTGCGTTGCGTGGTGAGTTTGCTTTGTCCTGGGCGGCGGCGGTCTAACTCGAACTGGATCTCTTCGGGCGCAATCGGAATGCGTGGCGGGCAACCGTCGACCACTACGCCGACCGCGCCGCCGTGCGACTCGCCGAAAGTAGTAATCCGAAACAGATGCCCAAAGGTGTTCATTCGGTTAGCTCTTCAATCGCCTCGCGGATCCAGCGTTCGATCCAGCCGTCGCACACGATGGCTTCGTTGGTCTCGCGGATGGCTTCCATCTGGGCAAGGATTCGGCGCGGGCGCAGCGCCTCTTCCTCGATCTCGTCCAGTAGTTCCAGCCCGAGTTGGCTCACTTGCTCCAGTTTCAGCAGCCAAGGGCTGAGTTCCTCAATCAGTTCGGGATTCTGCACAACTTGGCGTAGGCGTCGGGGTAGCGTCGCCAGCTGCGTTAGCGTGTCGCGCAGGGGTTCAGGGTCGCCCGTCGTTTGCCAATCCTCAATAGCGCGTTCCACCTCGGGGGGTGGCTCCGTCCAGTGGCGCGTCCACAGGTTCTGTTTGCAGAACTCCCACATCACGGGCAACGCCTCCTCGCCCACTAAGTGCGCAATCGAATTCGCCCAGCTGCGCTGCGGGTCGTACGCCTCCGCATTCCACAGAAAATCGGCGTAGGTGCCCAACGAGACTTTAGACGCTTCCGCCTGATTCATCGGGTTGGACACGAGGGCTTCCAGATGCCGCAGCGTCTCGGTGTCACGCCCTGTGATTGCGCCCATTAGCAGGCGACTGGTCTCGTAGTCATTCACGGGGTAGTTGTCCCACACGAACGGCTTGCGCCGGATGGCAATCCGGAACAGCTCGGCGTCTTCGACGGTAATCTCGCGCGAGACGACCTTGGGACCCGTCCACATGATGGAGATTCCGCGTTCGGTGCGCTCGCCGAGTTCACGCACATAGGGCGGCTCGCCGCGATTGTGATAGAACGTGGGACACACGATTAGCCAGCTTTCAGCGTCGCGCTCCTTCAGCCAGTGGTGCAGGCGGTTCGCTAAGTCGGCGTGGGCGTGCGCCAGCGAGGTGTAGACTCGCTTGTCGGTGTCGTGCTGCAACTCCTCAGGAATATCGTCCACCAGTAGCCCGAAGCTGCGCACCCCCATCTGACGCACCGCCTCGATTTTCGCCGTTAGTCTCTCGAACTCGGCGGGGTCGGAGTAGACCATCGAGAGACCGGGGCTAATACAGAACACGAACTCGATGAAGTTTTGTTGAGCGCGCTGCACCAGTTCGTTCAGGCGGATGGCGTCGTCGGCAGGATACGGCTCGCGCCACCGTTCGCGATGGTAGGGGTCGTCTTTGGGTGCGTAGAGGTAGATGTTCATCTTGTGCGCGCCCATAAAGTCGAGCATTTTCAGGCGGGCGTTGTGCGTCCACGGTTTGCCATAAAAGCCCTCCACAACACCGCGCCATGCAAGGGTGGGCGAGTCGTCTACTTGCATGATTGGAATTGCCTTGCCATCCCACGCTTGGCGCAGAGTGTGGCAGGCGTAGAAGGCGGCGCGGGGCGAGCCTGCTCGGATGGTGATACGCCCGTTCTCCACGCGCAGACGATAGGCTTCCCCCGAAAGGCTCGGGTCGTGTTCCACGAACGCTGTCCAGCCGCCGAACGATGTGCCCAGCTCGCGCAGGGGGCGGATGGCATGTTCCCACTCCGACTTGGGAGGTGTCTTAATTGCGTGGCAACCTGCGAAGGGTAGCCGCTCCGATGAAATCTCCGCCTGACGCGGTAAAGGTAGCCAACGCATCGCCTGTTCCCTTAGCTAATCAGTTCGCGTACCGCTTGCAACGCAGCGTCGTAGTTCGGATGACTTGCAATCTCCGGCACATACTCGACATAGCGAATCACGCCCTGCGGGTCCATCACAAATACCGCACGACTGAGAATGCGCAACTCCTTGACCAGCACGCCGTATGCCTGCCCGAACGCGCCCTCGCGATGGTCGGACAGCACCTCAATCTTGTCGATGTTTTCCGCGCCGCAGAACCGCTTCTGCGCGAAGGGCAAGTCCATGCTCACGGTAATCACTTTCACAGACTCAGGTAGCTTGCTTGCCTCTTCGTTGAACTTTTTAGTTTGCGTGCTGCACACGCTAGTATCAATAGACGGCACAACGCTAATCAGTAGCGTATGCCCTTTGTAGTCGTGGATATTCACAGGGGTCAGATCTTGTTTGATGACCGTTGCGTCGGGGGCGGGGTCGCCCGGTTTCAACTCGTTTCCTATCAACGTGAGTGGGTTGCCCAGAAAAGTCACGGCGTTCGAACGCTCCATCGTTATAGCCTCCTGCAGGGTAGTATACCTGACAGGTCTTTGCTGCACTGGGGCGCAATGATTAGTCTGGAGGAAAAATGTGTCCCGCGCGGAAGCGCTTTGTCGTCAGGTGGGGTTCGTGATTGCGAAGCGATTCCAAAGTGGTGGCGACTCTTCATCAGGTATAATTTTCGCTCAGCCCAGGTGGCGGAACGGCAGACGCAGGGGACTTAAAATCCTCCGGGGCAACCCGTGCGGGTTCGAATCCCGCCCTGGGCACCAGAGACCACCCCTACGCTCAGAGCAGTCGCGCTGGAGTAGTCTGCGAACACATTGAACACATTCAGCACCTGAGATACGATGAGTCTCCGTTAGCGCTCTTGCCCCTTGACGTGAATCGAAGGCGGCTGAATATAAAGGGGCGTGAGGCTGAATGGATGCACTGTATCCCCCGATTGCAGTTTGCGCCAACCGATGTGCGCAACCCCCTCAGGCGGAGGCGAATCAATTAGCGTCCAGCGGACTTGGGGTAGGTGGGTTTCGATCCACGCGCGGGCGTGCGGCGCACCGACTGCCTGAAGCGATTGGGCGTCGGGTGTGTGTTGCGCTAGCCACTCGCTTAGCCCGCCTTGCACCACAAAAGCGGGGTCGCACAGCGCATTGGGTAAAGCCTCGAGGCGCGGAATCAGCCACTGCAGGTACAGCGCGTCGCGCCGGGCGGGCAGGGCGATCAGCGTGGGTATATCGGCGGGCATTCCGTAGGCGCAGGCTTCGAAGGCATTCACAGCGATTAGCGGTTTGCCCAGCGCGTGCGCCCAAGTTTTCGCCATCGTAACGCCGATTTTAAGCGCGGTGAACGCGCCTGGTCCCACATCCACTGCAAGTGCGCCCACCTGTGCAAGCGCGAGGTGGTGCCGTTGCAGCAGCCACTCGGTTGCGTTCAGCAGGCTCCCCGACAGATTCATCCCGTGCGCGAGCCGAACCGCCCCCAGCAACGCGCCCCTCTGAACCAGCGCAACGCCGCCAAGCGTGCTGGTGGCTTCCAAGGCAAGGAGAGGGAAAGTCATCTTGGTCTCTGTTCGTAGACAACACAAACAGTCTCGGGTGTGATGGAGGGGCAGTTAGCCGAGTTTAGGAGGTCATACATGCGCTTCACGAGGTACTCAGAACTCCCGTGTTTGTTTACATAAAGGATTTTCCCATATTGCTTACTTTCGAACTGTTCTCGGCTATGTTTTTCCCACGAATCGTGCTCCTCTTTGTCGTACAGTAGCCCTGTTCCTGAGGCGCGGGAAGGGAATGGGGGTTGCGGTAGGCAGTTGTGTTTATCCAGCAGCTTCAGGACCGCCATCAATACCTGCGCCCATTTATTTGCATTGAGTGGAATAGGTTGTCCGTTCACTTTCAACTCTTGTGGCACAGTGTGGGAAAGAGGTTGACGTCTTAGCTCAGCTATACATACGCAGTTGTTGTCGATATTACTGCGCTCCTGTTGTGGAGTTTCAATGGGTTCGACTGCGGTCGGCTGCGGGGGGGGATTCAGTGTCCACCATTCAGGCGGGTGCTCTGAGCACAAGGACTTCTCATATTGTTCTCTCCACTGGGTGATGAAGTCTTTGTACTCATTGAATTCCCTACTCACCTCTTCCAAAGCATCACGGAGCGGTTTTACGAGTATTATTTCCTGACGCCAGAGATTGTACTGGTTATCCCAAGGGCGCCGTCGCGCCGCCTCGCGCAGGCGCGCCTCAATAAGCGTCTGGGAGGCGCAATCGAAGTCGGGTTTATCGCGTTCTTTGTCCAGCAGGCATCGCAGGGCATCTAACGCACCGGGCTGCCCCAGCGATATTGAGGTGCGGTAGAAGTTGTTTTGCGAATGGTTTTTGTCAAAGAATCGCCACTCGTAGCCGTCGGTGAGGATACACCATAGCGCGTTGGAGGCAATCAGGTATTGCCCTACTTGCGCCACATAGTTATTTAGGGGCGCGCCTAATACTTTCGCCTCAATCACGCACCACTCGTTCCCCTTGTCCAAGGGCGAGGTTTTATAAAGCTTCAAGTCAGGTCTGTTACCTAAGTTGTCGCTTCCCTGAGACAGCACCTCTTCAGGATTGCGCGTATCATAGCCCGCGAGTTCCAGAACAGGCAATATAATCCCTAGAATGGTCGCTTGTTCGTTGAACTCGCTCCATCCGCGCCAGCGTTCAATTTTTTCGCACAGGTCTCGCCGTTGTGCTTCGTGGTGCATGCTTTTTAGGTTCTACAGCGTTATTTAGAATCCTGCATAGGTAGGGGCACGGCGGCGTTGTGCCCCTACCAGCGTTTCAATGAGCACCCACCCTTAGGGGCGAATGCAACGGGTATAGCATACCTCAT
>CAYVKB010000001.1:0-50653 GCA_964451985.1 uncultured Fimbriimonadales bacterium | reverse complement strand
GTTTCAATGAGCACCCACCCTTAGGGGCGAATGCAACGGGTATAGCATACCTCATCACACCCATCCCTTTGTCAAGGGGTTAACCCTTTCTTAACTTTTCCCCCAATTTTTGAACTCACGCTTTGCGCCAGTCCCCCGATTTTGAACTTGAGGCGAATCTCGAGGGGGGTGGCGCAAGATTTGTGATGGAGGGGCGGTTGTTGGGTGTGTGCGTGGTGGGGGTGATTTTGAGTTCATTTTTGGGTTGTGTTGGGGGGTGTTCTGGGTGTTGAGTTCAGGTATTTATGGTACGGCGGTTGGTGCGTTGGAGGCGTTGGAAAGCGTGGGATATGCCTCTCGTACGCGCTCTTATCCCTCCTGTACAATCTGTGTGAAGTCAGCAATCGCGAGAAACAGCCGATTAGCGCACGCCAGCAGGTTGAGGCGGTTCTGGCGGCGCGGGGCGTCGTCGGTCATGACCATCACGCCGTCGAAAAGCGCGTTCACAGGCGCAGCAAGTTGCAGCAACTCCTGATAGATGGTCTCGTAGTCATGCTGGTAATACAGCGCCTCGAATCGGGGGGTTGCTTTCGCCAACGCCTCCATCAGATTCTGCTCCGTGTCATCTTCAAACAGCGTCGCGTCCACCTGTTCGAGGCTGGCGATGACTTTGATGTTCTTTTTCTCGGCGGCGGCGAGGATGTTGGCAGGGCGTGTGGCGGTTTGTACTAGCGGTAGGAAGTCGGGCGATGAGGCATGGCGTTGCAGTAGGTGGGCGCGCTGGATGAAACCGTACACCGAGTCATCCCAACCGCCGCCCAACGCAGCGCGGACGAGGTCGTAGCGCACGCCTTGCTCTTCCAGCAATGCCTCGACACGGCTGTAGAACAGAGTGCGCAGGTCCGCTTGCACGGCGATGAGGGGCTTCAGGGGCGCGTGCTGCTCGCGATACTCGTCGTGGGCGCGCTGCACCAGTTCCGCCAGCGTGGGGTAATCGGGTTCGTGCTGTAGGATTTCCACCACGCCCGCCGCGGCGCGTCGCAGCCCGAACGGGTCGGACGAACCTTTCGGCAGGTAGCCCAGCCCCACATAGCCCACCAGCGCATCGATGCGGTCTAGCACGGCGAGTGCGCGTCCGAGGGGCGTGTCGGGGATGGGGTCGCCCGCGTGGCGGGGAGCGTACTGCTCGGCAATCGCAGTCGCTACGCGTTCGTGCTCACCCGATAGCCGTGCATACTCTGCGCCAATCACACCCTGCAGGTCGGGGAACTCCATCACCATCTGCGTGGCTAAGTCGGCTTTGCATAAGTGGGCAGCGCGTTGCAACAGGGCAGTTTGCTCCGCGTCCCAGTCCAGTGCGTGCGACAGTCGTTCGGCGAGGTGGGTCAGTCGTTGCACCTTGTCCGCCATCGTGCCCAGCTTCTGCTGGTATAGGATTCGCCCCAGCGCATGCACGAACGCCTCCAGCGATTGCTTACGGTCTTCGTCGAAGAAGAACGCCGCATCGTTGAAGCGGGCAATCAACACCCACTCGTTGCCCTCGCGCACCTTGTCGGGGTCGCCGTTGTTGTAAACCGAGATGAAGTGGGGCAGCAGCGCGCCCTCGGCATCCACCAACGGGAAGAATTTCTGATGTTTTTTCATGGCGGAGACCAGCACGGGCGCGGGCAGGCGCAGGAACGCCTCCGGAAAGCCCCCCAGCAGCAGGTGGGGCTGCTCCACTAAGTGCACGTTCTCCTCCAGCAAGTCGGGGTCAATCACGGGGCGTGCGCTAAGCGTCGCCGCCAGCCGATGCGCTCCGTCGGTAATCATGCGGGCGCGCTCATCGGGGTCGGCAATCACATGTGCTACTCGCAATTGCTCCAGAAATGCCTCTGGCGAACGCACCTCGAACGGCTCTGAACTCATGAACCGATGTCCGCGGCTGCACTTGCCTGAACGGATTCCCTCCAACTCAAATTCAATCACGGACTCACCCAGCAAGGCGACTATCCAGCGAATGGGGCGTCCGAAGCGCATTTTGCGGCTGCCCCAGCGCAGCATCTTGGGGAAGGTCATCGAGGCAATCATTTTGGGCAGTCCTTCGGCAAGCACTTGGGTAGTGGGCTGCCCTGCGTCGTATTCCTGAACGAAAGCGTATTCGCCCTGTGGGGTCTCCACAAACTGCACTTGATGGGGTTCCACGCCGCGCGATTTGGCGAAGCCTATCAACGCTTGTGTGGGGTTGCCCTGCGCATCGAAGCAAGCACGTTTGGCAGGACCGCGCACAGTACGCTCTTCGGGCGTTTGGTGGGTGGCGACTTCGGCGACGAGGGCAATCAGGCGTCGCGGCGTCCCCAGCGTGCGCACTGCACCAAACTCCAGGCGCGATTCTTGAAGCAGCTCGGTCAGTTTGTCACCTAACTGCGCCAGCGCGTCGCGCATAAACGCCGCAGGAAGCTCCTCACAGCCGATTTCCAGTACCAGGGTCGCCCGTTCCATCGCGGGCTATTATACCGAATGAGATGGGTTTCAGGCGGCGTCTCGGATAGCACGCTCCAGCTCGCTTAGCTGTGTGCGGATACGCGCATCGTACACGCCTTGGTCAGTCTCGATGATGCAGCCGCCTGGGTCTACGCGGCGGTCTTCTACAATCTCGATGCCGTCGACGCCGTCCACGATGTGCAGCAGGGCAGCACGGTTCTGGCGGATGAGTTCCAAGTCCAGCGGGTTCACGCGGATGCGCAGGTGTGCAAAGCCCTGCACGCGGCGTAGGGCATCCCGTACGATGGCAAGCGCGTGGTCGGGCTGGATTTTTAATTCTTCCCGCACGATTTTGCGGGCGACTTCCAGCGCGAGTTCGAGCATCTGCGCCTCAGCGTTCTGGAGATAGGATTCGTATTGCGCCTGCAGGTTTTGAATGACCTGTTCCACTTGTGCGCGCAGGTTATCGGCGATGTTTTGCAGTTGGGTTTCGGCATGTTGGCGGGCGTGCTGTTCGCCATCAGCGTATCCCTGCTCGTAGCCGCGTTGGTAGCCTTCGCGATGCGCCTGCTCGCGGATGCGCTCGGCGTCTTGAATGGCTTGCAGGCGGATGGCTTCCGCTTCGGCATGGATGGCGTCCAAGCTGGACACGTCTTTGGATTGGGGGGCAGGTTGGTACTCGGGGAAGGGGGATTTGATTTTGCCCTTACCCCCCTGCCCCGCTTTCTGTAGAGAGAATGGGCTGAGGGATGAGGGCTGTTTTAGAATGGCATCGCCTAATGCTAAAAGGTCAGCACGGACAGGAGTGTTCGTGCTGCGGGTTGGGGTTGGAGCATCCCCCTCCTGTGAACCTTGTACAGGGAGGACGCCTGTGTTGCGAGTAGCACGGACAGGAGTGTCCGTGCTATGGAGTTCGTCTAGCGTGGGGAAAGGCGATCGCATGCTATATCAGCATCTCCTCCTCGCCGCCGCGCGAAATCACAATCTCACCTGCCTCTTCCATACGACGCACGATACTCACTACACGCTGCTGCGCCTCTTCCACATCGCGTACGCGCACGGGTCCCATAAACTCCAGCTCCTCTTTGAGCATGTTCACGGCGCGCTCGGACATGTTGCGGAAGATTTTGTCTTTTAGCGCGTCGCTCGCGCCCTTCAACGCGAGCGAGAGTTCCTTCATGTCCACCTCTTTGAGAATCTGTTGAATGGCGCGGTCGTCGAGTTGCAGCAGGTCTTCGAAGGTGAACATCAGTTTGCGCACCTCTTCGGCGAGTTCGGGATTGTTGTCGGTGAGGTAGTCGAAAATCGCGCGTTCGGTGTTGCGGTCGACCCACTGAATCACCTCCACGAGCGATTTCACGCCGCCCGCTGCGGTGAGTTCCTGGCTGGCGATGCTCGAGAGCTTACGCTGTAGTACGTTCTCCACACGACGGATGACCTCGGGAGGCGTGCTGCCCATCGTGGCGAGTCGCTCGGCAACTTCAGGACGCAACTCCGGCGGCAAGCTACTAATCACAGCGGCGGCGACTTGGGGGTCCAAATACGCCAGCACCAGCGCAATCGTCTGCGGGTGCTCGTCTTGCAGGAAGGTGCTCAGCTGCGACGGATGTACGCGCTTAATGGAGTCAAAGGGTAGCATCTGCAACGCGCGAGTGAGCTTCTCGAGGATTTGGGTCGCACGTTCCGGACCGTAGGCGCGCTCCAATAGCTCGCGGGCGTGGTCTAAGCCGCCCTCCAGCGCGAGGTTCTGCGCCAGGCATACCTCGTAGAACTCCTGGATGACCTGCTGACGCACTTCGGCAGGCACGCTGCCCAGCCGCGCGATTTCGAGGCTAAGTTCCTCGACCTCTGAATCGTTGAGGTGTGGCAGCACTTTGGAGGCGACCTCTGTGCCCAAGGCGACCAGGATAATCGCCGCTTTCTGCTTGCCCGTCAGTTTCTTCTCGCCCGGTTTGAGCATGGCTGGACCTCTGACACTTCATCTCCCCTATCCCACTAAACGAAGAGGGGATGGGGAGTGAGGTTTCTACGACTTAATCCAGTTTTTGAGTAGCGCTGCGATATGCTCAGGTTTATTATCGGCAAACCGTTGGATTTCCAGCAGTTCAGGTTGTGTGCGTTCACGGATGCGTTCCGCCAGTTCTTCCTCAATCACCGAACTGCCGCGCCGTCGGCGTACAATCACTGTACCGTCGCCTCCGACCTCTTCCACTATCACCCCCCCCTCGTCGATGACGGCGTTTATCGCGTGTTCGGAGCCGTCGGTGATGGCACCGGCAGGGGTGACGCCATCGGCGTTCACAGCGAGCGTACCGCCGCCGGGCAGCGCGGCAATCGCTTGAGTCTGCGCCGGCGCAGGACGACGAATCTGCTTGCCAATCACACGGGCGAGAAAGATGGTAACAATCAGTAGCAAAATCACGGGCAGGAATCGCCAGAGCATCGCCTGCCGTTGCGCCGCTTCGCGCGCGGCTTGCTCTTTGGCGGCTTGCTCGGACTGGGAGGCGTCGAACTTCACACGCTGCACGGTCACCACGCGATTGGGCACATTCGGTGCGACGCCGACAGTGGTCTCCAGCCAGTTGCGTACGGCGGTGAGCGCCTCGTCGGAGACGCTCTCGTCGACTAAGGTCGCCACGCTGAGCCGTTCGATGCGCCCGGGTGCTCGAATGATATGCTCCACCTGTCGGTTAATCTCGTAGTTGCGGACGCGGTCTTCGCGGTTGTATTCGCCGATCCCGCCTCCGCCCATCGGCGCAGCGGGGTAGAGAGGGTTCTCGGCGCGGTTGCCCGCGATGCCCGCCGCGCCCCCTGCCACAGGTGGATTGCCGCTGAGCCGCTCGGTCTCGGTCGTCTCACTAATCACGGCGGCGCGGTTGGGGTCTAACGGCTCCACGCGCTGCGCCTGCACTTCCTCTTTGTCCAGATTGAGCTCCGCCTGCACCATCACACTGGATTTGCCTTGTCCCAACACGCGGTCTAAATGCTGCTGCAGTTGGCGGCGCAGTTCGTCGGCGTAGGCGCGTTCCGACTCGCGGCGGGTGCGAATTAGCTCATGGTCTACAGCCTGCTGGTCACCCCCGTTCCACAGTGGGCGGGCTTCGGAGTCGACCACGGTTACGTTCGTGGGTTTCAGTCCCTCCACGCTGTGGCTCACCAAGTGCACAATCCCGCGCACCTGGTCGCGCGTGAGCATCGCGTTTGGCTTGAGCGAGACAACCACGCTAGCAGTCGGTTCCGTGCGCGAGTCGGCAAACGGCGAGTCGTTGCCCGGCGTGATATGCACGCGCGCGCTTTCCACAGGCTCTAAGTGCTGAATGGTATTCTGCAGTTCCTCCTCAAGGGCGATGCGTAGGGTGTTCTGCTCCATCGACTGGGTCATCCCGAAGGGCGTTTTCTCGAGGCGGGCGTAGCCAGGCGCGCCAGTTTTGGGCAAGCCCTTGGACGCAAGTTCGAGTCGGGCATTTTCCGAATGCTCCACAGGCACTTCAATCACGCTGCCACCGCCGCTGGTGCGCACAGGGATATTTTGTTCGCGCAACGCCTGCACCACCGCCGCAGAGTCGGCAGGACTAAGCCCCGTGTAGAGGGTGGTGTAGGTGGGTGTACTTGCCCAGAATCCCAACGCCACGAATAGCACAAGCAAGCCGACCGCGCCGCCGATTGCCGCGATGCGGGTCGTACGCGGCAACTCGTTCCACCGTTCCCGAAGTCGATTCAGCGAACTCTGCATAGACTATCACACCTGCAATCGCATCACTTCCTGGTACGCTTCTAAAACTTTATTGCGCACCTGCAGCGTGAGCTGGAAGGCAAGGCTGGCTCGTTCCATCGTTAGCACCAGTGTCTGCTCGTCTACAGGCTCGCCCCGCGCGAACCGTTGCGCCAAATCCGCTGAGCGTTGTTGTGCATCGTTCACCTGCCCAATTACATCGCGCAACATCTGTCCAAAGTCGGCGCGGGGTGCGTCGGCTTGCGGGGCGTCGGGCGACTGCAACCACTTAGGGGGTTGGATTTCCCGAATCTCGATTCGCGGTAGGTCTTTCACGATGCCCTTGATTTCCATAGGCGTTCACCTCACACACGCCCGATATCGATGGTGCGCATGAACATATTTTTCGCGGCGTTGAAGGCTTGGATATTCGCCTCATACGCGCGGCTGGCGGTAATCATGTCCACCATTTCATGCACGATGTTCACGTTCGGGTAGGCAACGTAGCCGTTGGCGTCGGCGTCGGGGTGCCCGGGTTCGTAGACCATCCGTAGGGGCGTGCTGTCGGCTGCGATTTGCGCCACGCGCACGCCGCCGGGCATACTGGGCGTGGGGGTAATCGGCTGAAAAATTGCCACCTTGCGCTGATATGGTTGCCCATCAGGCGTGCGGGTGGTGTTGGCGTTGGCTAAGTTGTCGGCGATTAAGTCCATCCGCAGCCGTTCGGCAGAGAGACCGCTGGAAGATACTCGGAGTGTGCTAATCAGTCCCATCGTTCACCTCCTCACTGGCGTCCTTCTCGGATTGCATTTCTCAATCCCTGTATCTGGCTGTTGGCGATTCGCGCCAGCATCGCGTAGCGCAGTTCGTTCTCGGCGAGTTGCGCCATCTCGTATTCGGGGTCAATCGTGTTGCCGTCCGCGCGCATAGGAGCGGGTTGAGGCGTGGGCTTCGCCTCGCGGGGTTGAGCAGCGTTCGGCAGGCTGATATGACGCGGATCCGTAGTACGCAGCGGGAGTGCACCTGACTGAACTGCGCGTTGAATCGTGCGTGGGGGCGCTGTTTCGCCTTCAGGTAGGTCTAAGCGCACATAGTTCGGCGTGTTCGCGTTTGCCAAGTTATGCGCCAGAATCTTGTGGCGGTTGGTGGCGCGGTTCATCGCCCGTTCCGTCGTTTGCAAAGTCGGCGTGTCCCAAAAAGTCCGATTGCCCGTAATTCGCATTCCACTTCGCTCCTCTCGCGTCCATGCACACTACCTTCCGTTGCACGGACAATCCTGTCCGTGCCGAGTTTTGTGGCTTGGCTATCCCTAATCCTTGGGCTGGTTCGTCAGTATCCTACCGACGGCTGTATTTGAGCAGGGACGCTCAAGCCACCAATCCTGCCTACCGATTATCGGCAGACGAGGCGAGATTTTTCACTCCAGTTGGCTTGGCACAAGGACCAGGAGATAATCTATCACGCACTGATTACTCCACTGAAAGCCGCAGCATCGCCTCCAGCAGCATGGGCGTGTAGGGCGTTTCCAGCAGGCGGAACCAGATATAACCCACTGTGCCGCCTGAAGGCAGTTTGACAATCACTGCGCCGTCGCCCCAGTTGCGGTTCTGTGCGTCGTACAGGGTGGCTAAGGGTGTATAGGTCGCTCCTGCAGGGGCGAGGGAGCGCAGGGCAGGACGCCATCGCTGATCGCCTCCCTCTGGGAATGGGATGCGCGCGTCGCCCGATGTGGGGACAAGCGCGCGGTTCAGGCGGAACTGTAAGCCCTGTTCAGGGGGCGTTTCGAAGCCTGTCACGCCTGCTTGGGGACGGTCAGAGCTGCCTGCAATCGGCAAACCGAACAGTGCAGCGCGAGACGCCACCTTGCCGTCCGCATAGAAGAACGGGAACGGCGCGCTTGGCAACGCTAGCAGCACGCCCCTCGACTGTAGATACACCTGCAGGGCATTATCCACATCATTCGGCGCGTTCACGGTGGCTTTGTAATGTTCGTTCCCTGCGTACACCAGCACAGCGTAGCGGTCGGGTGTGAGTCGGTTCGGCGCAACTATATCGGCTGGCTCCAGCATTTCCACTTTCAAGCCCGCATCTAGCAACCAGAACACAGATTCCGATTGGGCGTCGGGCAGCAGCCCTATTGTTTTGCCCTGCCACATCTGGCGCAGTTTTGCAAGGGCGTCGCTGGGGAGAGCAGTCAGCGGTGTTGCCTTGCGCGGTCGCTCTCCTAATTGGCGGAATCGCGGGGCGAACTGAGCAGTCGTACGCAGCTCTCGTTCGCCATGCTCCACCGACGGTTCAATCTCACTGCCCTCGTGCCACTCGTTGAAGCTGGTAATCAGTGTCCAGTCGGGATTCAGGTTCAGCACAGCTTGCCACTGCTTGCGGTACGACTCGCCCTTGAATCGGTCGGTACGGATGCCCGGCGTGCGGATTTTGGTGTCGTCGTAGGCGGGGATAATCGTGGCACACGCAATTCGCCCGAACGTGCCCGCTGCTTGCAACGCCTCGCGATAATAGGCTTCCAGCGTGGGCTGAATCGCTTCCAGCGGTTTGTTTTCCAATGCTAGCACGGGATTGTAGGTATGAATCCCGTCGAACACGCGGGCGGTGCTGCGCCCCAACGAGTCGCCTATCGCGCAGATGCCCGGCGGGAACTCCTTGCGTATCGCTTCCAACGCCCACGCCCACTGCGCCAGGCTCAGCTGCTCCATCGCCCGAACGTACACAAACAGCACCGGACGCCCCTCCACCTTCAAATAGGCGGGATGGGCAGCATATTTTTGCAGGATGTAGCGCAATTCGGGCAGCACAGAGCGCGGGTCTCCTGGCTGCGGTACGGCCTCATAGTACAAGCACACTTTTAGGCTATGTTTTTGCGCTGCGTCCAGCAGGCGCGGTAAGGGGTTCTCCTCATAGCTCTCGATCCCCCACCACGAGTAGATGAACCCATCCAGCCGCGCCTCACGCGCCCACCGGCAGTGCTGCTCAATCACTTTGGGGTCGTTGGAGTCATATGCGCCGAGCACGGGGTAGTGTGTGGAGGTGGCGATTTGTTTGCGCTGAGGGTCTACGCCTTCCCAGTGGAGCCACTTGCCCGACACTTGGGGGTTGCCATACCAGCCGTAGTAGAAGCCGAGCGTGAGTTTTGGCGGCGCGGTATAACGAATCGCAATACGCGCCTGCAACGCTTGCAGCAGTTCCCGTTGAGTGGGTGGTGAGTGGCGCATGGGGATAGGATACCTTGCGATGTTTGTTATCTCGAAGGGAGCGATGTACCGCGCTTCAACATCGTCGCCGCTTCCTGACGCAGCTGCCCGATGATGGGTACATCGTAGCCGCTTGCCTTCAACTCGTCGAGGATTTGAATTGCTTCAGCAGGGCGATTTTGCAGGATGCGCAGGCGGCTGAGTGCGATACCGTAGGCGATTTTGTCGGGGTCGCGTACGGAGGCGGCTTGCAGGTGCGTCTGCGCGAGCTCCAGATTGCCCTGATTCATCCAGTGGTGCGCTGCAGCAATCCACTTGTTGGCGATTTGCAGCTGCCGAAGCCCTTCCTCCGCAACGGAACCCGTAGGGTTGAGCATCAGCGCAAGGGCTTTCTGGAACTCCTCTTCCGCAAGGTCTAATCGTGCGCGACGGGAGTAAATCAGCCCTAACGCCTGATGTCCCATATGTTTGGGCGTGCGTCCCAGCACGTGCTCTCGGATAATCCGCTCCGCCTCGTCATGTTCACCCCGCTCGGAGAGCATCACGCCGAGATTGTTCCAGCCTGTGATATTGTCGGGTTCCACCTCGACACCCTTGCGGAACAGGGCGATGGCGGCGTCGGGGTCGCCTAAACGCAGCAGCGCAACACCCTTATTGATGTAGCCCATCCCGCTGCGCTGAGCGACCTGAATTGCTTTCTCAGCGTACTCCAGCGCTTCAGTGTGCCTGCCCATTTTGTTATATAAATCGGACAGGTTGCTGAACCCAATCGGCGAGTGGGGCGAAGCGACGGTGAGCCACTTCCAGAAGCTCTCCGCGTCGCGCCAGTTGGGGAGGTTGTAGGCTGTCGTAATCATCAGCCCAACGCCCCAGAGGAGTGCAACCAGCGTGGCAAGGACGGTCCTGTCCAAACGAGAGGCTCCCCGTGAGTTGGCACGGGTAGGACTATCCTTGCTACGGTTGGCTTGCGAGGTGGACGGCACGGACAGGACTGCCCGTGCTACGAGTGCTATCACCACCAACGCCAGCGGGAAAGTGAGAAACCGTTCCGCCGTGAATAGTCCGAACGCGAACTCCAGCGGACGCAGGTTCAGCACGGGCAGCAGGCTAATCAGCGCAGCGATTGCCAAGCCGCCCGACAGTGGATGCTGCCGCGCCAGCCAGAACACGCCGCCTAAGACAAGGAGGGCGATGCCCAGTTGTGCCCAAGCCCAACCGTCGTTCAGGGGGATGGGCAGCTCAGAATGGTGTGCCGCCGTGATGCTGAAAAACGGGAACAGCGTTAGTTCTATAAGTGTGGCAAGTGTGCGTCCAATCAGCAGGAGATGTTGCAGCGGTGTCCCCGCCTCGATTTGCGCGTTGCCAATCGGCGCGGTGAACAAGTAGCCCAGCGCAGCGTAACGGATGCCAAAGTAAATGATCAGCACAACGCCCAGCACGGCGTAGAGTGAACGTTCCGTGCGCCAAAGCGTATGCAATCGTTCCCGAAACGAGCCGTTGGATAGTTGCGCTGCCTGCCATGCCAGCAGCACCAACGGCAGCGTGAGCGCCATCTCCTTACACAATAGCGCAAGCAGAAACGTTCCCCCCACGCTAAGTAGTCGCGCCTTGCCTTGCAATCGCCCCTCCAACCATAACGCCGTCAGCAGAAACAGCGTCGCCAACAAGTCGTAGCGCGAAGAGACAAACGCCACGCTTTCAATCAGCGCAGGATGCACACCGTACAATGCGCCTGCCAATAACCCTTGCCAACGTCCTCGCAGCAGTCGCAGTCCCAACGCCATCACCAGTGTGGTGTTCAACAGATGAATCAGCACATTCGCAGCGTGGAATGGCGCGGGGTTGTCTTTCCAGAGCCAGATTTGCACCAGCAGGCTGCTCAGCGCAAGCGGGCGAAAATAGTTGGGCGAGAAATCGAGCGGCTGACGCACTGACTCCAGCCAGTGCGCAGGCGATTGGTAGTCGACGCGCCCGTAGATGACCTGGTTGTCGTCCCATACGAACTCGAAGTTTAGTGTTTTCGCATAGAGCGTGCCGACCACAAACAGAATCGACAGCGCGCCTGCCCACAGCCATGCCTTTGCGTCGCCTCGCACTGCAGGATAGTATACACTACTCGTTCAGCAACGCGCTATGTTCGTTCTACTGCTAACCTGCTCCTTCCGGATAGAGCGTGCGCACAGTCTCGCGGGCGAGGTTCATCCACTGTTCCAGTCCCAGTTCTTCGGCGCGAGTGGAGGTGTGGATGTTCGCCCGCCTAAGGATTGCGCTGGCGCGGTCGGCGTCGTCGAACAGCGTGGTGAGCGCGTTGCGCAGCGTTTTGCGCCGCTTGCCAAACCCCGCGCGCGTGAGCTTGAAAAACCACTTCTGTTCCAGCGGGGGTAGGCGGTCGGGCACGGGCGTCAGACGCACGATGGCGGAGTCCACTTCTGGCTGTGGATAGAATGCCGTGTTCGGCACACGCCCCAGATACTCCGCTTGCGTATGGTACTGTACAAACAAGCTCAGTGCGCCATACGCCACACTGTGTGGCTTGGCGACCAGCCGCTCGGCAACCTCTTTCTGCACCGTCAGCACAATCACAGGAATGTAGGATTTGTATTTCAGCAGATGCTCCAGCAACGGCGAGGTGATGGAGTAAGGGATATTCGCAACCACTTTCGCCCTTGGCTCGCCCCGCAGCAACTCGGGGATGGACTGACTCAGCGCGTTCGCCTGAATAATCGTGATGTTGGAGATGCGCTGTTCGTCGATGACGGTCTGTAGAATCGCCACAAGGCGTGCGTCGACCTCGACGGCGATTACCTGACGCACGCGCTCGGCGGCAAGCAGTGTGAGCGCGCCCAGCCCCGGACCGACCTCCAGCATCACATCCTCCGGCTGCAGGTCGGCAGCGTCCAGCACGCGCAACGCCACGCGCCGGTCGGTCAGAAAGTTCTGACCCCAGCCTTTGGACGGACGCACATGGTACTCCTGCAGCCAGGCGCGTATCTGTCGCAGCGAAAACGGATTGACCTCGCTCATCAGGTACAATAGTCTACCGTATGAGCGTTCCCGATTCGGCAAAACTTCAGGCAGAGGTACTGATTCAAGCGTTGCCTTACATTCAAAAGTGGAGCGGAGCCATTTTCGTTGTGAAGTACGGCGGCGCGGCGATGGGCGAAACCACAGCTGCGATGGTGATGCAAGACCTCGTGCTGATGCACTGCGTGGGCATTCGCCCGGTGGTGGTGCATGGCGGCGGTCCTGAAATCTCCGATTTAATGAAGCGGCTTGGTTTGCAGCCCCAGTTCGTGAACGGCTTGCGTGTGACCGATGCCGAGGCGATGGAACTGGTGGAGATGGCGCTCACGGGCAAGACGAACCCGCGTCTGGTGGCGTTGATCCAGCAGCAGGGGGGGCGTGCCGTAGGCATTTCGGGCAAGGATGGCGGACTTATCCGCGCTCGAAAACTCCAAAGCGAGGTGGACTTGGGCTTCGTAGGCGAAGTGGAGAGCATCAACCCCGATGTGCTGTACGCCGCGTTGCAGGGAGGCTATATTCCCGTCGTAAGTCCTATCGGGCTGGGCGCGGACGGGGCGACTTACAACTTGAACGCCGATTTTGCAGCAGGCGCGTTGGCGGGCGCGCTAGGCGCGAAGAAGTTCATCCTGATGACCGATGTGCCTGGCGTGCTGAGCGACCCCGACGAACCCAACTCGCTGATTTCTGAACTCACGCGCGAGCAGGCAGAACGAATGCTGAACAACGGGCGCGTGTCAGGAGGCATGATTCCGAAACTGCAGGCGTGTTTGCACGCTTTGGAGCGGGGCTGCCCACGCGCGCACATCATCGACGGGCGCATCCCGCACGCGCTGCTGATTGAGGTGTTCACCGACACGGGCATCGGCACGATGATACGGTAGCCCCCCACACGGTACAATTACTGCTATGCTGGACTACCGACTGCTGCGCAGTGAACCCGACCTCGTGCGCGAGGCGCTACACCAACGCGGCTATGAAACGGAGATTTTAGACGAGTGGCTCGCCTTAGACGCCCGCTGGCGCGAGCTGACCACGCAGGTGGAGACCCTCACCGCCGAACAGAACCGTGTCTCCAAAGAGATTCCGCAGCGCAAGAAGGCGGGCGAGGACGCCGAACCGCTGTTGGCTCAGCTACGCGAACTGAAAGCGCAGATCGAGCAACTTGAGAGCGAGAGGCGCGCGGTTGAACACGAGCGCGAGGCGAAACTGCTGCTGTTCCCGAATATCCCCCACCACACCACCCCTGTCGGCAAGGACGCCAGTGAGAATGTGGAGGTGAGGCGCGGCGGGCAGCCCCACCCAGTGAGATTCAAGCCGAAACCGCACTGGGAACTCGCGGAAGCGCTGGGACTCATCGACTTCGAGCGCGGTGCGAAGGTAAGTGGCAGTGGGTTCCATTTCTATACGGGTTTGGGCGCACGGCTGGAACGCGCCCTGATTAACTTTATGCTGGATTTACACACACGCGAGCACGGCTACACGGAAATCTTTCCGCCGTTTCTAGTGCGCCCCGAAATCATGGTGGGTACGGGGCAGCTGCCAAAGTTCGATGAAGAGATGTACCGCTGCGCGGACGACCCGCTGTATCTGATTCCTACTGCCGAAGTGCCTGTGACGAACCTCTATCGTGAGGAAATTCTTAGCGTGGAGCAGCTGCCGATTTACCTGGCGGCGTATTCACCTTGTTTTCGACGTGAGGCAGGTGCAGCAGGCAAAGCCACGCGCGGTCTCTTGCGCCTACACCAGTTCAACAAGGTGGAGCTGGTGAAGTTCACCACGCCCGAAACCTCCTACGACGAACACGAGAAGCTGCTGCGCGACGCCGAGACCGTGCTGCAGCGACTGGAGTTGCCCTATCGTATCGTGGCGCTATGCACGGGCGATTTGGGCTTCGCCGCCGCCAAATGCTACGACCTGGAACTCTGGTCGCCCGGCGTGCAGATGTGGCTGGAGGTGTCGTCGTGCAGCAACTTCGAGGCGTTTCAAGCGCGTCGGGCGAACATTCGCTACCGCCCCGAGCCGACCGCAAAGCCCGAATTCGTGCATACACTCAACGCCTCTGGCGTCGCAACGCCCCGCCTGATGGCGGCGATACTGGAGAACTACCAACAGGAAGACGGCAGCGTGGTAATCCCCGAGGCGTTGCGTCCTTATATGGACGGCGTCAGTGTGCTGAAACCACTGTAGCACGGACAATCTTGCCCGTGCGATACTGCTTGGACAGGGCTGTCCAAGCCACGAAACTTTATGCGATGGCTCCTCTGGCTTTGTGTGTTAGCTGCCCTAATTGATTTGCGGGCGTTCGGTTTGACCGATTTAGACGAGGGCTTCTACGCTTCGGTGGCGCGGGAGATGCGTCAGTCAGGCGATTGGCGCACGCCCACACTGGGTGGCGAGCCGTGGTTCGAGAAGCCGCCGCTGCTGTATTGGCTGATGACGCTGAGCATGCGCGTCTTTGGCGAGAACGAGTTCGCCCTGCGGTTGCCTTCTGCGCTGTTTTACGCGCTCACGATTTTGCTGATTGCGTGGTGGGGCAATCGACGGTTAGGACAGAGCGCGGGTAGCTGGGGTGCACTGCTGTTCGCGCTCGCGCCGCTGAGCTTGATTCTGGCGCGCCTCGCGATCACCGACATGACACTTACCTTTTTCCTCACGTTGGCGGTGATTGCACTGTGGGAGATTTCAAACCTCACTCCCCCATCCCCCATCTCCGCACGCAGAGAGAGGGGAGCAACACCTGCATCGCCCAGCGCCTCCCCCTCTCCGTTTACGGAGAGGGGGTTGAAGGATGTGGTTCTGCGTTCTTTTTGGGCGTTATCGGGCGGTGTTGCGCTCGGTCTGTCAATTCTCACAAAAGGTCCCTTCGGGCTGGGGCTGGTAGGCGTGCTGTATCTTTGGAACGCAAAAACGCTGCACGCGCGGGGACTGCGATTCCGCTGGGTGGTGTTTGCGCTAATTACGGCGCTGCTCACGGCGTCGCCGTGGTATGTGGGCGTGTATCTGCAGCACGGGGGAGAATTTTTTAATGAGTTCGTGGTGAAGCAGAACCTGTTGCGCTTTGCGGGGGGCGACACGGCGCACTCGGTGTTGCCACTGATTCAGCGTGGCGATGTAGGGAGTGTACTGGGCGGCGTAGCAGCGTACTTGCTGTTTTATGTGATAGTGCTGTGGCTGGGCGGGCTATCGATGGTGGGCTATGTGAGCGTACTGTGGGGACGCGAGGAGGACGCACTGCGCCTGTATCTGCGCCGCTGGGCATGGCTGGTGTTTGGGCTGTTCACGCTGAGTTTCACTAAGCTGCCTGCCTATATCTTTCCGATGTTTCCGATGCTAGCGTTGCTGGTGGGGGCGAGGATTGCGGGTATCCGTTTGCATGCCGAGAGTTCAACCTCGTCCCCTGCCCCGCTCTCCGTTCACGGAGAGAGAGAGGCGTGGCGCACGACGGTGGTTGCTCCCCGCTCGCTGTTTACGAAGAGGGGGATAGGAGGGGTAAGGTTCATAACGCCGCTCTTTCTCGTTCTCGGTGCTGCTGTATGGTGTGCCGTTTCGCTCTACGCCCCGCTTTGGCAAAGTGCTCTGTGGGCGGTTGCGCTTGCCGTGGGCATGCCACTCACAGTGTTCGCACTCTATAAGCCCACCGCACCACCGTGGACGCGATTCGCGGGCGTTCTTGCACTGCTGATAGGCTGGAACGGCGCGCTGGCAGGGTATGACCGGCTCGCCCTCAAGCCCGTGCGCGAACTCGCGCTTAAGCCCCCGCCCTACCGCACGCTGATTGCCTATCGGGTGAATCCCGGCTATCCGAGCCTGCATTTCTATCGCAAAGGGCGGTACCGCACTTCGGGCGATGCGGACGCCACGCTGCAACAGATGCTGCAGACGGGTGCGTACTGCCTCACCACCGATGCCGACTTCGCAAGGCGACCCGAGCTGTTCATCTTGGCGGAATCGGAGGCATTGGGCAGGCAATTCTATCTGACTGTGCCTAAATACAGCACGCCGTAGGGTATTCTCCTATCGCACTCGTCGGAGGTACTGCGATGCGAAGTTCTTGTGGGGTTCTCGGCATATTTTTAGCGGTTAGCCTGGCATTCGGCAACGACGCTGCGACGCGCTTTGAGCAAGCGATTCAGCAACATGGCGGCGATGCCTATAAAGCGTTAGCCCAGCGCGGGGTCAAACTGGAGTACGATGTCACCAGCGAGTATGGGGGCAAAAGCTCCGCCAAGCGCACGGTATCTATGCGTGATACCAAACGCCTACTGGAAGTGCGCTACGGCGATAATGAGTTCATCACGGGTTTCGACGGCAATAAGGGCTGGCGCAAAAATGAGTATCTCAGCTCCAGCATCGCGCAAGAGGAAGAGTGGGGGCTGAAAGACACGACCTACACCCACTTCGTACAGATTCCGCACTGGCTTTCGGTGGGCACACTGGTAGGCGGTGAGGAGAGCAAACTACCCGATGGACGCCCTGCCTACCGCATTAGTGTACAACTGCCCACGCCCGAATACCAGCGCAACCTGCCCAAAAAGCCCGATAACAAGCTCCACTGCTTCCTGAACGAGCAGAACCAGATTGTGGGCATGGAGTATCAGCAGGTGGACTACGAGACGGACAAGATTGTGCGCATGGGTGTGGTGTATCACGGCTATCGGGCTGTGTCCACGCCCAAGGGTGAAGTGCAAATGCCCATTGAGACGCGTCTTTACGCCGACGGTGCGCACGTGGCAACCTACTTTATGAGCGCAATGGACGCCTCCACCGAGCTGGAGGACACTCGCTTCCAACGCCCGCCGCACGGAACCTCGCCCGCCGTGCGAGACAACCTGCCCGTGAAAGTGCCCTTCCGATTTAGCGGCAACTCGCTTTATGTGCAAATCTACCTGAACGGCAAGGGACCGTACTGGATTATCTACGACACGGGCGCGTCCAGCACTTGGATAGACGACTCCATCGTGAAAGAGGTGGGGCTGGAGAAGATTCCCAACAGCGACTACTGGGCGACCATGGTGTACGGCGCGTTCCCATCATACAGGGTGCGCGTGCAAAGCCTGAAAGTGGGCGATGCAGAGGTGCGCGATATAGTGATTAGCGGTGGGGCGGTGTGGCGCACGCCGCTGGGCAGCGATACCGTTGCTGGCAAGCGCGTGATTGGGCTGCTGGGGCGCGAGACCATCGCTGCGTTCCAGACCACTGTGAACTTCGCCGACCGCACCATCACCTTCGAGCCACACGATGCCCCCCTACCCCCAGGCACAGTTATCCCCTTCGAGATGGCCGGCGACCACGTGCTGGTGACTATAACCGTCGGGCATAAGGAGCAGCCGATACGGATGATTGTGGACACAGGCGCGTCTACGAACCTGTTGCCCCCCAGCTACCGCCACGACAAGACCGATGGTCCACAAATGACCATCGAGACTTGGTACAAGCGGCTGGGCGAGTTCTTTGAGGGCGACGATTACAACTTCTTCACGGGCGACCTGCTGGTGTATCGGATTCACCGCATGCGATTAGGACCGCTCCAATTCAACTCAGTGTATGCCTATCATAAGCTTTCGGAGAACGCGCGTTCCGATTCCGTGACGGCGTTGCAGACACGCTACGGCTTGCTGGGCGTGCCGATTATGCGCCACTACAAGGTGACCTACAACTACTTCCGCGAGCAAATGGTGTGGCAGCCCAATACCGCTGAAGAGCGTGCCGCCGACAACGCGGGCTACGGCATCTGGTGGCGTAAGCAAGGGAAAGACCTTATCGTGCGCTGGGTGATGCCCATGTCCGATGCAGACATAGCAGGCGTGAAGGTGGGCGACAAGATTCTGCTTATCGATGGTCAGTCGCCTGCGAACTGGAGCGAGAAGCAGCTGGTGGATCGGCTCTCGTACACCAAAGTCGGTCGCCCGCTGAAACTTACGGTGGAGCGCGCAGGCAAGCGACTGGAGTTCAGCCTAACGGCGAGCAATTACGAGTTGTAGGTGCTCCTATAGCGTCTCCAGTCTCGCTTGCAGTCCTTCAGCACAGGCTTGGAACCACTTAGGCGACAGCAGCAACATCCACCATGCGGCGGGTCGGGCGTGGGTCTGGGGCAAGCCCTCGCAGGTGAGGAACGCGCAGCGGATCAGTTCGAGCCGTGCGCGTTCGGCTTCGCACTCCAGTTTGTCGGCGCGGGTATGCAAACCCTTCGCTTCGGGGGCGTTGGCAACGCGCAGGCGTTCCGTGTTGAGACGCTTAAGACGTGCTTTGAGCTCACGCAGACGTGGAGCGAGTTCACCAAAGCGTTTGGGATGTTGTTGAATCTCGGCTATTAAGGCGCGTCGCTCAGTATGCAGGGCGTGCGCCTGTTGACGTAGTAGCTCTGCCCAATAGCCGACGGTCTCGGTGAGGCGGGCGTGCAACGCCTCGTACTCCTGCAGGCGCGTCTGCCACGCCGCGCCCTCGCGCTCGGCAAGCAGACCCATTAGCGCGCGCGGGCTACGAATCTGCGAAAGTTGTTTCAGGAGTGCGTGCTGTTCGTCCACCACACCCCGCCAGCGTTGCGCGAATACATCCGAGCAGACCGACGGCTCGCCGAACGCGCAGGCTAAATGCTCTGGTAGGCGTATCGAGACGCACTCCGCTTCGCTTAGCGCGTCCCAAGTGGGATAGGTCAGGCGCATTAGGGGGTTCACCTGAAGTGGCACGCCCGCCTCCTGCAGGCTCCGATGCATCTGCACCGTGCGCGTGAGGTAGGGCGAACCACGCTCGTTGAATACGAATACGAACTCGCGGGCAAGCATCGTTATCAGCGTAATCGCCTTGCCGACCAGCGTGCAACGCTCGCCCCAGTGTTGCTCGACGACCTGCGCCAGCCCTTGTACATCGGTAATCGGCTCGCTCAGGCGCACGATCTGTGGCTCGCGCGTCAAAACGCCCAGGTAGCGGTTAGTTAGCAGGATTGTGCCGCGTCCCACTTTCGGAATAAGCAAGTCAAACGGCAGTGCGCCCTCACCGAACTCCTCCAGTGGATAGATGGGCGAGCCTTGCACAGAGGCGTTGTAGGCATCCTCACAGGCGCGACGATACGCGGGGTTCAGAAAAGTATTCACGAACTCAAAGCGGGGCAGATGTGCCGTGTGGGTATTGAAGCGCAGTAGCTCGGTCGTGCGGGTGAAGCCAATCGTTTCAGGGAGTGCACCGCCGTAAAGTGCGCTTAGCAGCTCGGGATAAATCTGGACATATAAATCGGCAAGGGAAGCGTCGGGTTGCGTTAGGGCGATTTGCTGTACGCGCTGGCGCAGTTGCCATGCCCAGTCGCAGGCGCGACTACGACTTTCGGCATCGTCCAGCAGTGCGCCTGTGCCGTCCAGCCCGAACTCCAGCAGGGCGTCCAACGCGGGGGCGATTTCCCGTAGCGGAATTTCGTAAACTGGTCGGGGCGCAAGCTCGCGCGAGACCAAGCCACGCCAGCCCCACGCTTCCGTGAGCGCATCGACAAACGCCTGCCTGCCCTCCGTGCAGGAACGCGCCACACGCTCCACATTGCCCCCGTTCTGGGCGAACATCTTCAGCGTGGGCACGGTCTCACTGCCGAACAACTGCGCGATTTCGCCCGCCGCTGACCAGAGCGTGCGCGTCGTGCCGTCGTTGTGGGGCAGCAACGCGTAGCCGTCGAAGAGTTGGGCGTTGCGGGGCAGTAAGCGAGCATGCAAACGAGCAAAATAGTCGGTATCGTGAACGCCAAAGATTAACTTTCGCTTGGAGTCTACCTCGCGCAGGGCGTTCAGCAGCGCGAGCTTCATCGGTTCATCCCAGAAAATCGTTTGTCCTAGCGCAAGCAAGGGCGCGTCGGGCGCAGTACGCTTCAACTCCTCTAAAACCTCGATGACCTGTGCGCGACAGTTCTCGTGCGTTTTCATAGTAGGTACCTCATAGTGTGTAAGCAGAAGTGTACCTGACGACTGGGATTGCATTCGTTCATACGGACGCCGACGCACCAATCGGCAGGACTCCTACCCTCAGGAGCGAAATCGGTTTTATAGGAGGGAGTTTTATGCTGATTACAACCCTGTCCGAAGTGCCGGGCTACCGTATCGTGAAGGTGCTGGGCGTCGTGAAAGGTAACACTGTGCGGGCGACCCACTTCGGCAAAGATTTTCTGGCGAGCTTGCGACAGATTGTGGGCGGCGAGCTAAAGGAGTATACGGAGATGCTCTCCAACGCGCGGGCGGAGTCGGAGCGGCGTATGTTGGAAGAGGCAGCGCGGCTCGGAGCGAACGCTGTCGTGAATGTGCGGTTCGTCTCAGGCAACATCACTGCTAACGCCGCCGAGATATTGGTGTACGGCACAGCAGTATTCGTTGAGCCAGACGGCGCAGAGGGTTAGCGATGCGACTGCAGGGGCAAGTTGCCTGGATTACGGGCGCAGCGCAGGGACTGGGCGAGGCGCTAGCCCACCGACTGGCACGCGAAGGCTGCACAGGGCTTGCCCTCAGCGATGTGCAGCCCGACAAACTGCAAGCTGTCGCCGAAGCGATTCACACTCAGCACCCACACAGTGCGACGCTCGCCCTGCCCTGCGATGTGCGCCATGAAGCCGAAGTGCAACATGCCGCCCAGCAGATAGCCCAGCGGTTTAGCAAACTGGACATCCTGATTGCGAACGCGGGTGTGATTCATTCCGCCGAGCTGACCGAGATGAGCCTTGAGCAGTGGCAGTGGCAGTTGGATGTGAACCTGACAGGCTATTTCCTGTGCGCCCGCGAAGCAGCAAAGCTGATGCAACCTCACGGCAAAGGCGTAATCTTGCAAATCAACTCCAAATCGGGGCTGAAGGGCAGCTACAAAAACTGCGCCTACGCCGCCAGTAAGTTCGGCGGGATCGGACTAACCCAAAGCATCGCGATGGACTTAGCCCCCTACGGTATCCGCGTGAACGCCATCTGCCCTGGCAACCTGCTCGATTCGCCGATGTGGCAGGGCACGCTCTTTGAGCAATACGCCCGCAAGTGGGGCTTGCCCGAAGATGCCATCCGTCGTTACTATGAGGCGCAGGTGCCGCTTGGACGCGGCTGCGCTTACGAGGACGTTGCGAACCTCGTGGTGTTTCTGGCGTCGGACGAGGCGAGCTATATTACGGGCGAAGCCTATCGCGTGGCAGGCGGACAACTTTAAAATTAGGTTATATCAGGTATACTTTAGAAGAACCTGTTATGTGCCTTTGGTGTGCGGCGCCCCGAAGCGACACTTCACTGTGAAGCCTAACCTCTCAACGTGCGCGCCTTGCTTGAGGCACAAGAGCCAACTAATAAGTTCGCTTACATTGACAAACTGCGAAGGAGTAAATAGGTATGGCAATAATACGAGCATTTCGGGCGACTCGGTTTGCGCGGCTCATCCCAGAGGTAGTCGCGCCACCGTATGATGTAATTGATGAAGGGTTGCGAGCAGAGCTTGCATCGCGCAACCCATACAATATTGTGCATCTGACCCTACCTACAGGCAATGACGACCGCTACACGAACGCCGCGCAAACGCTGCAACGCTGGCTTGCCGACGGCGTGCTACGCGAAGACTCGCCCCCCGCCATCTACCGATATATCCAGCAATTTTACGACCCGCTCACGCACACGGAGCGCACCCGCACGGGCTACTTTGTGCTACTGCACACGGAGCCGTACGAGAAAGGTGTCGTGCTGCCTCACGAACACACGTTTCCCGGCGTTAAGGAAGACCGTTTCCGCCTCTTGCAGGCAACGCGCACGCATATGGAGACCATCTTCGGGCTATTCGAGGACACGCCCGCGTTTCAGGAAGCCATCGCCGACATGCTGTGGGAGCCGCTGGCGCAGGTGGAAGGCGACAATCTACCCGAAGGTAATTTTCACAAACTGGAGCGTATCACGAACCCTGTAGAGGTGGTGCGGTTCGAGCGGGCGTTTGAGCACGCGCGCGTGTGGATTGCCGACGGGCATCATCGCTACGAGACTGCGCTGCGCTATGGGCAGACCTACGGCTCCGAAGGCTCGCCCGAGCGGTTCTTGCCTATCCTGCTCGTGCCGATGGACGACCCGGGCTTGGTGATACTGCCCACGCACCGAATTCTGAATGAAACCCCGCCCGGCTCGCCCGACGAGTGGCGTGCACGCCTCGGCGGTGAGTTCGACCTGACACCTATTGAGCCTGAAACAATCGTGATGCAGATGGCACAACACAACGGTGAGGCAATTGGCTTTGTATGGAACGGCGGTGCGTGGCTGATACGCCCGAAAGCCTATCCCACAGTTGAGGGGCTACCCAACGCGCTTACGCAACTCGACTCGTGGGTTCTGCACGAGCGCGTGATGCCGGCGCTGGGCTATAAAGACCCCACCAAAACCTACACCCGCTCGGCAGAGGAGGCGGTAGAGGCAGTGCGTTCGGACAGGGCACAAGCGGCGTTTCTGCTCAATCCGCCCCCGCTACGCGCCCTGCAGCAAATCGCCAGCGCAGGTGGCAAAATGCCCCATAAGTCCACCTACTTCCACCCAAAGGTGCTGTCAGGGCTGATTCTCTGGCAGGTGAAAGCATGAAAGTAATTGGCGTAATCCCTGCGCGCCTGGCAGCGACGCGCCTTCCCAACAAACCGCTGCTGAACATCGCGGGCAAGCCGATGGTGCAGCATGTGTGGGAGCGCGCCCGCAAGGCGCAAACGCTCCACGAACTTTACATCGCCACGCCCGACCCCGAAATCGTGGAGGCGGCGCAGGCGTTCGGCGCAAAGGCGATGCTCACCAGCCATGCCCACCGCTCCGGTACCGACCGCATGGCGGAGGTCGCCCGCAACACCGACGGCGAAATCTATGTGAACATTCAGGGCGACGAGCCACTTCTGAACCCAGAAGCGATCGACCGTGCTGTGCAGCCCCTGCTCACCGACCCGCAGGTGATGATGAGCAGCCTATATTGCCACGCCCGCCCCGAAGATTACGAGCTGCCCAGCGTGGTGAAGGTTGTGGTGGACTTGAACGGCGACGCGCTCTACTTCTCACGCTCGCGCATACCCCACCCGCGCGAAACCACCGATGTGCCCGTGCTGCGTCATATCGGGCTGTATGTATTCCGTAAACCCCTGCTGCTGCAGTATGCCCAGTGGGAACCCACCCCACTGGAGCAAACCGAAGGTCTGGAGCAACTGCGCGTGCTGGAACACGGCTACAAGATACGGATGGTCTACTTCGAACATGTGTCGATCGCCGTCGACACGGAGACCGACTTGCAGCGCGTGCGGGCGATATTGGCAAGGGACGGTTCGATATAGAGCGCGGTGCTGAGCGCGTCGCCGAGCGTCGGGTCATCGCCGATGACGGCGACAGGTGCGCGCGTAGGCGCAGGATAGCCCGTGCGTGGGTCGAGGATATGCCCATAGCGCACGCCGTCGGCTTCAAAATACTGCTCGTCGTTGCCTGAAACGGCGAGCGACTCGTCGCGTAGCAGAGTTTCTTCGCCGTTCGGTAAGCGCGCTTGCCAACCGTCGGCGTCGGGCGGTGCACCCAGCGCATACAGCGTGCTGCCCCCTGCGCTCACCAACGCGCACTCTACGCCTGCCTCGCGTAACAGGCGCACGCACTGCGCAATCGCCCAGCCCTTGCCAATCGCGCCGAAACTCAGTTCCACACTTGGCAGCGCGTAGTACACCCAGCGTCCCTCAGCCTCCAGCAGCACCAAGTCCATCCCCACATGCTCCAACGCTGCTTCAATCTCTTCGGGCGACGGTACGCGGAACCGCTTGTCCACAAAGCCCCACAGACGCAGCAGCGGCGTCGCCGTCGGGTCAAACACTCCATTCGTGAGTTCATGCAGCGACTTGCAGATTTGCAGCAGCTGGAACAGTTCGGGTTCCACGCGCACGGGCTGCTGATGGGCATGCGCGTTCAGGTAGCACACATCGCTGTCGGGTAGATAGATGCTTAGCTGCCGTTCGAGGCGCAGTGTCTCCTCGCGCAGCAGCCCGGCAAGGGACTCCGCCCGCAACGAATCCCCTTCTGGCAGGAGTAGTTCGTACTCCGTGCCCATCGCGCGCCAGCGAAACGCTTGCATCACTCCTCTTGCGGACGCAGACTGAGCGGCATCACATACACGCGCTCTACGGGCAAGCCACACTCGGTCTCCGTGCAGGGTTGGTAGCGCACGGTAATCCGCACGAAGCCGTCGGCTGGCTCGCTGATCTCAGTCGCCTCCACAGGCAGGATTGCCGCCGCGTGTTCGTAGTACACCTGTATCGGCTCGCTGCCCGACCGGATGGTCTGCGGGGGCATCCAAAGCGGTGCGCCGATGCGCAGGGGCAGGTCGGTGCTCGCCTCTATCGTGGTGGGTATGCGTCCCTCTTGATTGATGCCTGCGTTGATATGCCAGCCCTCGTCAATTTGGAACACCACCAGCAATCCTTCAGGCTGCGGCAGGAAATCCACACGCACGGGTCCCTCCTGCTCGTCCATCGCGGCGAACGCGCCTTCGGGCATCTCCAAATCGGGCTGTTCCATCAGGTCGCCTTCCAGCAGCAAGTAGCCGTACAGCAGGCTGTCGCCTGCGGCAGGTGCACGCTGCAGCAACGCCCAACAGCTGTTCAAAGTTTCACCCGCAAGTTGCACATAGTGTTCGCTGCGTTCGGGGTCATCGATCGCGAGCGCGTTGCTCAGGCTCGCCAGAAACTGCACTGCGCCGCCGTTGCCTGATGGAAGCGCACGGTCTTGGTACGATTTAACGGGCAGTATCAGGAGATCGTGTGCGCTGTCGGTGGTGTAGAAGCCGCCGTACTCCGCGTCGTGGAAGCGTTCAATCATCTGGTCGGCGATTTCGATAGCGCGTTCCAGCCATTTGCGCTCTAAGGTCAGGCTGTAGAGTTCCATCAGCCCCATGCCATAGAAGGCATAGTCGGGCAGGTAGGCGGGGATACTCGCTTCGCCCTCACGGTAGCGATGCAGCAGTTTCCCGTTGGCGTCGCGCAGGTTATGCCAGATGAACTCCGCTGCCTCACTGGCGGCTTGCGCATAGCGCTCGCCATGCTCTTCCAGCACATCGGCGGCGTAAGCCAACGCCCAGATTGCCAAGCCGTTCCAGTCGGTCAACACTTTATCGTCGCGCAGGGGGGCGCGGCGCGTCTGCCGAGCGACCAGCAACCGTGCGCGGATGTCGGCAAGTCGCTCGTAGAGGTCGTTGGGGTCTAAGTTCAGCTCCTCCGCATGTTGCTCGATGGGCTTAGCAAGGTGTGGGATGTTGCGTCCTGTGGGGCGGTGCGTCGCCTCGTCGTGGTAGTTGCCTTCAGGCTGAATTTCGTAGATTTTGCAGAACAGGTCGGCTTCCTCACGCGGCAGGGTTTCGTAAAGTTCCTGCTCAGTCCAGGTGTAGTAGTAGCCCTCACCTTCGGGGCTGTCGGCGTCGATGGCGCTGGCGAATGCGCCTTCGGGTGTACGCATTTCACGCAGCATCCAGTCGAAGGTGCGCACGGCGATATCGGCGTAAAAAGCGTCATCAGTCAGCACGTAGGCGTGCGTGTACGCCCAGCCGAGTTGCGCGTTGTCGTACAGCATCTTCTCAAAGTGGGGCAGGAACCAACGTTCGTCGGTCGAGTAGCGATGGAAGCCCCCGCCAATATGGTCGAACACACCGCCCATCGCCATGCGGAACAGCGTCATCAGCGCCATGCTGGCACAGCTTTCGTCTTCCCACTCCGCGCCCATGTGAAGCAGCACGGGCAGCGCAGTGCTTGGGGGGAACTTGGGCGCGCCGCCGAAACCGCCGTGAATCGGGTCGAAGCCTTCCAGCATCTGCGCTTTGTAGGCGCGGAAAATTTGCGGATTGCGCTCGCCTTGCAGCGACTGGTGACGCATCGCGACCAGTTGCGCCAGTTCATTCTGCAGCTCGGCGGCTGCGCCCAGCACCTGCCCACGATTGTCCTGCCATACGCCCGCCACACGCGTCAGTATCTCTGCGAACACCTGCGGCGGGTAGTACGTGCCCCCATAAAACGGCAGCCCGTCAGAGGTCAGGAATACCGACAGGGGCCAGCCCGCATGTCCCGCCATCAGCTGCACCGCACTAATGTAAATCTCGTCCACATCGGGGCGCTCCTCGCGGTCTACCTTGATGCTCACAAAATGTCGATTCAGAATATCGGCAATCGCGGGGTTCTCGAACGACTCGCGCTCCATCACATGGCACCAGTGGCACGAAGCATAGCCGATGGAGAGGAAAATCGGTTTATCTTCCACACGCGCCTTGAAAAACGCCTCCGCCCCCCACGGATACCAGTCCACAGGATTATATGCATGCTGCAGCAGGTACGGGCTTTTTTCGTCAATCAGCCGATTCGGTTTGCGAATGAGCATGGGTTTGTACCTCGAGGTATAGGATACCTTACCCGCGTGCTTTGGGAATCCACACCTTCCCCACTGCCTTCATCTTGCCCGCTTCGCTAATCACCTCGTCCACCTGCAAGCCGTCGTTCAGCCCCAAGTCGCGGTCGATATCGATGATGGGGTTCAGAAACTGGCGCAGCAGGTTCGCCGATTCGGTAGGCAGGTTCGCACCTTCGATTTGGATTTGCACTTCGGCGAGGTCTAAGTAGCGTCCATCGCGTGGGGCGAGCTTGCCTACCGCCCTGAACCGCACCTCACTGGTAAGCAGCAGCATCGTGCCCTGCACAGTGGTTTGTTCAGGCGTGATGGTGACCTCCACGCTGCGTACGGCAGGGGCATATTTGCGGATAATATACTCAGCGAGGTCGCGCTCGTTCACCACAATCTCGCACGCGCCTATCCCTGTTGCGCTTAGGCGGAAGATGCGCTTGGAGAGGGCGAGCGACTTATCATACGCGATGTCGGGGATAACGGCGACGGCTGTCTCGGCGCGTAGCCCGCGCAGGCTCGCGTTCTCCATTAGCAGCACGAACTGCTTAATCAGCCCCGACTGCGGGCGTTCGGGTTCCAGTGTGAAGGGCAGCCCGTTCAACGTGAAGTTTTTGGCGTACACAGTGAGTTTCTCAAGCCGCCCTTGCAATAGCCTACCGTAATCGGGTTCGATTTTGACACGAATATCGCCCCCGCCGATGCGCTGCTGGATTTCGCGGGCGGCGGATTTTTCGACATCACGTATCGAGCCGCGCCCCAGCGTTAGCACGATGGCGACCACTGCCAGCCACCCACGTCTCAAGGTTGTGCCCCCAGCCGCGTGAGTTCGCTGCGGATGTCTTCATTGCGTGGGAAGTTCTCCTGCATCAGACGCAGCAACTCGATGGCGCGGAACCGCTGCCCTGCCATGTCCAAATAGCGCGCGAGCTTCAGCCCCGTGGAGATGTCGTCAGGCGCGGCTTGGTATAACGCCTGCAAGGCGAGAATGGCGTCAACGGTTGTGCCGTACTGCTCGGCGTGCATCACCCAGTTGCGCAGGAGGTTAATATCCTGCGGGTTGAGTCGCGCGAGTCTGGCATAGACGCCCAGCATCTCCTGACGTCGCTCCAGCGCGCTCAGCAGGCTCAGCTGCAGGTTCAGCAGGTTAAGATCGTCAGGTTTGGTTTGCAGGCGGCGTTGCACGAGGGCGAGCGCGTCAGCGGTTTTGCCCTCGCGCTGCAACCAGTTCACATACGCTTTGAGGGCTTCCTGTCCGGGCGTGTCTTGCTGGGCGAGTTCCTGAACCAGCGCGCGGTACTGCGCCTCGCGTCCCAGCTCGGCGGCTAATCGCTCCAGCGCGGGGTAGAGGCTGATGTCATCGGGGTTTGCCCGCAGCCCGCTGACCAGCGTTGCGTATGCCGCCTCTTTCTGCCCCTGCTGCGCCTGAATCTGCGCGATGTGATAAATCGTCCAAGTGTCATTCGGCTCCAGTGCGCGCGCGCGCTGGTAGGCTTGCAGCGCGTCGTTGGGGCGTTGGAGCGTCTCGTAAATCACGCCCAGCAGCCGATGAATCTGCGGGTTGTTCGGCTCACGCTGGAGCTGCTCCTGAAACAGTGCGATTGCCTCCTCACCTTTGCCCGCCTGCAGCATCTGGCTCGCCAGAAACGGCAGAAACCGCCCGCCGTGCTGCTGTGCCATCTGCTTTAGGAACTCGATGGCTTCGTCGTTGCGCTCCTTCTGGCGATAGATATCGAGCAGGTTCGAGAACGCGAGCGGGTTGGGCGGGTCGGCTAAGGCGAGTCGGCGGTAGATAGCGATTGCCTCTTCAATCTGGTTGAGTCGCTGGTGCACCGCCGCCGCGCCCAACAACGCCATCTCGTTGTTAGGGTCTTGCGCGATCACGCGCTGGTAGAGTTCCAACGCCTGTTGCGCGTCGTTGCGCCGCTCGGCGATACGCGCCTTTGCCATCAGTGCGAATACCTCATTCGGTGAGTTCGTGAGCAGCTCGTCGTAAAGTCGGATTGCCTCGTCCTCGCGCCCCTGTCGGCTGAGGAACTGCGCATACTCACGCTTGAACTCGGTTTGGTTCGGGAACTTCTCCAGCAGTTGCTTATACTCTGCTTCGGCAAGGCGTGGCTCGCGGTTGCGCTCGAAGATTCGCGCCAGGTAAAGCGTCGGGCGCGGGTCGTCAGGCAGGTTTGTCTGCCAGTTGCGCAAAAACGGCAGTAGTTCAGTCTCCAGTTCCTGCGCCTGCAGCACTTCCCACTGCCCCTCGTAAGCGCGGGCATTTTTGGGCATCAGTTTCAGCACCTGAGCGAACTGCTCGCGCGCCTTGCCGTACTGCTTAAGATTCAGATTGCAGTGTCCAATCTCGGCGAGTATCTCCAGGTAGAGCGGGTCGCTGGGCGAGGTGAGGTCTAACGCCGCGCCCAAGTGCGTCATCGCCTCGCGATACCGCTCTTGACGCATAAGCATCAGCCCTGCGCCGATATGCACATCGGGGTTGCGCGGATAGACCTTCGCGAGATGCTGAAAATCGGCTAAGGCAGCGTTCAGGTTCTCGGCGCGCTGGTACAAAATCGCGCGTTTGAGGCGAGTGGGCAGGTCGTTCGGCTCGCGCTTGATGGACTCGCTGTAGGCGCGGATGGCGTGTTCAGGCAAGCCACGCGCTTCGTAGGTCATGCCCAGCGACTTCCAGCCGGTAGTGTAGTCAGGCTTGAGTTCGACCGTGCGCTTGAAATGTTTTTCGGCGTCATCGTAGCGTTGCTGCTGGTACGCTGCGATACCGAGGTTGTATTGCACGCGATAATCGTTCGGGCGCAGGCGCGCTGCTTGCTGGAACTTCTCGTAAGCGATGCCCCATTCACCTTTCAGCGAGGCGTGCGCCCCCTCCAGCAGAGGCAGCTCTGGCTCTTTGGGGAAGCGGTCGCGCAGCATCCGCAGGTAACCCTGCGCATCGTCCAGCCGTCGAATATCCAGACACAGGCGCGTCAGTTCCACCAGCGGTTTAGGGTCCTTGAGGTTTAGCTCTGCCGCGCGGCGCAGCTGCACCAGCGCTTTATCGTTCTGGTTCAGCATGCGATACACCAACCCCAGATTCAATCGTGCGGGGGCGAAGTTGGGCTGTTTCTGCACGATATCGCGCAGCAGTGGCTCCGCCTCGCGGAACTTGCCCTGCGCTGCCAGCCGAATCGCGCGGTCGTAGCGTGCCTGCAAATCTTTCGGGAGCGTCGCCTGCGCCCAAGTAAATATCGTTAGTAAAACCAAACCCACCACGAGCCAGACACTTCGTCGCATCGCAAGCAGTATACCTGAAGGCGGTATAATTCGCTCGCTATGCAACAGGAGCCGATTATCCGCATCACCGAGCGTCCGAAGCCGCCCCGCCCAGAGGAGCTGAACCTGCGCTTCTCGGAACGCGCCGTGAAGGAGCTGGAGGCGTTGCTCACACACTATCCTGACAAGAAATCCGCGCTGCTGCCCGCCTTGTGGATTGCCCAGCGCGAGTACGGCGGGCATTTGACCTCCGACGCCATCGCTGAAGTCGCCTACCGCCTGCAACGCTCCTACGCCGAAGTGGAGGGCGTGGCGACCTTCTACACGATGTACAACAAAACGCCCGTCGGCAAATATATGCTGGAGGTCTGCACGAACCTGACCTGCATGATTTGCGGCGCGTATCGGATTCTAGAGCATCTGGAGCAGCGGCTGGGGATTAAACTGGGCGAGACGACGCCCGATGGGCTGTTCACGCTGGCAGAGGTGGAATGTCTGAACAACTGTGGCGACGCCCCCGTGATGCAGGTCGGCGACATTTACTGCCGCCGCCTCACGCCCGAAAAAATCGACGCGCTGCTGGAGCAGCTGCGCAACGGCGACGAGCATAGTGTGGTCAAACTCGCCGACGCGGAAGTGCAAATCCACCTGAGCGAGCAAGAACGGCACGCGATTGAAGAATCGCTACCACGATAGCCGATTCCTTTTTCAGTCCGAGCGAGATAAAAAAATCTCTGATGGGGGGCGGTTATGCGCGAATCGGGCTTCGACATTCAGCGGGTGATTGAACTCATCGCCGACCGCAAGATAGAGGAGGCGATGCAGGAAGGCAAGTTCGACGATTTGCCGGGCAAGGGCAAGCCGCTGCCGTTAGATGAGGAGTGGTTCGCCCCGCCGGAGCTGCGCCCTGCGATACGCCTGCTCAAAAGCGCGGGTGTGCTACCCGATTGGCTGGAGCGCGCCCGCGAGATTGAGCGCCTGCGTGAGGATGCCCGACGCCTGTGGCGCATCGCCGAACGCGAGTACCCTCAAGCCCGTCAACTGAGCGTGGAGCGGTTTATCGCTTGGCGCGACGGCAGCTGGCAAGGTATTCTCGCCGTGATGCAGCGTGTGAACAGTCTTATTCTCACTTATAACTGCACCGCGCCCGCCAACGCCCATCCGCAAATCCCATTCCAAATTGAATCCGAACGCGAACGGTTTTATGCGATGTTCGTCGGTGAAGTGGGTGGGAATTCTCCACTGCGCTCGGAATGACAGTTGTCCCATCGGTAGAAAACCCATGTTATTCCGGGCGCATCAAGCAATCTCACAGATCGCTACGTTCACTTAAGTATCATGTCCTCCTGTGAGGGCTTTGTATCAGTTCAGCCTGAAAGTTGGCGAGCTTTGGTCACGCCACGCGGTGCCGCGTCATGCGGCGGCGTTGGCGTTTTTTACGATGCTCACGCTTGCGCCGTTGCTGCTTGCGCTCACGGGCGTGACGGGCTACTTTTTGGGGGGTGAGCAGGTGGCAGGGCAACTCCTGTCGGCGGTGCGGCGCGGGATGGGCGAGGGCGCAGCGCGCGGCTTTGAGCAGCTGATTCAGCGCACAGTGTTGCAAGGCTCAGGTGCAGGTGCGACGCTGACGGGGCTGCTGCTGGCGTTGTGGGGCGCGTCGGGGCTGATGCAGAGCCTCAAAGCCTCACTGGATGCGCTGTGGGATGCGCCGCCACACTCGGAAGTCGGTGTCAAAAACTGGCTGATTACGCGCTTGATAGGAGCGTTGGGCGTGCTGCTGCTAGCAGTGCTACTGCTGGTGAGCGCTATTCTGGAGGTGGCGTTGGCGGCGGCGAGGGCGCAACTGCCCGAACATCTGCCCGGCGTCTACTGGCTCGGTTGGGGTGTGAACCGTTCGTTGTTGCCCGTACTACTGGTGTTAGGCAACGCGCTGTTGTATTGGTTGCTGCCCGCTGTGCGCCCGCGCTTCCGAGATGCGCTGCTGGGCGCGCTGGTTTGCACGCTGCTCTTGCTGGGCATGCGCACGCTGATTAGTTTGTATCTCACGCACTCCAGCGTTGCCACACTATACGGTTCGGCAGGGTCGCTGGTGGCGTTGCTGTTGTGGGTCTACTTCTCGGCGCAAGTGTTCTTTCTGGGTGCGCTGGTAGGGATTGTCAGGACTCGGGGCAGTGCTGCTCCATAAAGGCAAGCGTCTCGCTAAGGGGCTTGACGCCTGTGGTTGCGCCTAACGCCGACACGCAAAGTGCACCGACGGCGTTCGCCAACCGTGCCGTGTGGCGTAAATCCCACTCCATCGCTACGCCCGCCAGCCAGCCCGCTGCGAAGCAGTCGCCCGCACCCAGCATGTCCACTACTTCCACTGTGCAGGCGGGCATGTGGAACGCCGTCTTGCGGGTCTTCACATAGCAGCCACGCGCATCCATTTTGATTACGGCTGTACCGACGCCCCCATCCAGCAGTCGTTGCGCGATACGCTCAGGCTCCGTCTCGCCCGTCAGCATACTCGCCTCGCCGTAGTTGGGCATGATGTAATCCAGATAGGGTAAACACGGCTCCATCAGGCGCATCCACTGTCCGCTGGAGTCCCAAGTGGTGTCGAGGCAGGTCGTCATCCCACGCGCTTTCGCTTCTTTTAGCACGCGCGCGGCGGGTTCGCCATCGATCTGGGGCATCAGGTACGCTCCTGCGAGGTGGAAAATCTCGCAGGCGGCAATCAGGCTCCAGTCGATATCGTCGGGGCAGAACTCCGCGTTTGCGCCCATGTGGTGGATAAACGACCGTTCGCCGTCGGGGTGTACCATCACCATCGTGCTGGAGGTGGCTGCCGTGGAGCTGCGTCGGATGCCACGCGTGTCCACGCCGTACTGTTGCAGCGTGTTCATGATAAAATCGCCAAAGGCATCCTGCCCTACCTTTCCGACCACGCTTACAGGCAGCCCCAGCTTGGCGAGCGCAAGCCCCGTGTTGGAGGCGCAGCCGCCTATATGCAGCTCCATCCGCTCCACATGGGTGCAGATACCCCGCTCAGGGTAATGGCTCACGGGCTTGGCGACCACATCCGCCACGAGGATACCCACAGAAGCGATTTTGCGCATCGGTTAGTCCTCTCGTTTCACGCTGCGTTTCACTTTCTCAAAGAAGCTGGTCGGCTCATCAGAAGCGTACTTTTTGAGGCGCACGCCGCTCAGCTCAGCGTACTGGCGCAGCAGATTGCGTTGTGCGTCGGTGAGTTTTTTGGGCATTTTGAGACCGATACGCACGTACAGGTCCCCACGTTTGCCTGTGCGGGGATTAGGCAAGCCGCGTCCGGGAACGATTATTTCGCTGTAGGGTTCGGTGAGCTCAGGTATCTCCAGTGTAACTTTTCCGTCTAAAGTTTCAATTTCCACCTCGTCGCCCAGCGCGAGTTGGGGGTAGCTGAGGTTGATTTGGGTGGCGAGGTCGTCGCCGCGCCGTTTGAAGCGGGGATGCGGGGCGAGATGCACCACCACATACAAATCGCCGTCGCGCCCGCCGCGCAGTCCCGAATCGCCCTCACCGCGCAGCAAAATCGCCGTCTCGTCCTCGATGCCCATCGGAATATTAATGGTGAGGGCGTCGCGTTGGCGAGCGAGTTTTTCGCCTCGGCACTCGCGGCAGGGCGTTCGGATAATCTCACCCGCGCTGCGGCAGCGTTCGCACGGCGCAACGCGCGTCACTGTACCCAAAATCGTGGTTTGGGTGAACCGCACGCGCCCCGAACCGGCGCAATTGGGGCAGCGTTCTGGAGTGGTGCCGGGTTCCGCGCCCGTGCCCTTACAGCGTGTGCAGAGGCGCAGGCGTTCCACCTCTACTGTGCGCGTTGTGCCATGCAGCACCTCTTCCAAAGTGATTTCGACATCCGCGCGTCGGTCCGCGCCGTCGATGGGACCGCGCGTCATCACCGCACCACCACCAAAGAACATCTGGAACAGATTCTCCGCCATGCCGAACGGATCGGCAGTAGGCGGCGTTGGTGCGCCTGCGTGCCCAAACCGGTCGTACACAGCGCGCGATTCAGGGTCGGACAGCACTTGATACGCTTCGTTGATGAGTTTGAATCGCTCTTCGGCGTGGGGGTCTTCCTTATTTACGTCGGGGTGGTACTGACGCGCGAGTTTGCGAAACGCCGCCTTGATTTCTTCTTGGCTCGCCGTGCGCTCAACACCCAGTACTTCATAGTAATCGGGTTTACTCATCGCCTACTCGCGCAGGGTGGTCTCCCGCTCGTAGAACTGCATCGCCTCCTTGTCGAACTCCTCGTCCTCTTGGGCTTGTCGGCTGAGTTGCTTGAGGTCGCGCGCCGCCTGCCACGTGTGTTCAGGACCTTGAATGATGACTTCCACAGTATTCTCGTCAATGATACGCGGTTTGATTTTGCCCTCAGCGATTTCCTGCAAGGCGACGGTAAGCGGGTTGAAATCGAGTCCGCTCACGGGCACGAGGGGCTTTGCGCCCTCGCGCAACAGGCGCGCCCGCTCCGCGGCAAGCAGCGCAAGGATATAGCGTGGATACTGGCTTAGCTCATCGGTCTCTGGGTAAATCATCCATTCACCGTCCTTTGGAGGCGAGGGTTGAAAGCGTCAAAAAGCGCAGGAGCCAAGTGTGCTCCTGTCGCTCCGTCGTTCTCGCCCGTTGTGTGTGTATGCCATGCGGCTCTTTAATGGTACCCGCTAACGCCCCTGAAAGTCAAGGGAGCGAGCCAGGCGCACCCCTTGACTTTTTTTACAACCATAGGGTATTATACTGGGCGAAGGAGTTCGGAGTGCGCAAGGGAATGCGCTTCAGGAAACCTCGGAACGGCTGATGCGCTATCCCCCAAGCCTCAGAGCTGTCCTTCTAATCTAACTCATGGAGGAGGATGCTTCTATGAAGCGTTTACTCATTGCTGTAACGGGGTTGAGCCTCACTGTGGGCTTGACATTCGCCCAAATGCGGGATGTCCCGCCTGGGCACTGGGCGTATCAGTCGATTGAGCAGCTGGTGCAGTTGGGCATCATCGAGGGTTATCCCGATGGCACTTTCCGCCCGAATCGCACCATGACCCGTGCAGAGTTCGCGCAGGCGATTGCCCGCGCTTACCGCAACCTGGATGAGCGTCTCCGTGCGCTGGATCGTCGCTTACAAGCCGTTGAGGGTCGCCCGCAGCAGGGCGGTCAGGCGGATACCACCGAGCTGCAGCGCCAGATTGACCAGCTCAAGCGCGATGTGGAGGAGCTGAAGCGCCTCAACGAGGCGATGCAGACCCTGCAGCGCTTGGCGCAGACCTTCCAGCAGGAGCTGGCGGGGCTGGGCGTGGATGTGGACGCGCTGAAGCGCGATATGGCGTCGCTGCGCGCCCGTGTCGAAGCGCTCGAGGGCAAGGAAGACAAGTTCAAGATGAGCGGCGACCTGACCTTCGGCGTCTACGGCGCGCACAGCATCGATGGCAAAAACGCCTACACCTTGAACCGCACGACGCTCGGCTCGGGCAAGCTACTGGAGGAAATCAGCGTTGTCCACGAGCTGGGACTGACCTTCAGTGGTCAAATTAACGACGAGGTCTCCGGTTCGGCGACCTTCATTCTAGGCAACTACCTGCCGTATGTCGGTGGCTCTGGCAAAAGCGCGCTGACGACTTTCAGCGCACCGTTCACGGTTGGCAACACTGATATTACTATCTGGGAAGCCTTCGTGAAAGCTCCGATCGACCTGTTCGGCGCGAAGGTGGATGTGACCGTCGGTCGCTACCCGGCAAAGCTGACACCGTTCACCCTGCAACGCATCAAGCCCGACTACTACCTGAACTTTCCGCGCTACGATGATGGCGCATTCCGCGTGGATGGCGGTGCGCTGGGCTTCAACTTCGACACCTTCCGCCTGAACCTATGGGCGGCGCAGGTGAACCAGCAGTCGAACAACGGCGTGTTCAACGTGCTTGGCTTCCAGAACCATAACTCGACCACTAGCGCTCCGATGGAGCAAATGGCAGGGGCGCGTCTGGAGTTCGATGCCGTGCGCGGCGAGGAGACCAACCTCACCATCGGCGCGACCTACTACGCGGCTGGCATTGGCACGGGCCAGAACTTCAACTTCGCGGGCGGTGCCCCCGAAGCCACGAACATCGACCGTGTGGATGTGTTCGGCGCAGACATCAAAGCGAGGTTCGCTGGTTTCAACATCGGCGTGGAGTACGCACAGAGCGACTTCCTGCGCGACACAGACCGCGTGCTGAGCAAGGATAACTGGGCGCTGAACGCCAGCCTCGGCTACAACTTCAGCGACAACCTGGGGCTGACTGCAGGCTACCTGGAGGTGCGACCGTACTTCGCTGCACCGGGTGCGTGGGGGCGCGTAGGCTACCTGTACAACCCCTCCGACCTGCGCGGCTTCTACGCTGGGCTGAACTACGCTGCGTCTGAAGACCTGAAGGTGAACCTGCAAGGTTCGTTCCTCGAGGGTACCGGTCGCGTGACGGGCGGCTACACGGGCAACGATGAGTTGGTGCATGTGCTCGCGGGCGTGGACTACCGTCTGTCCGACCGCTGGAACCTGTCGCTCAACTACGAAGGCGCGTACTGGAAGGTTGCTGGCGTCAAGCCCGTGTGGAACTACTTCACGCTGGGCGTTGGCTACAACCTCGGCGAGAACACTGCGCTGAACCTGCTGTATCAGATTATCGACACTGATGGCAAGGGTAATCTTGCGTTCAGCGGCGGTCCCAGCGCGAACAAGAACAGTGGCGCGGTGGCTGCCACCACGCTCAGCGTCAAGTTCTAAGCGGACCTTATCTTATCGGGCAGGCGCATGCCTGCCCACCCATTTTAGCCCCCTGTAAACAGGGGGCTTTCGCTTTTTCAGGTACAATAAGCCCGCTATGAAAACCAGCGTTGTGATGCTGGCGTTGCTGAGTATCGCCCTGCTTGCGCTCTGGCAGTTTCTCTGGCGCAGCAACCCCCGCATCCCACAGGAGGGTCAAACTATGGAAGGGACAATCAACGCCCCCGACTTCCCCGAAGGACTGCAGTGGCTCAACACCGAACGCCCCCTCAGCCTACGCGAACTGCGTGGTAAAGTCGTACTGCTGGACTTCTGGACCTATTGCTGTATCAACTGTATGCACATCCTTCCTGACCTGAAACGGCTGGAACGCAAGTATGCCGACGAACTGGTTGTGATAGGCGTCCACTCCGCGAAATTCTTCACTGAGCAGGAGACCGAGAATATCCGTCAGGCGATTTTGCGCTACGAGATAGAACATCCTGTGGTGAACGATAACCAAATGACCATTTGGCAACAGTACGCCGTGCGCGCGTGGCCCACGCTGGTACTGATAGACCCCAGCGGTAAAATAGTGGGCTATCATTCCGGCGAGGGCATCTACGAGATTTTTGACCGCGCAATTGAGCAGACCATCAAGACCGCCGAGGCGAAAGGCACTTTGAAGCGCGGCGCGTTGAATTTCAAGCTGGAACGCGAGAAAGAGGCGCGCACAGTACTGCGATTCCCAGGCAAGGTGCTGGCGGACGAGCGCACGCAGCGTCTGTTCATCGCCGACTCCAACCATCATCGTATACTGGTCGCTTCGTTAAAAGACGGCACAATTCAGGGGGTCATTGGTTCAGGCGCGATGGGATTGGAGGACGGCGCATTCGAGAAGGCGTGCTTCAATAACCCGCAGGGGATGGCATATGACCCTGACGCCGATGCGCTCTATATCGCCGACACAGACAACCACGCCATTCGCAAAGCCGATTTGCGCAAGCGTACGGTGGAGACGCTCGCCGGCACGGGCGAGCAGAGCCGCGCCTATCCCCCACGACCGGGCAAAGGACGCCAGACCGCGCTCAACTCGCCGTGGGACTTAGTACTAATCGGCGATACGCTTTATATCGCGATGGCTGGCTCGCACCAGCTATGGCGGCTAAACTTGAACACTCTACAGGCGGAGCCTCACGCGGGCACAGGGCGCGAAGCGTGTATCGATGGCAGGCTGAGTAGCTGCGCTCTCGCCCAGCCCTCCGGCATGACCACCGACGGCAAGAAACTCTACTTCGCCGATAGCGAGGTGAGCTGCATCCGCGCCGCCGATCTCGACCCCAACGGTGAGTTAGAGACGCTGGTGGGCGGCGACTTGTTTGAGTTCGGCGATCGCGACGGTTTCGGACGCGAGGCTCGCCTGCAACACCCGCTTGGCGTGGTGTACGTGGATGGCGCACTCTACGTGGCGGATACCTACAATAATAAAATCAAACGCCTCGACCTGCGCACACGCAAGATAGAAACTTTTCTGGGCACAGGCGCAGCGGGCACACGCGACGGTGAGAACCCAACCTTTGACGAGCCGGGCGGTATCAGCTACGCGAATGGCAAACTCTACATCGCCGACACCAACAACCACCTGATTCGAGTGGCGGATTTGAAAACCAAGCGCGTGGAGACGCTGCAGCTACGCGGTTTGGAGGCGGCACAACCGCCTGCACTCTACCGTCAGCCACCCAGTCAGACGCTGGATGCCGTCGCGGTAAACACTGCCACGCCGAACCTGACACTCCGCATCGCGCTTCCGCAAGGGCACAAGCTGAACCCGAACGCCCAGTCGCAAGTGCGCATCGAGGCGCAGGGCGCAACCGTGCAAGGTAAGACGGAACTCATCGCGCCGCTCAAATCGCCAGAGACCACGCTATCTGTCCAACTCAGTACTGACCCTGCCACACTGACCCTACACTTGCTCATTTACTATTGTCGCGAAGGGCAGGAAGGGCTGTGTTATTTATATGAGAAACGGCTGTCGATACCCATCCGGCGTGGTGAGGGGACGGAAAACATCTCTGTTACTCTACCCGTCCAGATGTAAGCGCGAGGAAGATTTCAGGTACAATTAAGGTATGCCGAAGTTTAAAGAAGGCGACCGTGTACAGGTGCGCGCTCGCGCGGCGCAGGGCAAGGAGGCGCAGGAGGGACGCTACGCGCCGCACCTTGCTAACGCCACAGGCGCGATACTCAAAATCTACAGCCCCCAAGAGATTGCCGTTGATTTAGAGTTAGATAGCCTGCCGGAGACGATTCGGAATCGCCACGCCGAGCAGCAAACGCGCATGCACGAACGCTGGCTGAACTCGCTTTCGGAAGAGGCGCGCGGGCGGCTCACCGATGATGAGAAAACGTTCCGCCTGCGCTATGTGGCGTTGCTCTCAGAGGAGGACTTGCTGCCCCTGAAAGCGGGACGCACCGCCACGCCCAAGCCCACTGAGGCTGCACCCGCTGAGCCTGCAACCGCTAAAGCCAAAGCCGCTCGCAAAGCGTCCCCAAAACCTGAAACACCAGCCCGCCCGACGCCCGAGGATTTGGAGAAATTGGAAGAGCAGTACCTGAGGGCGCGGAAAAGGCGTTCGTGAAAGCAAGCGATTCCTATGAGGAATTGGACATCTTGCAGGCTCAGCTCCACCCCACGACGCAAAAATCGTGGTATACTTGTTAAGGTCGTTGAAAGCGGCGAGACTCGCGCTTTGTGCTTGCGCTCAACCTTGCCGCACAGCAACCCACGCAGATCGACGCTGACTCTGCGTTGACAGGAGGAACTTATGGACAAGTTGATCAACGCTTTAGTACCGTTGCAAGCCGACAATCCTTTGGGGCTGCCAATTATTCGCTCGCTGCGAGAGGCGGTCCCCGTGAAAGGAATGAACATTCGTTCGGGTGTTTTCTATGTGATTCCCGAACGCCAGATGCGCGACTACGCGCGTATGTTGTGGGAGCATCCCCGCTTGAGTTTCCTAAGGAAAGTACGCTATAACGTGCTTTCGGCAACGCTGGAGAACCCGCCCAGCAAGGAGCCGGGCATCGTGCTGTACCCCAATCGTGCAGGGCTGGTGATTTACGATTACGACAACAACGTGGGCTACCATGTGGATGCGGACTTTCCGAACCCGCGCCGCGTGGAGATTAGCCCGCTCAAGGGTCAACCCGACTACTTCAGTGAGGTGGAGTACCAGGACGCCGTGCAAATTCTGGCGTCTGACCCGAAATACGGCGAGGCTCTGCGCCGTGGCGTTGCTTATTGCTCGCCCGGCATGCCCCCCGTTATCACAGAAGCCGCGCCTGAAAGCACATGGGGGCGCATCGATCCGTTCCCGAACTATGTGCCCGACCACCGCTTAGTGTCCGTGTTGCTGCACTACGTGCGTGGCAGTGGGCGTGAAGGGGAAATCGGGCATTTTCTGATTGATATGACTGACCGTCAGGTGGCGGGCTATGGTACAGCAGAGAGCGACTTCTTCCCCGCGGCTTGTGGCGGACCGCCGAGCGGTGGCAGTTGCAGCGCCCCCAGTGGGACTGCGTGGCAAGCCCTTGCTTGGCCTGCAAGCAACCCAGTGTGGAGCATGCTGGTGCGTCGCCCCAGTGCCAGCACGGGTGATGGACAGCAATACGGCGCGGGCGTGGAAGTCGCCGATGTGTTTTACAACAACCGCCTCGTGCTACGGCGCGGTGGGATGCCCGTGCTGAATGTGTTCTATGACGGCAACAGATGTGGTCCCTATCGCGACTGGCTCTACTCTGAAAACTGCTTCGAATGCACTGGCACCGACTTGGGCAACGGCTTACGATTCGCAAACCCGAACACACGCGCTCGTACAATCTGTGATACAAATAGCGATCCGGGCAACTTCCGTGGCGTAGGCATTCACGAGGAACCTGGTGGTCAGGAGATACTGCTCATCACCGAGTGCTCCGCAGGTTGGTATCGCTATATCACGGGCTGGCGGTTTAACCTTGCAGGCATCATCAAACCGCGCTTCCTCTATGGCTATACGGACAGCAGCTGTGTGTGTGTTGGGCGTCTGCACAATGGCTATTGGCGACTGCATTTTGCGCTGGACGGCGTGGGCGGCTTGGTGGCTGAAGAGACCGACTCGCCGCGCGGGGCGCGCCGAGAGAACTGGCAACCCATCCGCATCGAAGCGATGCGCCTGCGCTGGCCCAATCGCGACCCCCGCTGGCGTGTGCGAAAACCCAGCACCGGTTTCACAGCTGAAATCGTGCCCAACTCTAAGGACGGCTTCTTTGAGCGGCGCGAAATCGGCGACGGCGATGTGTGGGTGCTGAAGGCGAAATATACCACCGGCGGCGGTCCCGCCGAAATGATCGGCAGCACCGGCTCGTTCGCCAACATCATGCAATATGTGAACGGCGAGCGCACATTGAACGAAGACCTCGTGGTGTGGTACGGCGTGCATCTGCGCAAGCGCGGCGCAGATAACTTCGAATGCCCACCGCTAGGACCCGACATCTATCTGAGCGGTTAGTTGCTTGGACTTTCCTGTCTAAGTGTAGGTTTACTAGTACGACGGCGTTTCTGCCGTCGTACTTTATTTTGCAGGACTTTCCTCAAGCCTACCGAACTACCCGCGCTATGCGAACCGTGCGCGTCGGTGTCGTGGGCTTGGGCGGCATGGGCTTAGGACACTGCCGTTTTGTGAAAGAGATTGTGCCCGAAACGGAGCTGACCGCTGTGTGCGATACGCATTTAGATCGCGCACAGGCGGCGGGTGAGCAGTATGACGCGCCCTACTTCACCAGCCATGAAGCGATGTTCCGCAGTGGGCTGGTGGACGCTGTGATTATCGCCACTCCGCACTACGACCACGCGACCGTCGCCGTCAGTGCGTTTGAAAATGGATTACATGTGCTTGTAGAGAAGCCACTGTGCGTGTCGGTGTCTGACGGCGATGCGATGATTACCGCGGCGCAACGGGCAGGCAAGAAGTTCGCGATTGGCTATCAGCACCGCTTTCGCCCCGAAGTGCAAACCGCACGGCGGCTCATCGAACAGGGGTTGCTGGGCGAGGTGCGCCGTACGCTGCTGATTACTGCATGGTATCGCACGCAAGCCTATTACGACTCGGGCGGCTGGCGCGCCACGTGGGCAGGCGAGGGTGGCGGCGTGCTAATCAACCAGGCGCCGCACTTTATCGATCTCTGGCTGCTGTTTGGGGGTATGCCCAGCCGCGTGTGGGGACAAACGCGCGCCGCCCTCCACGAGATCGAAACTGAAGACGAGGCGTTCGCGCTGATTGAGTACCCCAACGGTGCACACGGCTACCTCTACGCCACTACCAACGAGGAGCCAGGCGAGAATATTATCGAAATCAGCGGCGACGAGGGCAAACTCCGCCTGCAGGACGGCATGCTACAGGCGTGGAAACTCCAACGCCCCATCCGACAGTTCACTTACGAGGCGGAGGGTATGTGGGACAGCATCCCCGCAGACCCCATCGAGCCGCCCATACCGCCCAAACCCGAAGGCGCGCTAGAGGGGCAACCTGCGCTGATTCAGAACTTCGCCCGCGCCATCCTCTACGACGAGCCGCTCGTCGCGCCGGGCGAGCAGGGCTTGAGCACGATAGAAATCATCAACGCGCTGGTGCTCTCCAGCAAGCGCGGGCAGTCTGTCTCTATCCCTGTAAACCGCGCCGAGTACGATGCACTGCTGGCTGAACTCCAAGCACACTCTCAGCCCAAGCAGCGCGTGCGCGAACAGCGGACAACCGATCCGAACTTGCTGAAATAGACCTTAGGCAGGAAACTCTGATGAAATTACGAATCACATCTAATCGCGTAGGACATGGAGGTAACGCATGGCAAACAACGGCAACGGCGGACGCGAGCATTGGGGTACACGGATAGGCTTGGTGCTGGCGATGGCGGGCAACGCCATCGGACTGGGCAACTTTTTGCGATTTCCGGGGCAGGCGGCGGCGAACGGCGGTGGCGCGTTCCTGATCCCCTACTTCATCTGCCTACTGCTGATGGCGATTCCGCTGATGTGGCTGGAATGGACACAGGGACGCTACGGCGGTGTGCGCGGACACGGTACCACGCCCGCTATGTTCCAGCTGATGTGGCGACATCCCGTCGCCAAGTATCTCGGCGTGCTGGGGCTGTTTATCCCCACGCTGATTCTGTTCTACTATTCCTATCTCGGTTCGTGGACGCTGGGCTACAGTATCAAAACGCTGCTGGGACAGATTCCTCAGGTAGACCGCTCGCTGCTTCACGAAGGTATGACCACAGAGGAGATTTCCAACACGGTGCTTGCGCCCTACGCGCAGTTTCTGGGGCAATACTCTGGCGAGACCGACGGCAGCGTTTTCCTCTCGCCCGATGTGTTCACGCTTGCCATCTTCGCGGTGGTCTACTTCCTCACGCTGTGGCTGATGGTGCGCGGTGTGTCGGGTGGAATCGAGGTGCTGGCGAAAATCGCGATGCCGCTGCTGTTTGTATTAGCAGTCGTACTGATGATTCGTGTGTTCACGCTGGGGCACCCGGTGTCAGAAGAGTACGGTGTGATGAACGGCATCGCGTTTTTGTGGGAGCCGAAGTGGTACATCGAGCGCGACGGTAGAGAGGTGTTCGTGTTGCTGGATGCTAAAACCTGGCTGGCGGCGGCGGGACAGGTGTTCTTTTCGCTCAGCTTGGGAATGGGCGCAATCCAGTGCTACGCCTCCTACCTGCGTAAGAACGACGATGTGACGCTCACGGGACTGTCCACGACTGCCTCGAACAGCTTCGCGGAGGTCGTGCTGGGCGCATCGATTGCGCTGCCGGCGGCGTCGGCGTTCTTTGGGGTGGCAGCAGCGCAGTTGATTGCTTCCAAAGGCAGCTTCTATCTCGGCTTTGTGTCGATGCCCGCGATTTTCAGCTTCTTGCCTGCGGGCAACCTGTTAGGCTTTCTGTGGTTCCTGTTGCTATTTTTTGCGGCGATGACCTCCGTCGTGGCGATGTGTCAGCCGATTATCGCGTTTCTGGAGGACGAGTTCGGCTTGACGCGCCAACGCGCCGTTGCAGCGCTCGCTATTTTCTGGCTGATTGGTGTGCAGTTCGCCATCTGGATTAAGGGTGGCATCGATGTGTACGACTTCTGGTCGGGTACATTTGGACCGCCGCTGATGGCGTTGATTGAGGTCGTGATTCTAATGTGGATTTTCGGCGCGGACAAAGTCTGGAAAGAGATGCATGAGGGCGCGTTGCTGCGTGTGCCGCGCTTCTTCTATTACTGCGCCAAGTATGTTACGCCGATTATCTTGGCGACGATTCTGGGCGTCTGGTACTGGGAGAACGTGATTGTGCCGTTCCGAGACGGGCAACTCTTCACACGCCCCATCGAGGCGGCGGGCTTAGAAGTCGGCTGGCACATCTGGATGGTACGCGGATTCGTGATTTTCGTGTTCATCTTGCAAATCGCGCTCATCTGGTACGCATGGAATGTGCGCAAGAGCATGCAACGCGCGGAGGTGATCGAATGAACTGGCAAGGCTGGGTATTCATGCTGAGCGCGTGGACGTTCTTCACGGTGCTGGTTATCTATTGCTACTACCGCATCCTGATTGGCGGGAACAATCAGACAGCCAAGTGAGGTATAATCTAAATCTGTAGCACGGACAAGAATGTCCGTGCTCCTGTGAGGCTTGAGTGGGACGCTCGAGCAACTTGAGGAGGCGACAACTATGGCAAGTAAAAAAGGCGTCGGCAGCACACGGAACGGTCGGGATAGCAACCCGAAGTTTTTGGGCGTGAAGGCGTATGGCGGCGAGTTTGTGCGCGCTGGTAACGTGATTGTACGTCAGCGCGGCACGAAGTTCCATCCGGGACGCAACGTCGGACGCGGCAGCGACGATACACTGTTCGCACTGGTGGATGGCTATGTGCAGTTCGAAGGACCGCGCCACCGCCGCCGCGTGAGCGTGAATCCCGTTCAGAATTAACGGATGCCCACTTATAAAATCGGGATCAATCGCTGGACGATGCCCGGCAACTGGGACATCCGCACCTGTTTACGCATCGCCAAAGAGTCGGGCTTCGATTCGATTGAGTTCAATATGGACTTCGAGGGCGCGCTCAGCCCCGCTACCAGCGACGCCGACGCGCAGGCCGTTCGGCGTGAGGCGGACGCTATCGGCGTGGAGCTGAGTTCGCTCTCTACCGGCGTCTACTGGCAAAAGCCGTTCACCCACCCCGACCCCAAAGTACGTGAGGAGTCCATCGAACTCTGCCGTCAGCAGTTGCGCCTGGCGCAGGCGATGGGCGTGGACGCAATTCTGGTGGTGCCCGGCGTGGTCACCCCCGACACGCCCTACGACGTTGCCTACGACCGCGCTAAAGCCGCCCTGCAGCAACTCGCCCCCGAAGCCGAACGGCGCAAAGTAGTGATTTCCATTGAGAATGTGTGGAACCGTTTCTTGCTAAGTCCGCTGGAGACACGCGACCTGGTTGACTCCATCGGGAGCCAGAATGTGGGCGTCTACTTTGACGCGGGCAATATCCTCGCCTATGGCTACCCCCAGCACTGGATTAGCATCTTGGGCGCGCGTATCCAGCGCGTGCATGTGAAGGACTTTCGGGGCGACATCGGCAACATTCAGGGCTTTACTAACCCACTACAGGGCGATGTGCCGTGGCTAACCGTGCGCGCCGCGCTGGAGGCGATTGGCTACACGGGCTACATTACGGCGGAGGTGAGCGGCTACCGCGTATTTCCCGAGCTGGGGCTGCGCCATATCGCCGACACACTACGCGCAGTGTTTCAATCGTAGCATCGATTCTGCGACCAACTCTGGCTCCGCGAGTATTCTTTGGTGATATAGTCAGCGGTTTTGGAGCATCAGGAGTTTCCCCACTTTGACCCTCCATAGGCAGGAATCTCGATGGGGTTGCGTAATACCAGCCTGTATGTTCGCGCGAGTGGAGAGCGCAGCTTTGCACGGCATCGAGGCTTTCACCGTGCAGGTAGAGGTGGACTTGCAACAGGGCACGCCGAACTGGACACTGGTCGGACTGCCCGATACCGCCGTACAGGAATCGCGCGACCGTGTGCGCACCGCGATCCGCAACTCCGGGCTGTACTTCCCACTGTTTAAGCTCACAGTGAACCTTGCACCTGCTGATGTGCGCAAAGAGGGACCCGCCTACGACCTGCCTATCGCTGTTGGTATCCTTGCTGTGTCCGAGCAAATCCCACTGGATTCGTTGGAAGACACCATGATTGTAGGTGAGTTGTCGCTGGATGGAGGTGTACGCCCTGTGAATGGTGCGCTCTCCATCGCCATGCATGCCCGCGACGAGGGCAAAAAGCGACTGATAGTGCCCACCGCTAACGCTGAAGAGGCGGCGGTCGTGGGTGGCGTAGAGGTATACGGTGTGGAGTCGCTGCTTGACGCTGTCCATCTGCTGATTAACTCCAGCCACAAGCTCCCCACGCGCGTAGATGTGAACGCGTTACTGAGCCAGCCCGCCGAGTACGAGGTAGACTTTTCGGAGATTAAAGGGCAAGAACAAGCCAAGCGGGCGCTGGAAATCGCGGCGGCGGGCGGGCATAATGTGCTGCTGATTGGACCGCCTGGCTCGGGTAAGACAATGCTGGCACGACGCCTGCCCACGATTCTGCCCCCGATGACGCTGGACGAAGCGTTGCAGACCACGCGGCTCTATAGCGCGGCGGGCATGCTGCCCCCGAAGACAGGCTTGCTGACTGCGCGTCCGTTCCGCTCGCCCCATCACACCACCTCCTACGCTGCACTGGTGGGTGGGGGCAGTATCCCGCGTCCGGGCGAAATCTCACTGGCGCATAACGGTGTGCTGTTTCTGGACGAGTTGCCCGAGTTCAAACGCGATGTGCTGGAGGCGATGCGTCAGCCGCTGGAGGATGGCGTGGTCTCCGTTTCGCGCGTGCAGGCGGCGGTACAGTTCCCCGCGCGTTGCATGCTGGTGGCTGCGATGAACCCATGCCCGTGCGGGTTTTACGGCGATACACACCAGCAGTGCAATTGCAGCCCCACGGTGATTCGCAAGTACCTGCAGCGCATTTCAGGACCGCTGCTGGATCGCATCGATATCCACCTTGAAGTGCCGCGCCTGCGTCAAGAGGAGTTGCTCACGCTGCACGCAGGCGAAAGCTCAGCTGCGATTCGCGAGCGTGTGGTGCGCGCCCGCCTGCGCCAGCTGGAGCGTCTTCAGCCCTATGGCATCGTGTGCAACGCTCAGATGAGTGCGAAACTTGTGCGCGAACACTGCCCGATTGGCGAGGACGCCCGCAGCTACCTGCGCATGGCAGTGCAACGTTTGGGGCTGAGCGCACGCGCCTATGACCGCATCATGAAAATCGCCCGCACGATTGCCGATATAGAAGGCTCCGAGCCAATCCAGCTGCCCCACCTTGCCGAAGCTGTACAGTATCGGAGTATCGACCGACGGTTTTGGGGGAGCGGGTAGCGCAGAAGTTATGAAGGGACGCCTTGTGGGGCAGGTATACTCCATGCTATGCCGCAAGGCGCGTCAGGGAGGATAGGGCAAGCAGCGCGGGCAGGTATGCACCTGTTGCTGTTGCTGAGCCTCTCGGCATGTGCGCGGTTCCCCGACACGCCTGACGTGGGCGGCGTGCGCCGAATCGTGGTGGAGGTGCAGGTTGCGGGACGCATCCGCCCCGATTATCACTACTTCGTGCTGTTCAACCTCAGCAACGACCCCACAGGGCAGGCGGGACCTGTGCCGGTGATTGCGCCGCCCTGGGGCAATGGCTTCGCTGCAGGGGCGTTCACTCACTTTATGCGCTTCGACAACCTGCAGCCAGCAGGAGGCTATGCGCTGTATCGCGTTGCGCCCAACACGAACCTCTCGGTGTTCCAGTACTTGGGTGCACCGCGCTTCAGCGAGCCTGTGGGGGCGCAGTCCGACCGCCTGCGCTTTGAGATCGACCTCACGCAGTTTATTCCAAACCCTGTCGACGCCCAGCAGATGCAGTTCATCCAGTTGAATATCATCGCCACCGACCGCATTCCGATTGACCCGAACGACCTCACGCCCAAGGTGGTGGACGCGCTGGGCGACCCCGCACTGGGCGTGGCACAGTATCTGAACATTCGGATTGACCAGAACCGTATCCTGCGCAACGCGGACACAAACCTGGAACCGCGTGGGGATGTACCTGACCCCGATTTGGATATTGTGGACTGGCGCGTGGAGGTGCGCGCCCTATGACGCCCACCGAGCGCGGCTTGTCGCGCCTTGAGATTGCACGGGGCTTGCGCTGGGCGAACTGGGATGCCGCGTTCTTCACCCTGTTCGTCGCGCTCACCTCAGGCGCGTTCCAGATTGGGTTGGCACGCTACTTTGGGGCGAACGATTTGTGGATTGGTATCATCACCTCCGTGCCCTCGCTGGCGGGCGCGCTGCAGATTCTCACCGCCTACTTAGCCGACACTGCGCCCAGCCAGAAGCGACTGGTAATTCAGTACGCTTTTTATTCGCGCCTGCCGTTCATCGCGATTGCGTTTTTGCCCTTTTTGAGCGATTCCACGCCGCGCCTGCAACTCTTTGCAGGCTTGCTGATTCTGTCGGCAATACTTGGCTCATTCGCGGGGCCGGCGTTTCTCGCCTGGCTGAGCGCATTAGTGCCTCCTGACTATCGCGGGCGGTATTTCGGCAGGCGGAATATGATACTGGGCTTGGTCTCGGCGGCATCGGCGTTGCCTCCCGCGATTTTTCTGGATCAGGCGGTGAAGTATCAGCGGTTCTCGGAGGCAGTCGCGTTCGGCGTGCTGTACGGGCTGGGCGCGCTGTTTCTGTTTTTATCGCTGTGGGCGTTGCGTAAGATGCCCGAGCCGCCCCGCACGCCCATCGAGCGCAAGGGGCTACGCGGGGTGCTGGAGTTCTATCGCGAGCCGTTCCGCACGCGCAACTTCCGCATGCTGCTGGGCTTTAACACCTTCCTAGTGTGGGGTCAGATGTTCGCTGGGCAGTTCTTCACGGTCTACATGCTGGAGCAAATCAAGATGCCCTACCTGATGGTGCAGGTGTCGGGGCTAATCGCTGCACTATTCAGCAGCGTCGCGATGCCCGTGTGGGGCTACCTGGCGGATAAGTTCGGCAACAAGCCTCTGCTGGTAATCTCGTTGTGGGGTGTGACGTTTCTGCCGTACCTGTGGTTTTTGACCGATCCGGAACGCTATGTGTGGAGTGTGGGCGTGATTTACTTTATTCAGGTTCTGGCAGGTTCGCTGTGGGCGGGCGTGGGGTTGACGCAGTTCAATTTGAACGTGGCGGTTGCACCTCCGGAGCAGCGGGCGGTTTATATGGGGGCATTAAGCGCGATTGTGTCGCTGATGGGAGGGTTGGCAGCGTTCGCGAGCGGAGCGCTGATGGAGGCGATGAAGCCCTACGTACCCGACCCCACGCGCTTTTTCGTGCTGTTTGGAATGGCGTCACTGCTTCGGTTGCTTGCGTTGCCGTGGCTGCGGGGCATTCGCGAGCCAGATGAGCGTTCCACGCGGTATGTGCTGTCGCAGCTGCGGGCGTCGGCGCGTCCGCGCGGCTGGCGGGCGATGCGGCAATTGCGGGGTCGAGCGGACGTCGCCACGCGCCTGAACGCCGTGCGCACCTTAGCTGAGGAGAAGACCCCGCTGGCAGTGGAGGAGCTGATTACCGCACTGCGCGACCCGATTCCCGAAGTGCGCCGTGAAGCTGCCAAAGCGCTGGGGGCGATTGGCGACCCGCGTGCCGTGCCCGCGCTGTTGCAAGTTCTTAAAGACCCCGCGAGTGACCTCGCCCTCGAAGCCGCCGAAGCGTTGGGCGCCATTGGTAGCCCCGACGCAACCGAGGAACTCACGACTCTGCTGGACGCCGAACGCATCGAGGTGCGGATTGCAGCGATTCAGGCACTCAGGCACATCGCCGACCCGCACGCCCTACCCGCCCTGCTGGAACGACTGGAGCGCGCACCCGGACCGCTGGAACAGTCGAACCTGCTGAAAGCCCTTGCCGCCGCGCTGGAACACGCCGACCCCCATACCGTGCAGGAATGCGTGGACACGCTGCGCCTTGTCCGCTGGCTGGAATCGGAGTCTACCGATGTGCGCGCGGACGCGGCGATGGCGATTGCCGCGCTGCCCTCCGATGCCCATCTCGCCCCGATGCTACGCGCGCACCTCCAAGCCGAGTCTGACCCCGCCGTGATTGCGCCGTTAGCCCGCGCGCTTGCCAAGCATGGCGATACCACCGACATCCCGTCCCTGCTGACGACGATGGCGCAAGCCCCCTCTACCCTCGTCCGCCAGCAAATCGCCCTCAGTGTCGCGCAACTGCTGGGGCGCTACGATTCCCTCTATACCCTCCTCACTGCCGATGAGCCACGTCGCGACCGCCTGATTGAGAAAGCCCTCGCCTTGCGCTTGCGCGAGCAGCCCGAACTCTCCGACGCCCTCCGCGCCTATGCCTACGGCGACTACGGCAGCGCATTGCAGATCCTGCGTCATGCTCTGCCCAATCACCCGCAACTGCAACTTCTCCACCACGCGCCCGATTGCCTCGAGTCGTGGCTACTGGCAGTAAGTGTGATTTGAACACAAAAGACAGCCTAAAACACAAAGTGCGGTTATGTCCACGCAAAGCTCACGTTTGGAGGGCGAGGCGCCCGCCGAGCCGTCCATCCTTTTCGTGGCGGGGGGGGCCCCCCGCCGAGCCGTCCATCCTTTTCGTGGAGGGCGAGGCTCCCGCCGAGCCGTCCGCTGTACAATCCCTACAGTATAAGAAGACAGAGAGACAGATGGCTCGGCGGAGCCTCGCCCTCCAACAGCCGCTGTTCGGTTCAAGCA